>NZ_JBYIRN010000004.1:0-308029 GCF_057708145.1 Micromonospora sp. bgisy143
CCACCCCCGGGCCCGACCGCGCCGTTTGTCGGACCGTACGACGGGAAGCCAGCCGGCGACCGTGGCCCTGGGGAGGGACGATGCCGGTATTCGTGAAGAAGCTGCTGACCTGGGGCAGCGTCGCTTTCCTGATCTACTTCATGGCGTTCCGGCCGGACGGCGCGGCGCAGATGTTCAAGGCGATCGGGGCGGCGTTGATCGCGATGGCCCAGGGGCTCGGCGACTTCCTCACCACCCTGATGACCTGACCCCGCCGGTCCGCGACGCCGCCCGCCGCGCTCAGCCGTTACCGGGCGGCCACGGCGCGGCCGGGCGCAACCCGGGCCAGCCGGCCGGCGGGTAGCTGACCGGGGGCGGCGGGGCGAGCACCACCGGAATGGGCACCACCGGCTCGTCGGGTGCGGTCACCGACCGCTGGGTGCCGTCCGGGAAGCGCAGGTGGTACTGGCTACCGTCCCAGACACCGACCGGGGCCTGCGGGTCACGGCCCACGAAGTACGACCGGTACGCGGTGATCGCCTCCAGCAGTTGCCGCTCCTCGACGGCGCTCCGCTCCCGGTCGGCCGGCTTACGGTCCAGACCACGCAGCGTCCCGTCGCGCAGCAGGGCCAGCCGGGTCGCGGCGAGCTGGTACCCGCGCATGGCACGCGCACCGGCGTCGCCGCCGACGCGGCGTGCCCAGCTCCGGGCGGCGTGCCGACGACCCAGGCTGCTCAGTGAGGCCACCTCGGGCGGGCTCAACCAGCCGGCGCGTACGTAGTCCGGCAGCGTCCGCTCGGTGAGCCGGCCCTCCCAGGCGCGCAGCCACACGGCCAGCCCGACCACCCCGAAGAACACCGGCACCATCAGCCCCAGGAAGCCGTACAGCATGATCACCGCTTCGCCGGTGGCCTGGGTCAGCGTGGGCAGCAGGTTCCAGGTGCCGTGCAGCATCATCGCCAGCAGCAGGCCGGCGATCGGGGCCAGCACCCGGACCCGCCGGTCGGCGGTACGGGCGGCCACCCCGAGCCCCACACCGGTCATCGAGGTGAAGAGGGGATGGGCGAACCCGAACAGCAGGATCCGCACGATGAAGATGGCGATCACCTGCTGGGTGCCGGTCGCCGGGCCGTACCGGTCGGCGCCGGCCGCGTAGCCGTACCCGCCCAGGTAGAGGATGTTCTCCACCATGGCGAAGCCGACCGCGGAGAGCCCGCAGTAGACCAGGCCGTCGGTGATCCCGGACCACTCCCGACGCCGGAACACCAGCAGCAGGATCGGGCCGAGCGCCTTGGTCAACTCCTCGATGAACGGCGCCACCAGCACGGCGGTGAGCGCGTCCGGCAGCCCCCAGTCGGCGAACCGCCCGGCGGCGAACTCGTTCACGTTCAGCGAGACGGCGGTGGAGACGAACGCGCCCCAGGTGAAGCAGAAGATCAGGTACTTCAGGGGCTCCGGTTCGTACCGGTCCAGCCAGAGGAAGCAGGCGACCAGCACCGGCACCGGCAGGATGGCGGCGCCCACCCCGATGAGCAGCGCGTCGAGCCCCAGCGACTGGCCGAGGCGGACGACCATGAAGACCGCGCACGCGGCGATGAGCAGCACCACCCCGGCCAGCACCAGGAACCGCAGCCAGCCGAAGCGGCGCGGCGGGATCCCGGGTGACCCGCCGACGGGCGGGGCCATCGGCGGGTGCGGCGGCGACGGCAGGGGGGCACCGGGCGGGGTGTCGGCCATGCGGTCAGCGTAGCCATCCGCCGCCGGCTGGTCCGGTCGCATCCACAGCCGCTATGCTGCCGGCAGGTCACGAGCGCCAGCGTCAAGCCCCGGCTTGCTGGCCGGCAACCCTCGTCGAGTTCGCGGTGGGGTGCCCCGGGTGATGACCGGGCCCAGCCCGATCGGTGTGCTGGGCAAGCGCGGACCCCGTCCCGACAGCACACCCGGGGTCCCTGACCCCGGAGGTTCCGGCGTGTCCGTCACTCTCGTACCCTCGCTGCCCAGCCTGCCCGCTCTCGCGTCCTCGCCGTCGGCGGCGCTCGACGTGCTGGGCGTGCCCGGCGAGATCAACCTGGACTACGCGGCCACCGCGCCGTGCGCGCGGGCCGCGGCCGACGCGGTCACCGAACTGCTGCCCTGGTACGCCAGCGTGCACCGGGGCGCGGGAGCGCTGTCGCGGCGCTGCACGCTGGCCTACGAGCGGGCCCGGCAGACGGTCGGCGACTTCCTCGGCGCCCGCGCGGACGACCACGTGGTCTTCACCCGGAACACCACGGACGCGCTCAACCTGCTGGCCCGCTCGTTGCCGGCCGGCACGACGGTGGTCACCTTCGCCGGTGAGCACCACGCGAACCTGCTGCCCTGGCCGCGCGGCTCGGTACGACTGCCGGTGCCCGCCGACCCGGCCGGGGCGGTCCGCGCTCTCGCCGCCGCGCTGACCGAACTGCGCCGCGACAGCAATCCCGCGCTGCCGGTGCTGGTCGCGGTGACCGGGGCGAGCAACGTCACCGGTGAGCTGTGGCCGGTCGCCGAGCTGGCCCGGGTGGCCCACCGGCACGGCGCGCGCATCGTCCTCGACGCGGCGCAACTCGCCCCGCACGCGCTGGTCGACAAGCAGGCGCTCGACGTGGACTACCTGGCCGTCTCCGGTCACAAGCTGTACGCCCCGTTCGGCGCGGGGGTGCTCGTCGGCAGGGCGGACTGGCTGGATGCCGCCCCGCCGTACCTGGCCGGCGGCGGGGCCACCAGCCACGTCGGGCCGGCCACCCACGACGTGGCCTGGACGACCGGCCCGGCCCGGCACGAGGGCGGTACCCCCAACCTGCTGGGCGCGGTGGCGCTGGCGGCGGTCTGCGCGGCGCTGGCCGACGCCGACCGGGCCGCGCTCGCCGCCCACGAACAGGCGTTGCTGGCCCGGCTGCGGGCCGGCCTCGCGGCCCTGCCGCACGTCGTGGAGTTGCGCACCTTCGGCCCGGACGCGCCCCGAGTCGGCATCGTGTCGTTCGTGGTCGCCGGTCAGGACTCCGCCACGGTGGCCGCCCGGCTCGCCGCCGAGCACCACATCGGCGTACGGGACGGGTTGTTCTGCGCCCACCCGCTGGCCCGCCGGCTGCTGGACGAGGCGGCCACGCGTACCGGCCGGAGGGATCTTCCGTCGACCGCGCTGCGGGCCAGCATCGGTCTGGGCAGCACCGCCGCCCAGGTCGACCGGCTGCTCGCGGCGCTCGCCGAGGTGGCCTGAGCCCGGCGTTCAGCCGACCGGCGGCGCGGTGGGTGGTTTCGGCGCCTCGCCCGGTTCGGCCGGTTCACCCACCGGTCGCTCCTGGTCGCCGAAGGAGGTGCGGATCCAGCGGTTCGCCTCCTCCTGCTCGATGCCGGAGGCCACCAGCAGGTCACTTGCCGTGGTACGGACCTGGGCGATCACGACGCTGCCGGAGAAGCCGACGCCGGCCCCGTACGCGCGACCGGCCTCGCTGACGGCCCGCAGCGAGCGCTCCCGCGCCTTCTGTGGCTCCTCCCCCACCGCGAACTCGTGTTTGAGCAGCCGGACCGACTCGGCGAGGTGGCCGATCGCGTCCGGCATCGGGTCCGGTACCGGCTCGTCGTCCTCGATCAGGGTGACGGACCGGCGGATCAGCGTGCCGGAGTTCCGCATCGCGCGGTCGATCGGGTCGGCCGCCTCGGCGTAGTGGGTGAGTTCGTCGCGGCGGTGCCAACGGGCCGGTGACAGGGTCGCCGTCTCCTTCGCGCCCTCGATCGCCTCGGTCAGGGTGGCCAGCTCCTGCTTGTTGTCGCGCAGCCGTTCCAGCGCCCGCTGGATGGTGCCGCGGTCCCGGTTGCGTAACCCGTCGGCGGTGGCGTCGAGCTGCGCGGCGAGCAGGTCCAGCGCCGGGCGGGCGGCCCGGTTGATCACCCGGAGCGGGTTCAGCGGTAGCAGCACCGCGGTCACCAGCAACGCGATCCCGCCGCCGAGGAACGCGTCGACGAAGCGGGGGATCTCCAAGTTCTGGGTGGACGGGCTGAGCGTCACGATCAGCACCGCCGTGGCCGCCGCCTGGATGACGATGGCCACGCTCGCCCCGGCGAAGATGGTGAGCAGGATCGCCACCGTGACCACCAGGCCGAGTTGCCACGCGCCGGTGCCGAGGAAGTAGATCAGCAGGTCGCCGACGGCCACCCCGACGCCCACCCCGACGATCAGCTCCACGGTCCGGCGGAACCGTTGTCCCACCGAGGCGGCCAGGGTGCCGACCGCGGAGATCGGCGCGAAGACCGGTTGCGGGTTGCCGAGCAGCTTGTGCGAGACGAGGTACGCGAGGCCGGCCGCCAACCCGGCCTGCACGGCCAGCCCGCCGGCCATCCGTACCCGGTGCAGCCGGTCGTGCAGGGTGGCCCGGCCGCGGTGCTTGAGCTGTTCGGTGGCCTCGGCGATGCGCGCCCCGTCGACGTCGACCAGTCCCTCGCGCAGCGGCGCACGCCGCACCATCGAAGGTCTCTTGTCCCGGGCCGCCGCCATGGGCGCGACTACCCGTGGCGGGCCCGCTGAATCCTCCCCCGGGCGTGCGCGGCGCGGGAATGCGGCAGACTCGGGCGGTGGCCGATCTGCGGGAACGGTGGTGGGCGGCGGCCCGCGCCGCCGGTGCGAAACCGGACGAGCACCTGACCCGGGCCGGTGAGCGGCTGCTCGCCCGCTGGCGGGAGCCGCACCGGCACTACCACACCATCACGCACCTGGTCGCCGTGCTCGACGTGGTGGACCGCCATGCCGGGCTGGCCGGACGGCCCGACCTGGTCCGGTTGGCGGCCTGGTGTCACGACGCGGTCTACGATCCCCGGGCCGTCGGCGACGCCAACGAACGGGACAGCGCGGCGCTGGCCGGGAGCCTGCTCACCGGGCTCGGGGTGCCCGAACCCGCGGTGGCCGAGGTCCGCCGGCTGGTCCTGCTCACCGCCGGACACCGGGTGCCGGCGGACGACCCCGACGGCGCGCTGCTCTGCGACGCGGACCTCGCCGTGCTGGCCGACCCGCCGGCCGACTACGACCGCTACGCGGCGGCCATCCGACGGGAGTACGCGCACGTGCCCGACCCGGCCTTCCGCAGCGGCCGGGCCAGCGCCCTCAACGGGTTGCTGGCGCTGCCCGCGCTGTTCCGGCTGCCGCCGCTGGCGCGACGGTGGGAGGCGCCGGCCCGCGACAACCTGCGCCGCGAGTTGGCCGTACTCACCGGGCCGGCGAACCGCTGAGGTGCTTCGGGCGACGCAGGTCGGCGGCCCGGAGCAGCCGGACCAGTTCCCGGCTCGGCACCACCCGGGCGCCCAGCCACACCGCAGCCGCGAACCGGTCGGCCGGGATGTCGTAGTGGTCCCGGTCGAAGCCGCGCCGGGGTGCGCCCAGCGCCTCGGCGAAGGCGTGCAACTCGGCGTAGGAGACGTCGCTGATCAGGTGCGACCAGAGCCGACCGCGCCACGGCCAGGCAGGCCGGTCCAGGTAGAGCATGTCACCAAAGCTAGCCCGCGTTGATGATCGGTGGCAGGCGACCTAGCCTCGGCGGCATGGCCCCCACCGGACTCCTCGACGACCTGCGCGCCGCCCTGGGCGAGAACGCCGTGCTCACCGACCCGGACCTGCTACGCGTGCACCAGCGTGACGAGGCCGACCTATGCGCCGCCGGCGTACCCCTCGTGGTGACCCGCCCCCGGAGCACCGAACAGGTGGTCGCGGTGGTCCGGGCGGCGGCCCGGCACGGCGTACCGGTCGTGCCGCAGGGCGCGCGGACCGGGCTGGCCGGCGCGGCGAACGCGGTGGACGGTTCGGTGGTGCTCAGCACCGTCGCGATGGACGAGATCCGGGAGATCGACCCGGTGAGCCGGATCGCGGTCGTGCAGCCGGGCGTGGTCAACGCCGCGCTGGCGCAGGCGGTCGCGAAGCAGGGGCTCTGGTACCCGCCGGACCCCGGCTCCTGGGAGTCGTCCACCATCGGCGGCAACGTGGCCACCAACGCGGGTGGCATGTGCTGCGTGAAGTACGGCGTGACCACCGAGTACGTGCTGGGCCTGGAGGTCGTGCTCGCCTCCGGTGAGGTGCTGCGCACCGGCCGGCGTACCGCCAAGGGCGTCGCGGGCTACGACCTGACCCGGCTCTTCGTCGGCTCGGAGGGCACCCTCGGCGTGATCACCGAGGTGACGGTGGCGCTGCGACCCGCCCCGGCCGACTCGTTGACGCTGGTGGCGGTCTTCGGATCCACGGCGGCGGCGGGTACGGCGGTGGCCCAGATCGCCGCGCAGGGTCTCACCCCCAGCCTGTTGGAGTTGCTGGACCAGACCCACCTGCGGGCGATCGAGGCGTACCGGCCGATGGGTCTGCGGACCGACGCGCAGGCCCTGCTGCTGGCCGCCGTCGACACCGGCGACCGGGCGGCCGACGACCTGGCCGCCGTGGCGCAGGTGTGCGAGGCGGCCGGCGCCGAGGAGGTCTACGCGGCCACCGACACGCTGGAGGCGGCGGCGTTGTTGCAGGCCCGTCGGCTGGCCCACCCGGCGATGGAGAAGTTCGCCGCTGACACCCACCCCGGCGGCAGCGGCGGTCTGGTGATCGACGACGTGGCGGTGCCGCGGGGTGCGCTCGCCGCGCTGCTCGACGGCGTGGCCCGGATCGCGGCGGAGTGCGAGGTGCCGATCGGCGTGGTGGGGCACGCCGGGGACGGCAACATGCACCCGAACATCGTCGTCGACCGGGCCGATCCGGAGAGCGTACGGCGGGGCCGGCGGGCGTTCGATGAGATCATGCGCCTCGGCCTGGACCTGGGCGGCACCTGCACCGGCGAGCACGGCGTGGGCCTGCTCAAGCGGGACTGGCTGGCGACCGAGATCGGCCCGGTCGGCGTCCGGGTGCACCAGGCGATCAAGTCGGCGCTGGACCCGGCCGGCCTGCTCAACCCCGGCAAGGTGCTCTGAGGGGCTGCGATCAGCCCTTGACCTCGGCGGGCGTGGCCTGGGTGAGCAGCAACAGGATCTCGCCGGCCACCGGCGGGCGTTCCTCGCCCGGGCAGTCCTGCGAGGTGATCAGGCCGGACGAGGTGAGCAGGCTCGACGTCAGCGCGTCGATGCAGGTGGTCCGGTACCGCCGGACCTGGTCGGTCTCCTCGGCGAGCCGGGGGTCGGCGAGCAACACCTGCAACCGCTCGGTCTGCTCCGGCGCCAGCCGGCCCCGGGAGGTCACCCCGTCGCCGGCGCAGTCGAGGCACTGCCACGAGCCGTCCTTCTCGACGCTCAGGGTGCGCAGCGGGGCGTCGGCGCCGAGCCGCTGGAGCAGGCTGACCTGACCCACGGCCACCGTCGTCGGGGGCTCGGGGGCCGAGACCCCGGCCGCCGTGCCGGCGGGCGGCGGCGCGGCCGGTGTCTCGGCGTCGTCGCCACCGAACAGCGAACACCCGGCCAGGGCACCGACGAGCACCACGGCGAGGACAGGGGCGAGCAGACGGCGGCGCGCACGGTACAGCACGCGCGGAAACCTACCCCACCGTAGGTAGCGTTCGAAACCACCATCCGGGCTGCTATCGATAGCTACCACTCGGTAACGTTACATTTCGGTCAGCTCGCCGTCGGCCGCAGTTCCGCCTGATCGTCGCCGCCCCGGTCCGCCGCGTAACCGCGTGCGTCCGGCACCCCGAGCCGGGCGGCATCCGCGCCGGCGTCGTCCGGCATGAGTTGGGACCGGCGCTCCGCCTCGACCCGCGCACGGTAGTGCTCGACCTCGCGGGCCCGGGTCGCCGCGTCCCAGCCCAGCACCGCACCCATCAACTCGGCCGCGTGCTCCGCCGACTCCAGCCCACGGTGGCTGGTCTCGAACGAGATCCGGGTGCGTCGCGTCAGCACGTCCTCCAGGTGCAGCGCCCCCTCGGCCCGCGCCGCGTAGGCGACCTCCGCCGCCAGGTACTCCGGAGCACCGGCCAGCGGTGACGCGAGCAGCGGCTCGGCGTCGACCAACGCCAGCAGGTCGAGGGTGAGGCTGCCGTACCGCTCCAGCAGGTGCTCCACCACGCCCACCGGGACGCCGTGCCGCCGGGCCAGGTCGGCCCGGTCCCGCCACAGCGCCGCGTACCCGTCGGCACCGAGCAGCGGCAGGTCGGCGGTCCGTGACGCCCGCCCTCCCCCCAATCGGCGTACGGCCCGGTCGACCACGTCGGACGCCATCACCCGGTACGTCGTGTACTTGCCGCCGGCCACCAGCAGCAGCCCGAGCATCGGCTCGAACACCGCGTGCTCCCGGGACAGCTTCGAGGTCGAGTCGGCCTCGCCCGCCAGCAGGGGACGCAGCCCGGCGTAGACGCCCTCGATGTCAGCGGTGGTCAACGGCCGGTCCAGCACGGTGTTGACCTGCTGCAACAGGTAGTCGATGTCGCGTGCCGAGGCCGCCGGGTGGGACCGGTCCAGCCGCCAGTCGGTGTCCGTCGTGCCGATGATCCAGTGCCCGCCCCACGGGATGACGAAGAGCACCGACGTCGCCGTACGCAGGATGAGCCCCGTCTCCCCGGTGATCGCCGAGCGGGGCACCACCAGGTGCACCCCCTTCGAGGCACGCACCCGGATGCCGGGCCGCAGGCCCACGTCGTTGAGCATCCGGGACATGTCGTCGCTCCAGACGCCGGTGGCCGCGATGACGGTGCGGGCGTGCACCTCGAACTCCGCGTCCGGCGAACCGGCCGGTGCCTCCAGGTCGCGGACGCGGACGCCGGTCACCTCCCGCGCCTGCCGGATCAGCCCGACGGCACGGGCGCTGCTCACCACCGTGGCGCCGAGGCTGGCGGCGGTGCGGGCCAGGGTGACGACCAGCCGGGCGTCGTCGACCTGCCCGTCGTAGTAGCGGATCGCACCGGCCAGGGCGTCGGCGCGCAGACTCGGGAAGATCCGCCGGGCCCCCTCCCGGGTCAGGTGCCGGTGCAGCGGCATACCCCGCCCGGTGCCGAAGAGGCCGGCGAAGACGTCGTACGCGGCCACACCGGCGCCGTAGTACGACCGGCGGAAGACCCGCGCCGGCAGGTCGCGCAGACCCCGGCCGGCGGGCAGCGGCACGAGGAACGGCACCGGGCGGACCAGGTGCGGCGCGAGCCGGGTCGCCAGCAGACCGCGCTCGGTCAGCGCCTCGTGGACCAGGTGGAACTCCAACTGCTCCAGGTAACGCAGCCCGCCGTGGATCAGCTTGCTGGACCGGCTCGACGTGCCCGAGGCGAGATCGCGCGCCTCGACCAGGGCCACCTTCAGGCCCCGGGACGCCGCGTCCAGGGCGGCACCGGCACCGGTCACCCCACCCCCGATGACCAGTACGTCGAAGCGTTCGGCGCGGAGTCGGCGCAGGTCCGCCGTACGACGGATCGGCGAGAGCTGGCCGGCGACGGATCGGGAGACATTGGGATCACGCACTCATCCACCGTAACCGCCGTCCGCGCTGGTCGACATGTGCCGCCCGCCCCATGCCGTCCCCGGTCCACGTCGACCCACCGCAGATCGCTGACGGAAACCGTTGAAGATCTTCGAGCTGGCCGTAAGGTTCTCGGATGCATGGTCAACCTGGAAGCGGCGACCGCAGCTCCCCGTGGCCGGTGGTCGCGGCCGTGTTCGTCGGCTGCTGGATCGTCGCGGTCACCGCGGCCACCCAGACCGGTGGCTGGCTGACCGATCAGGTCCTGCTGAGCTTCGGACGCGACCGGGTGGGCTGGCTCTGGCCGGCGCTCGGCCTGACCGCCGTCGTCCTGGCCGGCACGCCCGCCCTGCTGCTGGCCCTGCTGCCCCGCTCGGCCGCCGTCCGGGCCACCGGACACCTCTGGCTGCTCGGTGCGCTGGCCCTCGGGCTACTCAGCCTGCTACGGGCGGTCCCGCCCGTGCACCACGAGGCGTACCTCGCCCTGCTGGCCGCGACGGCGCTGCTCGGCGCGCTCGCCGTGCGGTGGTCGGCGCGCCGGCGGGCGTACCCCCGGCCGGCCGGCCCGGGCGACGGCCCGGCGCTGGGCGACGAGGGTGACACGGCACGGACCGCTGCCACGCCCACCGACCCCACGCGATCCGATGCCGACCCGGCGCGGGCCGACGCCACGCGGACGGAGGCCACCGGCGGCGCGGAGAAGGCCGGGCGCGGCTCGCGCCGGTGGGGCGCGGTGCCGCTGCTCGCGGTCGCCGCCGGGCTGGCCCTGTTGCTGCCCTGGGTCTGGCTGGGCGCGCTCGGCGGACTGCTGGAGACCGCCCTCGCGGCCCTGGCCGCCGCCGCGCTGGGCGTGCTGGCGGGCACCCTGCTGGACACCACCTTCTGGCACCGGTTCGCGGTCGGCCGGCCACCCCGACCGGCCCGGCTGGTGCTGGTCGGCGGGCTGGTCGCCGGGGTGGCGCTGCTGCTGCTCGCGGCCGGAACGGGCCAGTCCGGCGCGCAGTTGCCCGCCCTGCTGACGCTGCCGCCCACCGGCTTCGTGCTCGCCGCGCTCTGGGCCGCAACCTTGAGGCCCGCCGCCACCGCGCCCGTCGCGGCCGCCCAGCCCGGCGCGGCCGCCGACCCGGTCGCGGCCGCGCGTCCCGGCGTCGACACGACCGGTCCGGTCCGCGCCGCCCGGACCGCGACCGGCTGGCTGGTGGGCCTGGCCACGCTCGGGCCGCTGGCGTTCACCGATCCGGAGGAGATCACCCTGCTGCTGGTCGGCACCCGCGACGTGCCGTTCTGGGTGGCGGCCGGCGCCGGCGTCGGCCTCGCCGTCGCGGTCGTCCTCGCCATCGGGTACGGGGTGCTGCTGGCCCGCCCGGCGGCACGTACCCCGAATCGCCGGGTCGCCGCGCTGGCGGCGGCGGTCCTGCTGGTGACGGTAGGCGTGGTGGACGTCGGACCCGGTCAGCCCGGCCTGTACGGCGAGCGGCTGCTGGTGGTGCTGCGCGAGCAGGCCGACCTGAGCGGCATCCCGGCCGGGACCCCCGGGCAGGCCGGACGGGACGCCCGGGCGGCGGAGGTCTACCGGCGACTGGTGGCGACCGCCGACCGCACCCAGGCCGACCTGCGGCGCACGGCGGGACGGCTACGGCTCGACCCGGTGCCGTACTACCTGGTCAACGCGGTCGAGGTGGACGGCGGTCCGGCCGTACGCGCCTGGCTCGCACGCCGGCCCGAGGTGGCCCGGGTACTGGTCAGCCAGCGGCTACGGCCACTGCCCGCCCCGGCGGGGCAGAATCGGGGCACCGCGCCGGCACCGACCGGCCCGGAGTGGAACATCCGTCAGCTCGGCGCGGACCGGGTCTGGTCCCAGCTCGGGGTGACCGGCACGGGGATCGTGGTCGGCAGTTCCGATTCCGGCGTGGACGGCGGCCATCCGGCGCTGCGGCAGGGGTTCCGGGGCGGCGACGACTCCTGGTACGACCCGTGGGACGGCACCCGGGCGCCGACCGACCAGGGCGGGCACGGCACCCACACGGTGGGCAGCGCGGTCGGGCGCAACGGCATCGGCGTCGCCCCGGACGCGCAGTGGGTGGGCTGCGTCAACCTGGACCGCAACCTGGGCAGCCCGGCGCACTACCTGGACTGCCTCCAGTTCATGCTTGCGCCCTTCCCCACCGGCGGCGACCCGTTCACGGACGGGCGGCCGGAGCGCGCCCCGCAGGTGCTGACCAACTCGTGGGGCTGCCCGACGATCGAGGGCTGCGACCGGGACGCGTTGCTGCCGGCCGCCACGGCGCTGGACGCGGCCGGGATCTTCGTGGTCGCCGCCGCCGGCAACACCGGCCCGTGGTGCGCGTCCATCGACGACCCACCCGCGCCGTACGCGAGCGTGCTGACCGTGGGCGCGGTGGACGCGCAGCGGCGGGTGGCGGAGTTCTCCTCGCGCGGGCCGGTGCCGGGCGGGGTGGGCAAGCCGGACGTGCTGGCCCCCGGGGTGGGCGTGGTGTCGGCCATGCCCGGCGGCGGGTACGCGGCGCTGGACGGCACGTCGATGGCGACCCCGCAGGTGGCGGGAGTGGTCGCGCTCATGTGGTCGGCGAACCCGACGTTGATCGGCGATCTGGCCCGGACCCGGCAGATCCTGCGGGACACCGCCACGCCGGCCGAACCGACGTACCGCTCCCGCAATCCCGGCGACGCCTGCGGGACTCCGGCGAACGTCACCGGCGCCGGCCAGGTCGACGCGTACGCCGCCGTCCGCGCCGCCCGGGGGTGAGCAGGGCGGACGACGACTGGTGATCTAGGGTCGGCGACCATGGACGCCGAGATCACCGTCACCGAACTGGCCCTCGATCTCGCGCCCACCGTGGCGCGGCTCTGCGCGCAGGCACTCGACCTGCCGGAGGACGCCGCCGAGGCGGACGCCATCGTGGACGTCCTCTGGCCCCGGGCCGCGGTCGACCGGACGGTGATCGGGCTGGGGGCGTACCGGGCCGACGATCTGGTCGGGGTGGTGCTCTGCTCGGTGTCACCGACCGAGCCGGGTGTCGGGCACGTGGACCTGGTCGCCGTACTGCCGGAGCAGCGCCGCCGGGGTGTGGGCCGTGCGCTGCTCGCCGGGGCCGAGCGGGCGCTCGCCGGGCAGGGCGTCACCGAGGTGCTGCTGGCCGGACACCCGCCGTACTACGCCTGGCCGGGCATCGACGTGCGGTACACGCCGGCGGTGTGCGCGGCCCTGGCGCTCGGCTACCGGCAGGACCGGACCGCCTGGAACATGACGGCGGACCTGTCGTACGACGGGTCGCCGGCGCTGCGGTCGACGGAGGCCGCCGAGCGGCGGCTGGCCGGGCAGGGCATCACGGTACGGCGGGCCGAGCCCGCGGACCTGCCGGCGCTGACCGCGTTCGCCCGGTCCACCTTCGGCGGCGCCTGGGACGGTGAGCTGGTCGGATCGGTGGGCCGCGCGGGGGCCGGCTGCCACCTGGCGGAGCGGGCCGGCGAGGTGCTGGGTTTCGCCGCCTACGGGTCGTCACGGCCGAGCTGGTTCGGGCCGATGGGCACCGCCCCGGCCGCCGAGGGTTCGGGCATCGGCGGGGTACTGCTTCGGCGCTGCCTGCGGGACCAGCGGGCGGCGGGTCTGGACCGGGCGGAGATCGGCTGGGTGGGGCCGGTGCCGTTCTACTCGGGCAGCGCGGGCGCGCGGATCGAGCGGGTCTTCTTCCTGTACCGGCGGCACCTCGGGGCGCAATAGCGGGCAAATGGGACATTGATCCATTCGTCCGCGTCGAGCATCGACGCCCCCTACCGTTTCGGTAGAGGAGGCAGCCATGACCGCGGATGACGACCAGACCGAGGACGGCCCGCCGATCACCTGGAAACCGGTCGGCGAGCTGCCCGGCCAACTGCCGTTCGACCGACTGGACTACGGCGACGCCGAGCAACTGGCCGAGATGAGCGCCGACGGCCGACCGGCCACCGAGGAACCGCAGGAGATGGTGGACGCGCCGATCCAGTTGCTGCCGCCGTACGACCGGGCGCAGAAGCGCCGTAACCAGCGCCCACTGCCCACCTGACGACGAACGGGGCGGACCGCGTCAGCGGCCCGCCCCGTTCGGTGTGTCGGAACTGGACTCAGAAGTCCATGTCCCCGCCACCCGGGCCAGCCGGGGCGGCCGGGGTCTTCTCCGGCTTGTCCGCGACGACGGCCTCGGTGGTGAGGAACAGCGCGGCGATCGACGACGCGTTCTGCAGCGCCGAACGGGTCACCTTGGCCGGGTCGATGATGCCCGCGGCCAGCAGGTCGACGTACTCGCCGTTGGCGGCGTTGAGGCCGTGACCCGCTTCGAGGTTACGGACCTTCTCCACCACGACGCCGCCCTCGAGGCCGGCGTTGACGGCGATCTGCCGCAGCGGGGCGTCCAGCGCGACCTTGACGATGTTGGCACCGGTCGCCTCGTCGCCGACCAGGTCCAGCTTGTCGAAGGCGGTCTTGCCGGCCTGCACCAGCGCCACACCACCACCCGGGACGATGCCCTCCTCGACGGCCGCCTTCGCGTTGCGAACGGCGTCCTCGATGCGGTGCTTGCGCTCCTTCAGCTCGACCTCGGTGGCCGCGCCGACCTTGATGACCGCAACGCCACCGGCCAGCTTGGCCAGCCGCTCCTGCAGCTTCTCGCGGTCGTAGTCGGAGTCGCTCTTGTCGATCTCGGCCCGGATCTGGTTGACCCGGCCCTGGATCTGCTCGGCGTCACCGGCACCGTCGACGATGGTGGTCTCGTCCTTGGTCACCACGACCTTGCGGGCGCGGCCCAGCATGTCGACGCCGACGGCGTCGAGCTTGAGGCCGACCTCCTCGCTGATGACCTGACCACCGGTGAGGATGGCGATGTCGGCGAGCATGGCCTTGCGGCGGTCACCGAAGCCCGGCGCCTTGACGGCGACCGACTTGAAGGTGCCCCGGACCTTGTTGACGACCAGGGTGGCCAGGGCCTCGCCCTCGATGTCCTCGGCGATGATCAGCAGCGGCTTGCCCGACTGCATGACCTTCTCCAGGATCGGGAGCAGGTCCTTGACCGACGAGATCTTGCTGTTGACGATCAGGAGGTACGGGTCGTCGAAGACGGCCTCCATACGCTCCGGGTCGGTCATGAAGTAGGCCGAGATGTAGCCCTTGTCGAAGCGCATACCCTCGGTGAGCTCCAGCTCCAGCCCGAAGGTGTTGCTCTCCTCGACGGTGATGACGCCTTCCTTGCCGACCTTGTCCATCGCCTCGGCGATGATCTCGCCGACGCTGGTGTCACCAGCGGAGATGGAGGCGGTGGAGGCGATCTGCTCCTTGGTCTCGACGTCCTTGGCGAGCTTGGACAGCCCCTCCGAGACGCTCGCGACCGCGGCCTCGATGCCCCGCTTCAGGGCCATCGGGTTGGCACCGGCGGCCACGTTGCGCAGGCCCTCGCGAACCAGGGCCTGGGCCAGGACGGTCGCCGTCGTCGTGCCGTCACCGGCGACGTCGTCGGTCTTCTTGGCGACCTCCTTGACCAGCTCGGCGCCGATCTTCTCGTACGGGTCCTCGAGCTCGATCTCCTTGGCGATGCTCACACCATCGTTGGTGATGGTGGGGGCACCCCACTTCTTCTCGAGCACGACGTTGCGGCCCTTGGGGCCGAGGGTCACCTTTACGGCGTCGGCGAGCTGGTTCATGCCCCGCTCGAGGCCGCGGCGCGCCTCTTCGTCGAACGCGATCATCTTGGCCATACGGCGTTGTCCTCCTGGACACTCACGGGCCACCCGAGATGTGTCCCCGGATGGGCCGCCTGGTGTACGCACCTTGGGACGTCGCCACCTGGCGACGACGACGTCCTTCGGCCGGGCCGGATAGCCCGCGACGACCGGCCATGTGCTGCCCCGGTGTCTCCACACCGGCACAACCAGGCCCCACCGTCCCGACCATTGGCACTCACGGTATGCGAGTGCCAATGACTTGTTTAGCACTCTCACCTGCCGAGTGCAAGCACGATGAGCCCGGTCAGCCGAGTTCCGCCGCCAGTGTGGCCCCGTTCACGGGCCCCTCATGAGCGCGTTGCTCGGCGTACGTGATCAGGAGACCGACCAACTGGGCGAGGTGGGCCGGCAGGGCCAGCACCGCCGCGATGCCGATGACCACCACCACCCCGACCGCGGCCCCCGGGGACGCGAACGGATCCTCGCCGAACGCCGTGGTGCCGACCGACTCCAGGATGCTGGACACCACAGTCCCGATGATCACCGCTGCGCCTACCAGGGCCACCCGGCCGAGCAGCAGCCCAAGCCGGTCGTGGAACATCCGGAACGACCGGCCGATCGGATTGTCCCGCTCGAACAGGTAGACCGGGCCGGCCATGCTCAACGCGAACGCCAGGTAGATGCCGGGCAGTACGCAGAAACAGACCCCGATGCCGACGAGCAGGCTGACCAGCAGCGTCCAGCCCCACAGGCCGACCGCCCGGCGCAGC
Organism: Micromonospora sp. bgisy143; assembly: GCF_057708145.1. NCBI lineage: Bacteria > Bacillati > Actinomycetota > Actinomycetes > Micromonosporales > Micromonosporaceae > Micromonospora > Micromonospora sp. bgisy143. Next base: position 15,877 of record NZ_JBYIRN010000004.1, read on the forward strand.
CCGTACCGCAGCGCCGCGTCGAGTTCGGCGGGCTGACCGGCCGCCTGCCGGGTGATCACCCAACTGCCCGCAGCCCAGCCCAGCGCCTGCACCAGGCCGATCACCAGGCTGCCGACGACCAGTACGACGACGACGGTCAACAGGCCGGTGGCGAAGTTGTCCGGCAGCCCGGTCGAGTCTGTCTCGGCCTGGGCCTCCCACCCGGCTGACGGGTCCACGCCGAAGGAGATGACCGAGAGCACCGCCGCCGGCAGGACCTGGGTGAGCAACATGATCGGCACCAACTGCCGCCAGCCCCGGCGCAGCGCGCCCCAGAACCGGTCGAACCAGGCCCCGATGCCGCCGCCGGGCGGCGTGACCAGGGCGTCGTTCGGGTCGAGGCCGTAACCCGGCGGGTACCAGCCGGTCGGCGCCCCCGGATACCACGGCTGCCCGCCGTAGGGACCGGCCCCCGGCGGGTAGCCGCCGGTGGGCGGGAAGGCCCAGCCCTGCGGTGGCGGACCGGCGGGCTGAGCCCACGCTCCCTGGGCGGGATCCCAGCCCGGCGGCGGACCGCTGGGCTGACCCCATGCCTGCGCAGGGTCCCAGCCCTGCGGCGGCGGGCCCGCGTGCGGCAGGCCAGCGCCCGGGACGGGCGGGGTGCCCGGCGCGGGTGACGCACCGGGCAGGCCAGCGCCCGGGACGGGCGGGGTGCCCGGCACGGGTGACGCGCCGGAGCCGTCGCCGGGCGACGCGGGGTCGGGCCGGCTCGGCTCACCCGGCCCGGAGGGTGTGGCGGGTGGCGGCGACTGGTCGGTCATGAACCCTCCTCAGCATCGGCTGGAACGGTTCACGATCTTCCCGGGCCGGCGTCCGCGCCGCAGCCCCGACTCGCCAGCCGATCGGGCGGATCCGCCGGCGAGAAGATCGGGGGGATCGGTCAGCCGATGACGCGGACGTGCTCCGCCTGCGGGCCCTTCTGACCCTGGGCGATTTCGAACTCGACCCGCTGACCGTCGTCGAGCGCCTTGTAACCGTCCATCTCGATCGCGGAGAAGTGGACGAACACGTCCTGACCGCCGTCGACGGCGATGAAGCCGTAACCCTTCTCGGCGTTGAACCACTTCACGGAACCCTGTGCCACGGTGCACTTCCCTCACTCTGCGCGGCGTTGCCTGCCCGAACGCCCGGCACGGCCGGACACCCGTGGACCACCGCCACAGCGATCGACGGCGACCGCTGAAAGAGGTGATCGAAATCGCACGCTACACGAGGAGTGACGGGAGCGCACGACCACAAATCGGGCATAATTCGTGGTGATCCGAGGGTCCGTCGGATTCATGACGATGGTTGTGTTTGGGGCGGGTGGCGGAGTTCCGGCCGCACCGGGCGCGGGTGCATCCGGCTGTGGTAGGCATGCGGACATGACCACCGACCCGGGCGCCGCGGCCCTGCGGCAGGCGCGGATCCACCGCGTACGACCGCAGGACGCCGCCCGGATGCGGGCGCTGCGCCTGGAGATGCTCGCCGACGCGCCGTTGGCCTTCCTGGAGACCCTGGCCGACGCCGCGGCCCGACCGCACAACGAGTTCGCCGCCCGCGTGGCGTACACGTCGACCGGCCCGCACAACGCCCAGTTCGTCGCCGACCCGGGCGGCCGGCTCGTCGGGCACGCCGGTGGCACGGCCGCCCCGGACGAGCCCGACCTGACCGTCGTCTACGCCGTGTACGTCACGCCCGCCTGGCGGGGCAGCGGACTCCTCGGCGAGCTGATCGACGGGGTGGCCGCCTGGTCACGGGCCTGTGGCCGGCCGGAACTGCTGCTGGAAGTGGTGGTCGGCAACGACCGCGCCTACCGGGCCTACCAGCGGCTGGGCTTCAAGGACACCGGCGTACGGGTCCCCCACCCCACGATCCCCGCCCTGACCGAACTCCAGATGCGCCGCCCCGCATAAAAGGACCCTTCCCAAGGCAAGACCACAAGGTGCCCCACCCAGAGCCGGACGCGAAGGCGAAGGCGACAACCGTGCCCACGAGAGGGTTTCCGGGGCAGCCCGCCCCGCGCAGGGATCAAGCCTGACCGCCCGGAGCGGGGCGGGCTGCCCCGGAAACCCCCACCGCAACCAACGATCAAGCAGGCCGCCGAGACTGCACGATCCGGAACCGGTTCGCCACGTAAGCCCCGTCGGTCAGCGCCGAGTTGGCCGCCGCGTTCGCGCCACTGCCGTGGAAGTCGGAGAAGGCAGCCGACTGGTTCACGAAGACACCGCCGGTGAGGTTGCAGGACAGGTGCACCCCGACCTCGACCGCGACCGCCTCGGCGGCGTCCAGCACCGCCTCGTCGGTCGAGTAGACCCCGGCGGTCAGCGCGCCCTTCTCGCCGACGGTCCGGCGCATCAGCTCCAGGCTGTGCGCGGTGGAGTCGGTCGCGATGGCGAACGAGATCGGCCCGAACCACTCCCGGCCGTACGCCTGCTCGTCGTCCGCGGTCAGCTTCACGATCGTCGGAGTACGCACCACCGCGTCGGCGTACGCCGGGTGGGCCACGGTCCGCGACTCCAGCACCGGCTCGCCGACCTTCGTCACCTCGGCCAGCCGCTCCAGCACCCCGTCGTTGACGATCGCACCGGTCAGCTCGACGCCCCGGGCCGGGTCGGCGGTCAGCTTGCCGACCGCCGCCGCGATCCCGCCGGCCACCTCGTCGAAGCTCTTGTGCCCCTGGTCGGTCTCGATGCCGCCGGCCGGGATGAGGATGTTCTGCGAGGTGGTGCACATCTGCCCGCTGTAGAGGGTCAGCGTGAAACCGAGGTTGCGGCACATGCCGGCGAAGTCGTCGGTGGAGTCGATGACGACCGTGTTCAGGCCGGCCTTCTCGGTGTAGACCGACGCCTGCCGGGCGTGCGTCTCCAGCCAGTCGCCGTACTCGGTGGAGCCGGTGAAGTCGACGATCTTGACGGCCCGGTGCAGGGCCAGGTCGCTGGCGAGCTTCTCGCCGGGGGCCTCGGCGGCCAGCAGGACCAGGTTCGGGTCGAAGCCGGCCTCGGCCAGCACCTCCCGGGCGTACTTCACGGTGATCGCCAGCGGCAGCACCGCGCGCGGGTGCGGCTTCACGATCACCGGGTTGCCGGTGACCAGCGAGGCGAACAGCCCCGGGTAGGAGTTCCAGGTCGGGAAGGTGTTGCACCCGATCACCAGCGCCACGCCACGCGGCACCACATGGAACGTCTTGGTCATCCGCAGCGGGTCGCCCTTGCCGGCGGCCTTCTCCCAGCCGGCCGTGCCCGGGTGCCGGGTCATCTCGGCGTACGCGTACGCCAGCGCCTCCAACGCCCGGTCCAGCGCATGCGCGCCACCGGCCTGAAAGGCCATCACGAACGCCTGCCCGCTGGTGAACTGCACCGCGTTGGCCAGCTCGAAGATGTGCTTGTGCAGCCGGTCGAGGATCTCCAGGCAGACGCCCACCCGGGCCTGCGGACCGGCGTCACGCCAGGCCGGCAGCGCGGCCGAGGCGGCGGCGACCAGCTCGTCGGGGCCGGCGTGCGGGTACCGCACCGCCAGGTCGACCCCGAACGGGCTCGTCTCGGTGGCGGTCCGCTCGCCGGTGCCGGGCTGGTCGAGCGGGAAATCACCACCGAGGTACGCCTCGAACGCGGCCTTGCCGTCGGCAGCGGCGGTCTCGCCGTACACGCGGGGGCTGGGGGACTCGGGATAGGCGGACCAGTAGCCCCGCTCCGTGATCGCGGTCAGCGCACGGTTGAGGGTGTCGGCGTGCCTGTCGTACAGGGGATGCGGGGTCTCCGTCATGCCGCCATCATGCATGACGGAGGTCCGCGGACAGTAGCGGCGGATACCCGTCAGAGGGTGAGCTGCCAGTTGTCCCAGGCGTCCACCGGGCGGAACCCGAGCTGCTCGTTGATCGCCACCATGTGGCTGTTGCTCGCCGCGTTCCAGGTGTCGATGACGCGTACGGCGGGCTCGTGGGTCAGCAGGTGGTGCAGGTTCTCCGCCTTGGCGATCAGACCCAGCCGGTGCCCACGGTGATCCGGGTCGACGATGGTGATCTGCTGGTAGGCGTGCCAGTCGACGGCGGCACCGACATCCAGCAGAGTCCAGGCGACGACCCGGCCGGTCTCCTCGTGCAGCATTCCGAGGTGGTACCGCCGCCGCCCCCGGGCGTCCAGCGCGCGCTCCATGCCCCGGAGGCGCTCGGCGTCCACCTGCTCCGGCTCCCACTGCACGTCACCCATCGGCGCGTCCATCAGCAGGCGGCCCTCCAGGTAGGCGATGTCCGCCACGTACTCCGCCGGGGTGCCGCCCTGCCAGGAGACGGAACGGTAGCCCTCGGCGCGGGGCTGAGCCTCGGCCAGTGCCGCCCGCAGCGCGAGCCGGTCGATGCGCTCGATCTCCAGTCGGCGACGCACCTCGACCAGCGCGGAGTGCGCGCCCATCGCGGTGGCGAACGCGGCGCCCGCCGCCGGTCGGGTCGGGCCGCCGGGTAGCGCGGCGACGGCCATGGCGACCACCCGCTTGCGTCCGTGCTGACGCAGCAGGCGTACCCCGTACTCGTGCAGGGCCCGACCGACACCCCGGCGGCGCAGGTCCGGGCGGACCGTCAGCTCGGCGGTGGCGTTGTCGGTGTTGTCGAGCTGCGGCAGGTCGAGCTGAAGGTAGCCGGCGGGCACCCCGTCCAGCCGGGCCAACGCCCAGAGGGATCGGGTGCCGGGCATCGGGGTGTGGAAGAGGGCGTCGAAGCGTTGCCGGCAGGACGGCGGGAAGTCGGGCAGGTCGGCCTCGATGGCCGCCGCGCCGATCCGGTACGCCTCGTCGACCGCGGCCCGGTCGGTGCCGTCGAACGGCGCGATCGTGATGCTCATGCCGGTGAGCCTGGCACCCGCAAAAGCGACAGGGCCAGCGATTATTCGCTGGCCCTGTCGAACGTGGTCGGGAGGGACACTCGCACAACGCCTCCGGCGTTGGGTCGCAAGAACTTCAAAAGTCTTCGGCGAAATGCCCTCCCGCACGGAGCATCTTGCGCCGTCCGGTTCCTGCCGTCAAGTCCTGAGCGGCGGGTTTTCCACACTCACAGCGAAAATCCAGTCACCCGGTGGATTCAGCCGAGCAGACCGGCGTCCCGGGCCGCCCGCAGGGACGGCTTGATCTGGTGGGTCGGGCCGACCTGGGCGGCCACCGCGTCGATCGTCTTCAGACCTTCGCCGGTGTTGAAGATGACCGTCTCCGCCGTCGGGTCGAGCCGACCGGACGCGACCAGCTTGCGCAGCACCGCCGCCGTGACGCCGCCCGCCGTCTCGGCGAACACCCCGGTGGTACGGGCCAGGTCGCGGATGCCGGCCCGGATCTCGTCGTCGTCGGCGTACTCCATCCAGCCGCCGGTGCGGCGCACCGCCTCGAGGGCGTAGAGGCCGGCGGCCGGGTCGCCGATGTTGAGCGACTTGGCGATGCCGGTGGGCTTGACCGGGGTGATCGTGTCGGTGTCGGCGTGCAGCGCGGCGGCGATCGGGTTGCAGCCGGCCGACTGCGCCCCGAAGACCTTCCAGCCGCCGGCCGGGGCCTCGACCAGGCCGATCTCGACCAGCTCGGAGAACGCCTTGTCAATTTTGGTGAGCAGTTCGCCACTGGCCATCGGGATGACCACCTGGGCGGGAATCCGCCAGCCCAACTGCTCGGCCACCTCGTACCCGAGGGTCTTGGAACCCTCGGCGTAGTACGGCCGGACGTTCACGTTGACGAACGCCGTGTCCTCGAACTCGTCGGTCTCCACCAGCTCACCGCAGAGCCGGTTGACGTCGTCGTACGAGCCGTCGATGGCGACCAGTTCGCCGCCGTACACGGCGGTGGTGATGACCTTGCCCTGCTCCAGGTCACAGGGGATGAAGACGATCGAGGGCACGCCGGCGCGGGCGGCGTGCGCGGCCACCGAGTTGGCCAGGTTGCCGGTGGAGGCGCAGGCGAACCGGCTGAACCCGAGCGCCTTCGCGGCGGTCAGGGCCACCGAGACGACCCGGTCCTTGAACGAGTGGGTCGGGTTGGCGCTGTCGTCCTTGACCCAGAGCGGCGCGGTGATGCCCAGTTCGGCGGCGAGGTGCGGGGCTGCCACCAACGGGGTCAGACCCGGGTCGAGGGTGACCCGACTGGCCGGGTCCTGCCCGGCGGGCAGCAGCGCGGCGTACCGCCAGATGTTGTCCGGGCCGGCCTCGATCTGCTCCCGGGTGACGGTGGCGAGGGCCGCGGTGTCGTAGTCGACCTCCAGCGGGCCGAAACACTCGTAACAGGCGTGCTGGGCGGCGAGCGGGTAGCGGGCCGAACAGGCCCGGCAGACCAGGGCGCGGGCGGGGCTGGCGGAGGTGTCGATGCCGGAGGCGGCGAGCGTCGACGTCATGTCGAGAGTCCTCTCATCTTTCCCCGCATCGCACGGTGCGGCGGGGACGGAATTGGCACCTGCCCCGCCTGTCGCTCAGCGGTGAGCGCGCGGGGTGGTTGCCGGGGCGTCGTCGGGCCGTATCCCTCAGCCCCTCTGGATGAGGTATGCAGTTGTACCGCCGAGTCTAGGCAACGTTGCCCGGCGCCTCCACCGGGCATCCCAGCCAGTGGGTCAGCGGGCGGCCACCGCCACCGGGTCGACCACCGCGACGGGATCGGTGACCGCGGTCGGCCGGGGCGGCGACGAGGGCCGGGTGCGGGTGCGCGCGGCGAGGTTCGCGGCGACCAGGGCGGCGATGGTGATCGCGGCGCCGATCAGTTCGATCCCCTCCGGCCGGTAGCCACGGGCGATCTGCACGATGAACGTGGTCACCGGGACGAGGTTCATGAACAGGGCGGCGTTGGCCGCGCCCAGCCGCTGCACACCGGTGTTCCAGGCCAGCACCGCGACGACGGCGGCGACGAGCACGGCGTACGCCAGTTGCGGGGTGACCGCCACGAGGTCGGCGGCGGCCGGCGCGTGCTGCCACCCGACGGCGTCCGCGCCGATGCTCGCGGCCAGCATGGCGGCCGTGCCGGCGAGCGCGGTCAGGGTGGTGAAGCGCAGCGGCGACCAGCCGCCGAACCGGGTCGCGCCGTGGGTGTAGACGGCCCAGCCGAGCACCGCGCCGATCATCATGAGGCCGCCGAGACCGAACTGGCCGAGCCCGGCCAGGCTTCCGCGGGTGATCACCAGGCCGACGCCGAGGAGCGCCACCAGGGAGAGGACCAGAAGCAGGGGCTTCGGCCGTACGCCGTCCCGGGCCCACCGGACGAGCTGGGTGATGATCGGGGTGGTCGCCACGAACAGGGAGATCTGCTGCGGGGCGGCGTGTTCGAGCGCCAGGTTGGTGAGCAGGTTGAAGCCGGCGAAGCCGACCACGCCGAGCACCACCACCTCGACTCCCCGACCGCCGAGCCGCAACGCGGCCGAGCCCTCCCGGATCAGCAGGATGCCGACCAGGATGACCGTGGCGAACAGGTAGCGGGCGGTGGTCAGGTTGAGCGGGTCGACCCTCGCCAGCGCGGTGGCCAGGATGGGAAACATCGCACCCCAGGCGAGCGCGGCGAGCAGCGGGTAGGCGGCGGCGCGGGGTCGCATCGGCAGCTCCAATGTTCGAGTATCGTCGAACCAACGACACCGACCCTAGGAGCTTGTTCGACAATTGTCGAACAAGGGTTACACTGGTCACATGGAGCCGCACGAACCCGACCTGAGCGATGTACCGGTCACCGCAGTGCTGGCCGCACTCGCCGACGACGTGCGGTTGCAGATCGTCCGGGCACTCGCTGAGGGTGGCGAGGCGGCCTGCGGCAGCTTCGACTTCGGCGTCTCGAAGGCGACCCGCAGCCACCACCTGAAGGTGCTGCGCGAGGCCGGCCTGACCCGCACCCGGGCCGCCGGCACGAGCCGCCTGGTGCGACTCCGTCGCGACGAGGTGGACGCGCGCTACCCGGGCCTGCTGGACGCGGTCCTCACCCCGCGCCCGCCCGCCTGACCTGGCGGCCCGCAGCACGACTCTCCTCGACCGGCACGCGTCGCCGGAGCCGACACGCCGAGGCTCCGGCGACGCGCGTCACGGGTGCGGTCAGGCGTTCACCGGGCTGGGCTCGGCCATCGCCGGCGCCGACGCGTCGGCGCGACGCTTGAACAGCAACGAGTCGAGCGCCCACGGGCCCGAGCCGAGTGTCGCGACCAGCAGGAACGACCAGCAGAAGAGGGCTGCCAGCTCACCGCCGTTGCGCAGCGGCAGCAGGTCGTCCGGTTGGTGCACGACGAAGTAGGCGTACGCCATCGAGCCGGACGCGAGCAGCGCGGCGGGCCGGGCGAAGAGCCCTACCAGCACCAGCGCGCCGCAGATGAGCTGGATCAGGGCGGCCCACCAGCCCGGCCAGGTGCCGAGCGGTACCGCCTTGCCGGTCATCGGGTTGCCGCCGAACAACCCGAAGACCGAGGAGAGGCCGTGCAGCGTGAACAGCAGGCCGATCACGATGCGAAACAGGGACAGGGTCGGCCCGCCGAGCCGAGAGACGTTCATGGAGACCTCCATCGAAGGGGACAGATCTCTTCCATGGTGGGGCCTCAAAGCATCGATGTTAATAAATTCCTTGCTAGTGGGAAAATCCCTGCCGGTAGAACTCAGAGCGCAGTGCGGAAGCTGCGGCTTTGCCCTGATTTGATCGACACCCGGCAGCAGCTTTCGCGCATTGGGAGCGCTCCCGAACCCTCAACGTACCGGCTGGCATGGTGCCCGTACACCCTGTCGAGCTGCCCCAGATGCGGGGCAAGCGACTGCTACCGGTGCGGCGACTCGGCCACGACGGCAACCCCTTGGCGTCCGAAGATCCGCACAAAATCAGGGATATTGCTGCCTCCGGCGCGCCGGATACAGCAACAACAGGGAAGTTGCGCGGATCTTGGCGCGGGGCGCGCGGGTCTTGGCGCGGGGCGCGCGGGTCTTGGCGCGGGGCGCGCGGGTCTTGGCGCGGGGCGCGCGGGTCTTGGCGCGGGGCGCGCGGGTCTTGGCGCGGGGCGCGCGGGTCTTGGCGCGGGGCGCGCGGATCTTGGCGCGGGGCGCGCGGGTCTTGGCACCGGCAGGGGACCCGGCGGGCCCACGCGCGAGCGACGGCTGACGGGCAGCGGACGGTCGCGTCGGTGCGCGAGGATCAGGAGATGATCTTTCGTACAGCCGTGGGGCGACGGACCGGCGCGGCGGCCGCTCTGCTGGTCACGCTCAGCGCCTGCGTCCCACGCGATCACGCGGGGCAGGGCGGCGACCCCACCGGTCCCCCGCCCAAGGTCACGACCGCGCCCAGCGTGAGCGCGTCGGCGAGCGCCGCGCCGGTGGCCGAGTGCCCGGCGTCCGGCGTCCGGATCCGCTCGACCGGCGGGGACGCGGCGATGGGGCTGCGCGCCCTCGGCCTGGAGCTGGTCAACTGCGGCGACCGCCCGTACCGGCTCAACGGGTACCCGACGGTGTGGGTCCTCGACGAGCGGCGCAAGCCGATCATCCTGGCCGTGGTGAACGGGGCGAAGGGCATCACCTCGGGCTTCGACCAGCCGCCGCAGCCGATCACGCTGCACAAGGGCGAACGGGCCGTCGCCACCGTCCTCTGGCGCAACCTGGTCACCGACTCGACGGTGGTGGCCACCGACGGCGCGTACCTGTCGGTGGCACCCGCCGCCGGTCAGCCGGCCGAGGAGGTCGACCCGCACGGCCCGGTCGACGTGGGCAACACCGGGCGGATCGGCGTCAGCGCCTGGCGGATACCTACGACGTGATGTCCTTGCGGGTGAACCGCCAGAACGCCAACCCCCAGAACAGCGTCGCGTAGCTGATCGCCGAGATGCAGCCGCGCACCACGTCGTCGGTCTGCACCGGCGTGGACAGCAGCCCCAGCCAGGCGGTGCTGAAGTGGGTGGGCAGGAAGTTCCGCAGCACGCCCAGGGCGGTGATCTGGTCCAGGATGCTGGACAGGATCCACAGTAGGACCGCGCCGCCGACCGCGCCCAGCGCGGCGTCCGTCGTCACCGACAGCAGGAACGCCAGGCCGGCCACCACCAGGAGTACGACCGCCAGATAGCCGAGCACCGCCAGCAACCGGAGCAGTCCCTCGCCGGGCTCCAGCTCGGCGGCCACCGTGCTGCGCAGCGGCGACCAGCCGTAGCGCAGGGTGCCCGCGAGCAGGGCGGTACCCGCCAACAACACCAGGGCCAGACCCGAGTACGCGAGCGCGACCACCAGCTTGACCGTCAACAGCCGTGCCCGGGGCACCGGGATCGCCAGCAGGTACCGCAGGCTCCCCCAGCTCGCCTCGCTGGCCACCGTGTCGCCGCAGAACAGTGCCACGACCACCACCAGCAGGAACGACGCCGACACGAAGATCGAGAAGAGGGTGAAGTTCAGCCCGCCGGAGGTGGCCAGGTCGACCAGGCTGGCGAACTCGTTGTTGCCGTTGTCGTCGTCACCGCCGGAGTTGAACTGGAAGGCGATCAGGATGATCAGCGGCAGCAGCACCATGAACCCGAGCGCGAGCTGGGTCCGCCGCCGGGACGCCTGCCGGCGGAACTCCGCCGCGAAGGGCAGGGTGGCCGACGGCCGGTAGCCCCGGGCCTCGCCCGCGTCGACAACTGCCATCACCGGTCACCGCTTCCCCGAGAGTTCTCGCCCACCAGGGCGAGGAACGCGTCCTCCAGGCGTCGCCGGGGCACCACTCGGTCCACCCCGATACCGGCCCGCACCAGCTCGGCCACCACCTCGCTGCGCGCCGTCCCGTTGGTGTCCACCACCAACTGCCCGTCGCTCTCCGGCAGCACCCGTACGCCGTCCAGCCGGTCCAGCACCGCCCGCGCCGCCGCCGGGTCGGTGACGTCGAACAGCACGCTCGGCGACTCGCCCACGATCTCCTGGACCGGCCCGGAGGCGACGATCCGGCCCTTGTTGACCACCACCGCGTGCGTGCAGGTCTGCTCCACCTCGGCCAGCAGATGGCTGGAGACCAGCACCGCCCGGCCGTCGGTGGCGTACCGCTGCAACACCCGGCGCATCTCGGCGATCTGCGGCGGGTCGAGCCCGTCGGTCGGCTCGTCCAGCACCAGCAGCTCGGGCAGGCCCAGCATGGCCTGGGCGATGGCGAGCCGCTGGCGCATACCGTGGCTGTAGTTCTTGATCTTCCGGTGCACCGAGTCGCCCAGCCCGGCGATCTCCAACGCCTCGTCGAAGTGCGCGTCCTCGGCCGGTCGCCCGGTGGCCCGCCAGTACGCCCGCAGGTTCGCCAGGCCGGAGAGGTGCGGCAGGAACCCCGGCCCCTCCACCAGCGCGCCGATCCGGGACAGCACCGGCGAGCCGGGCACCAGCCGACGACCGAACACGTAGATCTCGCCGGCGGTCGGCTGGGTCAGTCCCATCAGCACCCGCAGGGTGGTGGTCTTACCCGCGCCGTTGGGCCCCAGCAGGCCCACCACCTGGCCCGGGTGCACCTCGAAGTCCACGTTCGACACGGCCACGAAGCCGTCCGCGTACTCCTTGCGCAGCGCGCGCACGGCCAGCGGCGTGTCCGCGTACTCCGGATGCACCGAGCGGTCCTGGCGGCGATGCCGCCGGCGGACCACGGCGACGACCACGACGAGCCCGATCACGATGGCGGCGAGCAGGCCGGCGAGCACCCAGCGCCAGACGGTGGCCGCGGTGGGGATCGGCTCGCCGTCGACCGTGGGCAGGCTGACCGCGCCGTCCGCGGCCACCGTGTAGACGGTGGGCGCGGCGGGCGTCGTGTACGCCTGGTCGGAGCTGGCCACCACCAGGCGCAGCCGGTGCCCCGCCTCGATCCGGCGGACGATCCCGGGCAGCGTCACAGTGACCGGGCGGGCGTCCTGCACCCGCTGCGGCAGGCCGGTGAGGCGGATCGGGGCGACCAGGCCGTTCGGCAGGGTGGCGGCCCCGTCCTTGTCGACGTCGTAGAGCTTGACGAAGAGCACCGCCTCCCCGGTGGGCGAGGCGGCCCGCACGGTCACCGTGGGCGCGCCGGCCACGTCCACCGCCTCGGTCAGCGGCGTCGACTCGAAGCGCGCGTGCTGGCCGGGCACGTCGCCGGCCACCCCGTCGAGCAGCGAGGCGAGGCCACCGGCGAACGGGACCGAGGAGATGGCGGCCGGATTGCCGTTCGGCGGGTTCGCGATCGGCTGCGCCGGACCGGCGACCGCCACCTCGCGGCGGGAGTTGCCGGCCAGGCCCGGATAGTCGGCGCGGCGGAAACCGGTGGCGACCAGACCCCGGTCCAGCGCGTCGAAGCCGGCGATCCGGGACCAGGTGAAGTCGTCGCCGGGGGCGTTGCCCTCGCCCTTGACGTAGTGGTCGAGCCACTGGACGGTCAGGAACTTCACCCGGTCCGAGTCGGAGCGGGGACCGGCTCCCCCGTCGTGTCCGCCGGTGAACCAGGCGACCCGCACCGGGGTGCCGGCGGCGGCGATGCCCTTGGCGTTCGCGTCCGCCTCACCGAGCGGGAAGAGAGTGTCCGCCTCGCCCTGCACCAGCAGGGTCGGTGCCTTGATCCTGTCCAGCACGCCGGCCGGGCTGGACCGGCGCAGCAGGTCGACGGCGGCCTGGTCGGCCCGGCCGGTGGTGGCGATCCGCAGGTACGCGGCGCAGACGTCGGCCGCGAACCGCCCGCAGGACGGGTCGGCGGCGCCGGCCGGAAGGCCACCGGGCGCGGTACCCGGGCCCGCTCCCGGCCCCGGGCTCGGCGGGCCGGCGGACGCCGGGGCGCCTTCGGGCTGCGCGGCGGTCGTACCGGACAGCCCGGCCGGGCCGCTGCCCACGTTCCCGCCTCCGCCGAAGAAGAGACCGGCCCAGCCCTTCTTGAACACGCCCTCGGTCGGCGCGCCGCCGGTGCTCTCCGGCAGGAATGCCCGGGACAGGTCGTTCCAGGTGATCATCGGGACGATCGCGTCCACCCGGCGGTCCTGGGCGGCCAGCAACAGCGCCAGACCACCTCCGTACGAGCCGCCGACCACGCCGACCTTCGGGTCGCCAGGCGCGTCGGTCCGCACCTCGGGGCGGGCGGCCAGCCAGTCCAGCAGCCGCTGCGCGTCGCGCACCTCGTAGTCCGGGTTGTCCAGGTGGATCTCGCCGCCGCTGCGGCCGAAGCCCCGCGCGGTCCAGGTGAGCACCGCGTACCCGCGTCCGGCGAACTCCTCGGCGTCCGAGCGCACCGACTCCTTGGTGCCGCCGAACCCGTGCGCCAGCAGGACCGCGGGGACCTTGCGGCCAGACGACGCGCCGGGCGGGAGGTACAGGGTGGTGTCCAGGTCCACGGGGGCGTCGCCGGACGGTCCGGAGCGGACGGTGAGCATCGCGCTCTCGGTGCGGACGTCCGATCCCTGTGGCCACACCGCCCAACCGACGGCGACCGCCACCAGCACGACGACCACCGAGGCGGCGATCACGCGGCGGCGGGTGGGCAGGGCACGCCGGACCCACGCGGCCGGCGACGGTGATCTCATGCGGCACACGCTACGGCGCGCAGCCTGAGCGTTGGCTGAGATCCGCCGTACGTCCGTCCGGTTGCCCCGATCGGTGATCCGGCCCGATGCGACCGAGCATCCTGTGTGGCGGGCCAGTGAGTTGAGTTCGGATCCCGTGAATTCCGATCTTTCGCGGATATCACCCTCGATGCCTTCATGTCACACCAGCAAATGGGACACAGCGTGCCCGGAACCCTGACGAACGGTGACATCACACGAACTGACGCAAACCTGACTCGCCGCAACCGGCCGGCTCGCCTGGGGGTTCGGTTAGTTTTCCGGTCCGGTGGACGGGACTTGTCGGCGAACCCGACACCGCGCCGATCCCCCGCCCGACGCCGGAGGAGACACACCATGACAGTCCCCGCGCCGCGGGCCCGTCGACGGACGTCCATGCTCGGCAGGTCACTGCCGCTGTTGCTCATCGTCGCGCTGCTCGCGCCGGTCGGGATGCTCTTCGCGTCCACCTGGCGACACACCGCCGACGATCGGAAACTGGCCGACTCCGAACGACTCGGCGTGGAGTACCTGCGCGCCCTCGCCCCCATCACCGAGGCGCTGGTGGAGGCCCAGTCCAACGCCGTCGCCGGCCGGGGCGTCCCCGGCGAGCCGCTGACCCGCGCGGTCGAGCAGGCCGCCGCGGTGGACGCCCGCATCGGCGGACAACTGCGCACCCAGGAACGGTGGGCCGGGCTGCGGGCCAAACTGGAGGCGCTGCGCGAGCGCAGCCCCGCCGACCCGGAGGCCGCCTACACCGCGTACGGCGAGGTCACCGACCTGCTGCTCGCCCTGCACCGCAAGGTTCGGGAGAGCTCGGGGCTGGGCCGTGACCCGGGCTCCGACTCGTTCTTCCTCCAAGACAGCGCCGGACAGGAACTCCCCGAGGCGGTGGTGGCCGCCGGCCGGCTCGCCGACCTCGGCGCGCTCGCCAGCCGGCGACCGGCCGCCCAACGGCCCCGGAGTCTGATGGAGCTGACCGGCCTGCGGGTGTCTGCCCTGTCGCCCGCGACCGACGTGGTCGACAACCTGCGCTCCGCCGTGGACAACTCGGAGAGCACCGACCTGGGCGCCAACGTGCTGACCCCGCTCGACGCCTACCAGCGGTCGGTGGAGGCGTTGGCTTTGTACTCGACGCCCAGCGCCGCCGGCACCGTCGACCAGGGTCAACTGGCCGCCGCCGCGCTCAACACGCGCAACGCCGCGCGCCAGCTCCAGCCCGTCATCCTCGGTGAACTGGACACCCTGCTCAGCGACCGGATCGACGGACTCGCCCGGGACCGGTGGCTGACCATCGGGGCGGGTGCGGTGGCCGCGCTGCTGCTGATCTGGCTCGCCGGGCTGCTGGTCGCCGCCGACCGGCGGAGCCGCCGACGGGCCGCCGCACCGGACGCCGTGACCCCCGCCGCCCCGCCGCCCGGGGATCCCTGGCAGCCGCCGGCCGCGACCGACATCCGACCGCTGCAACCGGTGGGCGCGGCCCACGAGCCGGTCGCCGAGCAGTGGGGGCCGTTCGATGCTGCTCGCTAGGCTCCGGATCCGCGGCAAGCTCGCGCTGCTCGTGGTGATTCCCCTGCTGAGCATGGTCGGCCTCGCGGTGCCCGTGGTGATCGACCGGGTGGCCGCCGCCCAGCGCGCCGCCGACATCACCGACCAGGTACGACTCGCCAGCCGGGTGGGCAGCCTGGTCCAGGACCTCCAGCAGGAGCGCATCCTGTCGATCGGCTTCCTGCTCGGCCGGGTCGAACGCTCCGAGGTGATCCGCAAGGCGGCCGACGTGGACGACCGGGTGGCCGACCTGCGGGCCGACGGCGGCGACGCGCTGACCGAGCAGGTCTCCCACGCGCTCAACGGGGTGTCCCGGCTCGGCGACCTGCGCCGGGCGGTGCTGGCCCGGACCGCCAACCCCGGCCAGGTGATGGACGCCTTCGGCCCGGTCAACCGGGAGTTGATCGGATCGCTTCGGCTGGTCTTCAGCGTGGACACCGAGACGCTGCCCGGTCGCCAGGTGCTCGCCCTGGACGGGCTGCTCCGCGCCGACGAGGGCATCGGCGCCTGCGCGACCCTGAGCATCCTGGTCAAGGCGATCGGTACTCCGGACACCACCGCCGGCTACGTGGCGTGCATCGCCGCCCTCCAGGTCGACAACGCGCGCTTCCGCAGCCTGATCACCCCCGAGCAGCTCAAGGTGGCCCAGCTCAACGACGCCGCGGTGGCCGCGCGTACCAGCCCCGACTTCCTGATCACCAGCGCCCGGGACCCGGCCGGCGCGGTCCGCGACGTGCCGATGGAGGCGCTGTTCCCGGCCGTCCGCACGATGATCCGGCTCGGCCAGTTCGTCGAGAAGAAGATCGTCGCCGACGTGCTCGCCGAGGTGAAGGCCGACCAGCGGCGGGCGCTGACCGCCGCCTACCTGGTGGCGGGTGCGGCGGCGCTGATCCTGGCGCTGGTGGTGCTGCTCAGCGCGGCGGTGGCGCGTACGGTGGCCCGACCGCTGACCCAGCTCACCCGCTCCGCCGACCGGGTCGCCCGGGTCGCCGAGGCGGAGCTGGTCCGGGTCACCGACGACGAGGCGGAGAGCGTCCAGTCGGTCCGGTTGGAACCGGTGGTCATCCGGTCCAGCGACGAGATCGGTGACCTGGCCCGGGCGTTCGACCGGGTGCAGAACACCGCGGCCCAGTTGGTCGAGCGGCAGATCGCCGGCCGCCGCAACGTGGCGCAGATGTTCGGGCACGTCGGTCGGCGTACGCAGAACCTGGTGAGCCGGCAGCTCGCGCTGATCGACCGGTTGGAACAGCAGGAGGCCGACGCGGGCCGGTTGGAGCACCTGTACCGGCTCGACCACATCTCCAGCCGGCTGCGGCGTAACGCCGGCAGCCTCGTGGTGCTCTCCGGCTCGGCCGGCGCCGACGCGCACACCGCGCCGGTTCCGCTGGCCGACGTGGTCCGGTTGGCGCTCGGCGAGATCGAGGACTACACCCGCGTCGACGTGCAGGTGCCGGCGGGTGTCGCCGCCGCGCCGGCCATCGTCGGCGACCTCGTCCTGGCCCTGGCCGAGCTGATGGAGAACGCGACGGTCTTCTCCCCGCCGCACACCCGGGTCGTGGTGACCGGCGAGACCTCCGGGCAGGGTGCCCGGATCACCGTGGTGGACCAGGGCATCGGCATGAGCGAGCAGCGGCTGGCCGAGGAGAACGCCCGGCTCACCCGGCGGGAACGACTCGACCTCGCGCCGACCGAGGTGCTCGGTCTCTTCGTGGTGGGCCGGCTGGCTCGCCGCCACGGCTGGGAGGTGAGCCTCGCGACCACCGCGGGCGGCGGCGTGACCGCCCAGGTGGAGATCCCCCAGGCGTCCCTGGTGCTGCGCCGCGCCGACCGGGCCGGGGCGACCGTTGCCCGGGCCGCCGTACCGGACCGGGGGCGGCGGCTGGCTCTCGACTCCGCCCGCGGCGCCCGCGCCCGGGGAGCCGCCACCGCACCGGCCACCCCCGCACCGACCGCCGCACCCGCCGTCGCCGCGGTGGCACCGGCCAGCTTCGACACGGATCTGCTCAGTCGGGCCACCCGCAGCCTGGAGTCCGGCGAGTCCTGGGACGCCTTCGGCGCGCGGGAGTCGGCGGCCGCGACCGCCGGTACGGCACCGCCACCCGCCGCCGTCGCGCCGGGCACTGCCACGGCGGGGACCTCAGCCGGCCCCCGGATCCGGCAGCGGGTGCCCGGCGCGAGCCTCTCCGCCACCGCCGCGCCCACCCGGCCGGTCGACGCCACCAGTGCCGACCCGGACGCCGCCCGCGCGCTGGTCGAGGCGTTCCAGTCCGGCGTACGGCGGGCCGAGTCGAGCAGCGCGCCGGCCACCGATCGCCCCGTCGGGCAGTGGTCGACGCGGACGGTCACCGACCCACCCGCCGGCGCGGGCCCCACGGAAGCCGATCCCGGCGCTACCGTCGATCTGCCCACCACCCCGGGCGGCCGCGGCCCGACCGTGGCGGACACCGGCGGCGCCAACCGCAGCCGTCCCCGGCTGAGCCGACGCGTGCCCGGCGCGAACCTGACGGTCTCACCGCCCAACCAACCAGCCAGCCCGCAGCTCGGCGACCCGGCCGAGGTGCGCAGCCTCATCACCGAGTTCGAGGCGGGCGTCGCCCGTGCTCTCCGCGAAGTCAGCCCAGATCGTCGGAACGAAGAAGGATCATCACGGTGACCAGCCCCTTCCTGCACGACAACGTCGACCACCAGACCCAGCCGGCCACCGCCGGGGACCTCAGCCCCGAGGCCCGCACGTTCAACTGGCTGCTGGACTCGTTCACCTCCAGCACCGCCGGGGTGTTGGAGGCGATCGCGGTCTCCTCGGACGGGCTGCTGATGGCCATGTCGGCCATCAAGGACCGCTCCAACGCGGAGCGCCTGGCCGCCGTGGTCTCGGGCATGACCAGCCTCGCCGGGGGCGCGGCCAGCTGGTACGCGCTCGGCGGCCTGAACCGGGTGATCGTCGACATGGCCGACGGGTACCTGCTGATCAGCGCCATCAGCAGCGGCTCGGTGTTGGGTGTCGTCGCCGACCGGTCGGCGAACCTGGGCACCGTCGCGTACGAGATGACGCTCTTCGCCGGCCGGGCCGGCGGCGCGCTCACCCCGCGCCTGATCGCCGAGCTGAAGAACGCCGTCCAGCAGTGACTCCCGACGTCGCCGGCGAGGATCCGGACCCGGAGCCCGGGGTACGGATCCGCCCCTACCTGCGCACGCCGCCCCCGGGTGGGGGCGGCGCGCCGGCGGCGCCGGGGACGGGGGAGGATTCGGACGACAGCGGCCCGGCCGGTCTACGGCCGTTCGTGCTCACCGCCGGACGGGTGGCCGGCGCCGACCCGGCGATCGGACTCGAGACGCAGGTGACCCGCTCCGAGGGCGGCCGGTGGACGGGCACACCGGTCAGCCTGCTCGCTCCGGAGCTCCAGGCGATCATCGCGCTCTGCACCGAGCCGATCTCGGTGGCCGAGATCTCCGCCCGGGCCCGGCTGCAGTTCGGCGTGACCCGGGTGCTGGTCGGCGACCTGCGGGCCGCCGGGCACCTGGACGTGCACGTCACCGACGCCAACGACGCCTACGACCCCGACCTCATCCTGCGAGTGATTGATGGACTTCGTGCGATCTCCTGAATGGCCGGTCGCCCCGAGCGGAGGGCTCGCCGGCAACAGCGCCACCGCCCGCTACGGCGCGGTCCCGGGCACCGGTCCGGCGTCCGGGCGGGCCAGCGCGCCACCGCCGACCGGGCCGCCAACGCCACCACCGCCACCGCCACCGCCACCGCCGTACCGGCCGCCGGCCGGCACCGGGCCGACCGGCCGTCCGTCGGCCGCGCCGCCCGTACCGGTCAAGATCCTCGTTGCCGGTGGGTTCGGGGTGGGCAAGACCACCACGGTCGGCGCGATCTCCGAGATCGCGCCGCTGACCACCGAGGCCGAGATGACCAGCGCGGGCATCGGCGTGGACGACCCGGGCATCCGGTCCACCAAGACCACCACCACGGTGGCGATGGACTTCGGTTGTGTGACCATCGACCGCAGTCTGAAGCTCTACCTGTTCGGCACGCCGGGGCAGTCCCGCTTCGGCTTCATGTGGGACGACCTCGCCCGGGGCGCGCTCGGCGCGCTCGTGGTCGTCGACAGCGCCCGACTTGACGACTGCTTCCCGGCGATCGACTTCTTCGAGCGGGCCGGGTTGCCGTTCGTGGTGGGGGTCAACGCGTTCGACGGGCGACTGGCGCTGGAACTCGGTGAGATCCGGTGGGCGCTGGCCATCGGCGACCACGTACCCCTGGTGCAGTTCGACGCCCGGGACCGGCTCTCGGTGCGGGACGCCCTGCTGGTCGTCCTGGATCGCGCGCTGGAGCGGGCCACCCGGGACAGGAAGGCCTGAGCCGACCGGCTCCGGCCGTGGCGGGAAGGGGTGATCTGGTGAGGGGCGACCTGGACGAGACGCTGGCCCGGCTGGCCCGGCGCGAGGAGGCGCGGCGCCGGCGGGCCGACGACCGTGCCGCCACCACGCCACCGCCGGGCCCGACCGCCGCGCCGGCCCGCAACGCCGGACCGGCCCGGCACGCCGAACGGGACGACCCCGACGCCGCCGGGTGGGGGCCGGTCGAGGAGGTGACCGAGGCGGTACGCCAGGTCGTCGGCGTGCACCCCGGGCTCGCGGTGACCGTCCGGGTGGAGCACGACGGTCGGACGTACCCGCTGCGGGTCTCCTGGGACGGCCCGGACGTGACGGTCGCCCCGGAGCCGCCGCCGGCCCCGGTGGAACCCCCGCCGTCCTGGCCGCTCTCCGGTCGGACGGTGCCGGCCTGGGCGCCCGGTCCGGACGGATTGACGCCGGACCCGGCGGCCCGCCTCGCGGAGTTGATCCGGCGCGACCCGTCGCTGCTGGACGAGTTGGATCCGCGGCGCTGAACGACGGGACCGGCTGACGGGTACTACGGTCGGTCGGTGGCCCAACCCGACCTGACCCTGACGGCGAGCCTGCGACCGGCCGCGCTGGACGCCCGACGGGGCATCGTGCGGCTGCACCCCGAGGCGCTGACCGCGCTGGGCCTGCGCCCCGGCGCTCCGGTGCGGCTGACGGGCCGCCGGGAGACCGCCGGGATCGTCGCGGCGGCCGGGTCCGGCGCGAGCAGCGCCCTGCTCTACGCCGACGACCTCACGCTCGGCAACCTGGGTGTGCGGGACGGCGCGTCCGTGCGCGTGTCGCCGCTGCCGCTGACCCCGGCGGGCCGGGTCACCCTGACCGGACCGGTGGGGGTGCTCGCGGCGGTCAGCCCGGAGATGCTCCGGCTCGCCCTGCTCGGCAAGGTGGTCACCGTCGGCGATGACGTGTCGCTGCTGCCGCAGGACGTCCTGCCGGACGCGTCGACGCGCGGTCTCGTCGAGGCGGCCCGGCGCAGCCTCGCCACCAGCGTCGGCTTCGCCTGGACGAGCACCCTGCTCAGCGTCGTCACCGTGGAGCCGTCCGCCGGGTCGCTGGTCACCATGGACACGGTGGTCGCCTGGCAGCACGGGCCGGCCACGCACGGCGCGCCGTCGCCGGCCCAGCGGTCCGGGCCGGTCGACGCCGTACCGGAGACGGACGCCCCCGACGTGGACGAGCTGCCGGGGCTGCGTGCCCAGGCGGACGAGTTGACCGAACTGCTCGACCTCGGCTTCCACCACCGGGAGGTGCTGGGCCGCCTCGGCACCACCATCTCGCTGGGCGTGCTGCTCTCCGGGCCGGCCGGCTCCGGGAAATCGGCGCTGGTCCGGGCGGTCGCGGCCCGGGTGGGTGCCCGCGTACACCCGCTGTGGGCACCCGAGGTGGCGGCGCTGGCCGACCAGGCCGCCGCCGACCGGCTGCGCGCCGCCGCGACGGCGGCCCGGGCCGGCGGTCCGGCCGTGCTGCTGGTCAGCGACGTGGAGGCGTTGGCCCCGGCGGACGAGCCCGGCCCGCTGGCCACGGTGTTCCGGCAGGTGCTCGCGGAGGTCGTCCGGGCGGGCGTGGCCGTGGTCTGCACCACCGGCCGGCCGGAGGCCGTCGACGTGGCGCTGCGCGCGCCGGACCTGCTGTCGCTGCGGATCAGCGTGCCGCTGCCCGACGCGGCCCTGCGCCGCGAACAGCTCACCGTGCTGACCCGGCAGGTTCCGCTCGCCGACGACGTGCGGCTGGACGAGGTGGCCGGCCGTACCCCCGGGTTCGTCGCGGCCGACCTGGCCGCGCTGGTCCGGGAGGCCGGGGTACGCGCGGCGCTGCGACAGAAGTCCGCGTCGACGCCGACGGTGTCGATGGCCGACTTCACCGCCGCCCTGGAGGTGGTCCGGCCGACCACGATGGCCGCGTCGACGCTGGAGTTGGCGTCCGTGACGCTCGATGACGTCGGTGGCCTGGACGAGGTCAAGCAGACGTTGACCGAGTCGGTGCTCTGGCCGTTGACCTACCCGGACACCTTCGCCCGCCTCGGCGTGCAGCCACCGCGCGGCGTGCTGCTCTACGGGCCGCCCGGCTGCGGCAAGACGTACCTGGTCACCGCGCTCGCCGGCTCGGGCCGGGCGAACGTGCTCTCGGTGAAGGGCGCGGAACTGCTCTCGAAGTGGGTGGGCGAGAGCGAACGTGCCGTCCGCGAACTGTTCCGCCGGGCCCGGGAGGCCGCGCCGACGCTGATCTTCCTGGACGAGGTCGACGCGTTGGCTCCGGTACGCGGGCAGGCCACCGACGGCGGCACCACGGATCGGGTGGTCGCCGCGCTGCTCACCGAGCTGGACGGGGTCGAGACGCTGCGCAACGTGGTGGTGGTCGGTGCCACGAACCGGCCGGACCTGGTCGACCCGGCGCTGCTGCGGCCCGGCCGACTGGGGCGGCTGGTCTACGTGCCGCCACCGGACGGTCCGGCGCGCGCGGAGATCCTGCGGGCCGCGGCCCGGAACGTGCCGTTGGCCTCCGACGTCGACCTGGCCACGCTCGGCGCGGAGCTGACCGGCTTCTCGGCGGCGGACTGCGCGGCGGTGATCCGGGAGGCGGCGCTCGCGGCGATGCGGGAGTCCCTGGCCGCGGCCACCGTCACCGCCGCGCACGTGGCCGTCGCGCGGGAACGGGTCCGCCCGTCGCTGGACCCGGCCCAGGTCGCCTGGCTGGCCAGGTACGCCGCCGAACGGGACTGAGCGCCGGGTCCAACCTTTTGCCGTACGAGGAACGTTCTCGAAGCGGAACGTTCCTCAGTGGAGACATCCACTCGACGACAGGCGGTGACCCTCTTGCGCAGGCTGCTCTCTCTTCTCGTCGTCCCCCTGATGGCGGCGGCCACCCTCGGCACGCTCAGTTCGGCGGCGAACGCCCGCACGACGCCTTTTCCGTCCCGGATCGCCCTGCCGGACGGATTCAGCCCGGAAGGGCTGACGATCGGGCGGGGCACCACCGTCTACGTCGGCTCGGTCGGCAACGGCGCCGTCTGGCGGGGTGACCTGCGGACCGGGCGGGGTTCGGTGTTCATCCCGGGCGCTCCGGGCCGGGAGAAGGCCGGTCTCAAGCTCGACCCGCAGGGCCGGCTGTGGACCGCCGACTTCTCCGCCGGAGCGGCAAGCGTCCACGACGGCACGACCGGCGCGCAACTGGCCCACTACCAGTTCACCGACGAGCCGGGCAGCATCGTCAACGACCTCGTGGTCACCCCGCGCGCCGTTTACTTCACCGACTCGGCCCGGCCGGCGCTGTACGTGGTACCGCTGCTCCCGGGTGGTCGGCTGCCCGCCGCCGGCGCCGCCCGGGTGCTGCCGCTCAGCGGTCCGGCCGCCGCGCCCGACGCGTTCAACAACGGGATCGTGGCGCTGCCCGACGGGGACCTGCTGGTCGCCCAGATGTTGACCGGCCGGCTGGTACGCGTCGATGCGCGCACCGGCGTGAGCCGGGTCGTCGACCTCGGCGGCTACTCGGTGGACCGGGCCGACGGGCTGGTGCTGCGCGGTCGCACCCTCTACGTGATCCGGAACCTGACGAACGTGGTCGCGGTCGTCGAGCTGAACGCCGACCGGACCGCCGGCGTGGTGCGGCGGGAGATCACCAGCCCGGCGCTGCGGTCGCCGGCCACCGGGGACCTGCTCGGCCCGGCGCTCTACGTGGTGAACGGTCGGTTCGACGTCGAGCCCGGCCCGACCGTCGACTACGACGTGGTGCGGCTCCCCGCCTGATCGGACGGTCGGCGGCGGCACCGGGGGGGTCGCCGCCGACCGTCAGGCACGTGTCTGGTCGGTGGGCAGGAGCGGACCGAGCGGCCCGAGGTCCAGGTTCAGGTCCTCGGGGGCCAGGCCGAAGTGCTCCCGCAGCCCGGCCATCTGCTCCTCCAACGCCATCAGCGTGACCCCGATGCGTTCGACCTGCTCCTCGGTGAGGTCGCCGAGGTCGACCCGACGCAGCGCCTGCCGTTCCATGAGCTGGCGCAGCAACTCGACGACGGTCAGCACCAGACTGGCCAACCCTCGTTCGACCGAGTCCCGATCCACCGAGATCCGACCGTCCAGCGGGGTGACCCGGGGTGGCTGCCAGGACCGCGCGTCGAGCGCCGCGACCAGCTCGCCGGCATCGTCCCGGCCGGTCATCCGGCGTCCTCCGCCGCCAGCGCGCCGACCGACGCGACGAGCGCGCGCAGCGAGATCCGGACCAGGTCGACGTCGGCGATGGCCAGGGTGATGTCACCGCTGATCACCACGCCGGTGGCGAGCACCCGGTCGAGCAGGTCGACCAGGGCCACCGGCCGGTACGCCAGCGGATCGTCCGCGCTGCTCGGCGCGAGCGCCGTGGTCACCGTGGCTCCCCGGCAACGTCGGCCGATCGTTCCGCCACGAAGGAGTACGCCGGCCACGGACCGGTCACCTCCAACCGGAGGCCCGGATGACGGTCTCCGAGCGAGTCGACCAGGTCGGTGAAGCGGCACAGCGCCGCGTCGTCGACCAGGTACGCGCCGTTGAGCGCCATCGGGGCGGACACGCCGGAGAGCCGCTGGTCCTGCGGAGCGTGCCGACGACCCGCCACGGCCACCTCGCAGAGGGCCACGTGTACGGCGTCGGCGGCGGCGCTCGCCACCTGCTGTCGGACGTCGCGGGCGGTCAGCTCGGCACGCCGGCGACGCAGGTACGCCGTACCCACCCCGCCGCCGTCCTGGGCGACCGCGCTCTCGACGGGCGCCCCCGGCACCAGGTAGCCCTTGACGCCCCACTCGCCGCGCCCGGTCAGCCGGGCCAGGGTCGCGGACAGCTCGGCCCGCCGGGCGGCGAGCGACGCGGCCACCCGCTCGTCGTCGGTGTGCACCGTGGCGAGACGGGCCGGCACCACCGGCCCGTGGCGGGCGAGCGCGGCCACCACGGCGTGGTGCGCCCTGGCGGCCTGCTCCAACCACGTCAGGTCCTCCAGGTTGCGGCGCAGCGGCTCCTCGCCGTACTCGTCGAGGGGCGCGGGACTGACCACGGCGACCAGCCCGGCGGCCGCGACCGCGCGCACCGGGAAGCCGCCCATGCCGGCGAGCGTCGCCAGCGCCGCCGGCTCGACGTCGCGCACCACGCCGTGCAGCCACGCCCCGGTCGCCGGGGCGGCCCGGTCGGGCGTCACCTCAGCCGTCGAACTCATCCCACTCCTCCATCTCGGCGTCGCGGCGGCGCGCCCGGGCGGCCACGCGGGGTCGGCGTTCCGCCTCGACCTGCTCCGGGTCACGCGGCCCGGGTTCCACCGGAGGGCGGGCCCGCGAGCTGAGCCACGGGTCGTGCTCCCACCAGTCGATGCCGATCTGGCGTGCCGTGTCGACCGATGCGATGACCAGCCGCAGCTTCAACGTCAGCAGCTCGATGTCGAGCAGGCTGACCCGGATGTCGCCGGCGATGACGATGCCCCGGTCGAGTACCCGTTCCAGAATGTCGCCCAGGTTGGCCGGCTCGTGGCCGGCGGGCAGAACCTGGCCCGAGTTCTGCACCACCGAGGGTGGCTGACCAGCGGTCATCTCAGCCCACCTCACCCTTCCCGCGCTGGTAGCGCCGCACCCGTCGGTAGCCGAGGAGGCTGCCCTCGATGTCCAGCTCCACCTCGTAGAGGCCGAGCAGATCCGTCGAGTTGGGGATCCGGCGTGCCTCCACCACCTCCACACCGACCAGCCAGCCGTCCTGGGTGGCCTCCAACGACGTGGTCACCGACGGCTCGCGGCCGGTCAGCTCGACGAGCTGCCGCAGGCCGGCCCGCGCCGCCTCGGCCGCCGACACCGGTTCCAGGTACTCCTCGTCGGCCTGCTCACGCCCGCCGGCCGTCGCGTCGTCGGTCATGGCGCACTCCCCTCTCCCGACCCGGGCCACGCGATCGTGCGGTGCCGGGCGGCGGACCGCCGGTCCGCCGCCCGGTGCCCCCGGTGAGCCGGTCCAGCACCCGCTGCTCGGCCCGGTCCCGCTCCTCGACGCTGAGTTCACCGGCGGCCACGGCGGCGTCCAACTCCTCCAGTTCGCGCCGGACGTTGACCGGATTGCGCTGCCGCGCCTCGGCCTCCCGGGCCACCACCCCGACCACGGCGGTCAACCCCCGCACGGGGGCGTACGGCAGGGTCAGCAGCGCCCAGAGCAGGTCCACGGTCAACCCGCCAACTGGTGCGCGTCGACGAAGTCGTACGGGGCGAGCGGCCCGAGCAGACGCAGCCGCAGCAGGCCCCGCCGGTCCTGGGCGTACTGCTCGAGCACGTCGACCAGGTCGCCCTCGCGGTCGGTGTCCACCAGCAGCGCCACGTGCCCCGCGTCCAGCTCGTGGGTGGGCGGACGCAGTTGCGTGGTCACCACGTACTCGGCGGTGACGTCGAGCAGCCGTCGGTTCTCCGCCTCGCGGCGCAGCTCCACCGCCTGACTGATCAGCTCCCCGAGCCGGATCCGGGGTTTCCGACTGGCCGCCTCGGCCCGGCCCCGAACCTGCTCGGCGAGCTGGGCGGCGGCCGGGTTCTCGTCGAGGACGGCACGCAGCAACGCCTGCTCGTCGAAGCGGCCCTGCACCACGTACTGCACCCGGCCTTCGAACTCGGCGAGCGCGGCGGCGAACCGGTCGTGGTGTGGCCGGAGCAGGTCGAGCACTGCGTCCGCGCCGGTGACGACGGTGCCGAAGCGCACCGGCAGCACCGGGGCGACGACCGCCGTACCGTCCAGCAGTTCCTGATACGCCCGCAGGTCCGGCGCGCGACCCAGCGGCGCGTCCAACGGCACCTCGCTGACCAGGGCCGCGAGGTCGCCGTGCCGGACGACTGTCACCTCGCCGGGTGGGTCGCCCACTCCGGCCGCGTCGGGTGTCGCCTCGACGTCCGCCGGCACCAGCCCGTAGATGAACAGTCCCGTCTGGTCCGCCATGTCAGCCCCTCCCGAGGTCCCGCACCGTGCCGGCGGCATCGCCGGTGACGTCCCGCACGGGGTCCGTGACGTCCCGGACCGAGCCGGTCACCTCGCGGACCGCGCCGGTGACGCCGCCGACCAGGCCGGCCAGCCCTTCGCCCTCGGCGGGGCCGATGTCGAGCCGGTCCACCGCCTCGGCGAACCGCAGGTACGTCTCGATGCTCGCCACCACCACCCGGGCGTTGATCTCCACCAGGGGGATGCCGACGACCCCGATCGACACCTGCGCGTCGATCACGACGCCCTTGTCGAGCACCGTCTCCACCACGTCGGCGAGGCCGCCGGTGGCACCCTCCACCCGTTCCAGGGCACCACCGACGGCGTCACCACCGGACGCCAGCGTCACTCGTCGTCCTCGCCTCGACGGCGGCGCACCACGGGCCGGCGCGCCGGCTCCGAAGCCCG
Source organism: Micromonospora sp. bgisy143 (assembly GCF_057708145.1). Taxonomy (NCBI): domain Bacteria; kingdom Bacillati; phylum Actinomycetota; class Actinomycetes; order Micromonosporales; family Micromonosporaceae; genus Micromonospora; species Micromonospora sp. bgisy143. The sequence continues at coordinate 42,673 of NZ_JBYIRN010000004.1, forward strand.
CCGGACGGGCGGTCGGGGCCGCTGCGGCTCCTCGCGGGGCTGGGAGCGGCGGGCCCGCTCCGGGACGCGACGGCGCGGGGCGGGCGGCGGCTCCTCCTCGGCCTCGTCCGCGTACCCCTCGTCGTAGCCGTCCTCGTACGCCTCGTACTCCTCGTCGTACTCCGGCTCGGCCGGTCGCCGTGGCGGGCGCTGCCGCAGTCGCCCCGCGGGCCGACGGCGCGGCTGCTCCTCGGCGGGCTCCTCGTCGTACTCCTCGTCCTCGGTCTCGGGCTCGCCCGGCTCGCGGCCGCCGCGCTCGCGCTGCTCCCGCTCCTCGCGCAGGCCGGTCTCGTGGTCCCGCACCACCTGCGAGTCGCGGATCTCGCCGCGCCAGCCCTCGACCTGGTCCGGGTCCAGCGCCACCTCGGTCATCACGTGCCGGACGAAGTGCTTCAACTCCAGCCGTACCCGCCGGCCCTGGGCCCGCCACAGGTTGCCGGTGTGCTCGAAGAGGCCCTGCGGGTGGTACTCGAGCACCACCAGGATGCGGGTCAGGTCGGGGGTCAGCTCGTGGAAGCTGACCGTTCCGTCGACCGACCCCTTCTCGCCCTTGGAGCGCCAGTGGATCAGCTTGTCCGGCACCTGGCGGACGATCGTCGACTCCCAGGTCCGGTGCGACCAGAAGACCTGCGCCTTCCAGGTCATCTTGGCGTCCTCGTCGTTGTCGGCCTGCTCGACCTTCTTCATGAAGCTCGGGAAGTCGCCGAACTGCGTCCACTGGTTGTACGCGGCCCGCACCGGGACACCGACCTCGATCGTCTCGACGATGTTGGTGACCTTGTTCTTGCCGCCGCCCTTACCGCCCTTACCGCTCACCCGGCCGAGAGCCGACATCACCTTCTCCTTACCGCCGGCCACTCCGGCGTGCAGCATCGCCTTCACCGGTGAGCCGCCCTCGGCCAGCTTCTGCGCGCCGGTGGCGGCGGCGATCAGGCCGGGTCCACCGCCCTGGCGCGCGTACTCGCTCAGCCGGCCGGTCGCGCCAGTGATCCGCTCCGTCACCACGCTCACCGCGCGTTCGCCGATGGCGCCGGCGAGGTTGCGCACCTCGTCGGTCAACGGGCCCCGGATCTTGTCGCCGAGGCCGCCCGGGCTGCTGTTTCCCGCCATGGTCACCGCCCCCGCCGCTGTCCGGCCGCAGCGTCGTCCCGACCACGCGTCCGGTCATCGCCGCCACCGTTGCCGTCCTGGCCGTCGTTGCGGTCCTGGTCTCCGTTGCGGTCCTGACCACCGTCGCCACCCTGGCCAGCGCCGCCGCCCGGCTTGCCCGCGCGGCGGCGCAGCGCGTCGGCGGAACCGCGCAACCGGCCGGTCAGCGCGTCGACGCCGCTGCCGGCCGCGGCGGTCGCGGCGGACCGCCCGGCGTTGACCAGCGGTCCGCCGAGCCGGCTGAGGTTGCTCAACTGTGGGGACGACTGGAGCAGGTCGCCACCCCGCTTCAGCAGGCCGCCCGGGTCGCGGCTGGCGCGCCCGGCGGCCACCGCGGCCGCCAGGGTCAACGCGGTACGCAGTTTGCGACGACGGCCCAGCAGGTAGCCGAAGCCCACCGCCAGCCCGATTCGTGTTCCGGTCTTCATCAGGTCTCCCTCGCTCCCCGCCGGGTCCGGGACGACTGCGGACTCGGGGGGCAGGGCCGTCGGGGAACAGCGCACACCACGCCCTCGATCAGTCGTCCCGTATTTGCGGACCCGGCGGGCAGTACCCGGCGGAATTGCCGCGAAACCGTCTGAACATTTTTCGCCGCCGACGCCCACAGCTATTCGGAAATGCGAAGCGGGATCGCACAAACGGGACAGTCGAGCGATTCTGAGCAGGCAGAACGCCAGGGAACCAGAAGGTGGAATTGCCGATCAGAGGGCTGGCGGCGTCGAATCCAGGCAGATTTCGGCGTGCACCTTTCCGCCTTCCTCGCGCAGTTTGGCACCGCATTTCTCGAGGACGACGAGTGCGCCGACATTGTCCGGGGTCGTGTCCGCGACGACGGCACGCATGCCGGCACGGGCGGCGACGTTGAGCAACTCGCGCAGGGCGGCCACGCCAATGCCCTGGCCCCGCGCCGAGAGACCGAGCCACATGCCGGTCTCCACCGTGCCCGGCTCGTCACAGCGGGTCATCCGGATCATGCCCACCACCTCGCCGCCGACGAGGATCGCGTACATCTGGGAGCCGGTCGGTCCGTCCAGGCCGGCGAAGCTCGCCCGGTGGAACTCGCGGAAGGCCTCGCGGCGGGCGAGCGACCAGCCGGCGGGCGCCTCCACCGGAGGCATCACCTCGCCCGGCTCGGCCTCGGCAGCCGCTACGGAGAGCAACGGCTCCAGATTCCGCTCGTCCACCGGCTCCAGCCGGACCGCACTCGCCACGTGCCGCAGTCTGCCGGCCCTATCGGCCGAAGTCCACCCCATTGGGGATCGGATGGCGGTCCGGCCACGGGTACCGGCCGGTCGGGCGATTCAGGTGTTTCTCCTCACGCTCCGTCGTCATCTGTCCTATGGAGCGAACTCGCAGAACACCACCGAGGCGTCGTCGGTGGACTTGTGTCGGCGGAGCCGGTCGGGATGGTCGCACTCGGCGTCCCGCACCCGGGAGAGCAGCGCGGCAGGGCCCTCGGCGCTCAGCAGGTCGAGCAGCCCGGCCCAGTCGGTCAGCCCGAACTGCTCGACCGCGCTGGACGCGCCGTCACTGAGCAGCGCCGCCCGACGCAGGGCCGCCGGACCCCGCCGGGACGCCGTACCGGTCACCGCGTGGAAGGCCGCGTCCGGGTCGGCCGCCGCGACCCAGTAGCCGTGCGTACGGTTCATCCGCTCCCGTTGGACGCCCACGGCGTGCCGGAAACGCGTGACCGGGTCCGACGGGCCCGCCGGCACGGTGGCGAGGGTATGCCGTAGCTCGGCCATCGCCGTGTCCAGCCGGTCGTCGGTCACCACGCTGACCTGACCGCCCACGTCCAGCACCAGCGGACTGTCGCAGAGCACCAGGTAGTCGACCTGGTCGCCGCAGTCGCGCAGCAGGCAGACGGTGCTGGACGGGGTGCCCGGATGGTCGAGGTCGCACTGCCCGCCGTGGTCGGCGCGGACGGCGAGAATGGCCGCCGCCAGGTTGCTGGTCAGCCGGGCCGCCGGGCGGGCGGCCTCCGCCACCGCGAGCCGGGCGGCCAGGTGTCGGACGTACCACTCCGGCCCGTGGACGCAGCCCGTGTCGAAGCCGTCCGGCACCGTGGCGCCGTCCAGCACACCGACGAGCGGACCGAACTGGAAGACCACGTCCTCGTTGACCGGCCGGCCGGGGGCCGGCGCGGACGCGGACCGCACCCGCATCATCGGCACGGCCCGCTCGGGTCGGCACCCCTCATCGCCCACTCCCTCGGTCGTACGACGGCGTACCCCGCTTACCCGTCGGTCCTGGCCACATTCCTGCGCCGGCCGGTATCGGGGCAACCCGGGCTCGTCGGGCGGCCACCGGCGGTAGCGTGACAGAGGCCGGCCTCCGCGGTGTCCCTTCGCAGGTGGAGGGCGGTTCGGGCCTTCCGTGGCGACAGGGGGATCGCATGTTGAAGCGGTTGCACGAATCGGGACTCACGTCGGAGCACATGTACATGGCCGGCTTCGTCAGCATCGGCCTCTCGTTCACCAGTTGGTTCCTCTCCAAGCACCTGGAGCGGGCCGGAGTGGCCCGCGCCGACCGGTGGGGGATCTTCATCGGCGAGTGGGCGCCGACGTTCTTCGCCATCGGCAACGGCCTACAGGGGTACGAGAAGAAGTAGCCCCGGCGGGTCAGCGGCGGCGGTTGCGGGCCCGCGACGAGCGCAGCCGGCGGAGTCGACCGATCAGCACCGGATCGGCGGCGAGCGCCGCCGGATTGTCGAGCAGGCCGTTGAGCAGCTGGTAGTACCGGGTCGAGGAGACGCCGAAGGTGTCCCGCACGGCCTGCTCCTTGGCACCGGCATGCCGCCACCACTGCCGCTCGAAATTGAGGATGGCCTCTTCGAGAGCGGTCAGGCCCGCCTCGGGCTGGGCGGTGGCGGCGGCCGGCACCGCGTCGTCCCGCTCGCCGTCGTCGGCGTTCTCCACGGACGGCGCCGGTCGCGGGGTCGGCACACCGGGCGTGCCACCTGCGGCCGTCGCGCCCGGACGAGCGTCGGTGGACGGCTCGGGGGCGGCCGGGGTGGCGTCGGCAGGCATGACGTCCAGCCTAGTCAGGCTGCGCCTCGGTCGCAGCAGGCGGCGCGGCCGGCCGCGCCCGTCGGAACCCCGACGGTGGGAGCCGGCCGCGCCGGGTCGATCAGGAGATGTCGCGGCGGCGCATCGCCCAGGTCGCCGCGCCGAGGATCACCACGAGTCCGATCGAGAACAGGACGGAGGACTGCTGCCAGGTGATGTCCATCGTCTCCGGCTTGCACTCGCCGTAGTAGGTGGCGTTGCAGGACTGCCAGTTCTGCAGGGTGACCGTCTTCGTCATCCAGGCCAGCGCGTAGGTGGGCAGCAGCCACGCCTCGGCGAACTTCACGCTCGCCATCGACAGCAGGATGCCGAGGCCGAACTGACCGACCACCATCAGCGCCACCACACCACCGAGGGCCATCGCGGTGTGCCGGCCCAGCGAGGCCAGCGCGAAGCCGATGGTGGTAATCACCAGCACCAGCGCCACGCCGCGCAGCCCAGTCAGGGCGAACGACTGCCAGGCCCCCGAGGTCATCTTCTCGGTACTGCCCCGGAAGCTGGCCACGGCCCAGAAGCCGGCGAACCACAGCACCGCGGCGGGCAGTGTCACCGCCAGGATGCCGGTGAGCAGCGCGGCCAGCTTGGTGAACAGTACGGTGAGCCGCTTCGGCCGCCAGAGCAGCAGGTTCATCATGCCGCCGGTGCTCCACTCGGCCCCGACGAACGATGCGCCGATCACGAACCCGACCAGGGCGAGGATCGCCGCGAACGGGACCAGTGTCTCGTCGAACGTCTTGCGGAAGTTGAACGTCGAGGGCAGGAACCACTCGGCCTGGATCTCCTCGCGCGGCGGCGGGGCGATCACCGAGCAGTCGTCCGGGTAGCGGCCGTCGTTCGCGGTGCCGGCCCGCTTGGCCTGCTCGCAGTTGACCCGCTCCTGCTCGCTCCAGCGGACCTGCTCCTGGTACTGCTGGTCGGCCTGCCGCTCGGCCTTGGCGAGCTGGGCCGCGTCGATCTTCTGGTTGGTGAAGAAGACACCAACCACCACCGCGGCCAGCACCAGCAGGCCGAGCAGCGTCATGTAGCGGGTGAAGCGCCGCTTGGCGAGCCGGCGCAACTCCGTCCGATAGAGGCTCACGCGCCCCACCCTCCCGTGGCGGTGCCGGGCTGACCCGTACCACCGACCTTCATGGACTCGTCGACCTGCCGGTGCTGGCCGGGGACCGGCGCGGTGGCGGTCAGTTCGAGGAAGACACTCTCCAGGTCGACCGCGATCGGGGCCAACTCGCTGACGTACAGGTTCTGCTCGGCGAGCAGCCGCGTCACCGACGCCGGCTTGTCGACGCCGGCCAGCATGAGGTGGTCCGGGTGCCCGGTGACCCGGATGCCGGCCCGGGTGAGCGCCTCGGTGGCCGCCGGCAGGTCGCTGACCGCCTCGAGGCGTACCCGGACCGCGCCGGACGAGTGCTGGGCGAGCACCTCGTCGACCGGGCCGAAGGCGACCCGCCGACCGAGCGAGATGATGGTGACGGAGTCGCAGATGAGCTGGATCTCGCCGAGGATGTGGCTGGACAGCAGCACGGTCATCCCGGATTCGGCGAGGGTTCGCATCAGCGTGCGCATCTCCCGGATACCGCCCGGGTCGAGGCCGTTGGCCGGCTCGTCGAGGATGAGCAGCTTCGGGTTCTTCAGCAGGGCGGACGCGACGGCGAGCCGCTGCTTCATGCCCAGCGAGTACGTCTTGACCCGCTCGCCGGCCCGGTCGCGCAACCCGACCAGCTCCAGGACCTCGTCGATCCGGTTCTCCGGCACCCCGCCCGCCCCGGCCAGCAGGGACAGCGTGTCCCGGGCGGTGAAGTGCGGAAAGAACTGCGGGCTCTCGACGATCGCGCCGACCTGACCGGCGACGGTGGGCAGCGCGGCGGGAACCTCGTGCCCGAGCAGCGTCATCCGTCCGCCGTCGGGCCGGATCAGGCCGAGAAGCGTACGCAGCGTGGTGGTCTTGCCGGACCCGTTGGGGCCCAGGAAGCCATGCACCTGCCCCGCGTCGACCCGCATGTCGAAGCCGTCGAGCGCGTTGCGGGTGCCGCGTCGACGACTCTTGTACGTCTTACGTAGACCTTCGATCTCCAGGACAGCTGGCAAGCTGCACCTCCCCCGATGGTGGGCGTGACAGCCGACACCATACGCGGTATGCAGCGATGCGCAATACCCGGTATGCATCGACACGCCGGTCGATGCGTTTCATCGACGGAGCGTGACCGTTCAGGCGCAGACGACCTGCACACCGGCCGCCCGGAAGGCGTCCACCACCTCGGGTGCGGCCCCGGAGTCGGTCACCAGCGTCTCGACCCGCTCGACCGGGCAGATCCGGGCGAAGGCGTGACCGCCCAGTTTGGACGAGTCCGCGATGATCACGACCCGCTTGGCCCGGGCGACCATCAGGTTGTTCATGGCCGCCTCCCCCTCGTGGTGGGCGGCGGCACCGAGTTGCGGGTCGATCGCGTCCACGCCGAGCAGGGCGACGTCCAGGGTGACCTCCCGCAGCAACGCGCCGCCCAGCGGGCCGACCAGCTCGAACGACTTCGGACGCACCACCCCGCCGGCCACCACGACCTTCATCCGGGATCGCACCAGCAGCTCGTTGGCGATGTTCAGCGCGTTGGTGACCACGGTGAGCTGGGCGCCCTCGGCGCTGGTGTTGAGATCCGGCCGGACGGCCAGCGCCCGGGCGACCTCCGTGCTGGTGGTGCCGCCGTTCAGGCCGACCACGGTGCCGGGGGTGACGAGCGCGGCGGCAGCGGCGCCGATCCGCTGCTTCTCCGCCGAGTGCTTGGCCGTCTTGTAGCGCAGCGGCAGGTCGTACGAGACGCCGTTGGCGACCGCGCCACCCCGGGTTCTGGTGATCATCTGCTGCTGGGCGAGCTGGTCGAAGTCACGCCGGATGGTCGCCTGGGAGACGTCCAGCCGCTCGGCGGCCGCCTCGACGCTGACCCGACCGTTGTCGGTCAGCATCTCCAGCAGGGCGTTCCATCTGGCGTACCGGTCCACCTCGGGGGCCCTCCCAGTAACTTGCACGCTCGGTGATTGATTGCGTGCACACTAGTGCGCGAAACTAGCCTGGCGCAAAAGGTTGGCCTGCGCGATCGGCCGGCCGGTTGCCACGACCACCCCGGTTCGCGCAGAATAACGCGCGAAATATGGCCCTAACGAGCCGTATTGCGCAGACAGGTCGGCCCTGCGAGGAGTTTCCCATGGCGTACGTGGACGCGGAGATCGCGAGCCAACCCGACTGTTGGCGGGAGGCGGCGTCGCTGTCCGCCGCGGTGCGCGGCGACCTTCCGCGTCCCGGCGAGCGGGTCGCCGTCGTCGGTTGCGGCACGTCGTGGTTCATGGCCATGGCGTACGCGGCCCGCCGCGAGCAGGCCGGCCAGGGCGAGACCGACGCGTTCCAGGCGTCCGAGTTCCCGGCCGGCCGCCACTACGACCGGCTCATCGCGATCACCCGCTCCGGCACCACCACCGAGGTGCTGGAACTGCTCGCCGCGCTGCGCGGGCGTACGCCCACCACCGTCATCGTCGGTGACCCGGCGGCACCCGCCGTCGACCTGGCCACCGCCGCGGTGACCATGGCCTTCGCCGACGAGCGGTCGGTGGTGCAGACCCGTTTCGCGACGACCGCGCTGGCCCTGCTCCGGGCGCACCTCGGCGACCCGGTGACCGCGCTCGCCGCCGACGCCGAGGTGGCGGTGCGGTCCCCGCTGCCGATCGACCCGGCCACCATCGAGCAGGCCACCTTCCTCGGTCGCGGCTGGACGGTCGGTCTCGCTCAGGAGGCCGCGCTCAAGTGCCGGGAGGCGGCCACCTTCTGGGCCGAGGCATACCCGGCGATGGACTACCGGCACGGTCCCATCTCGGTCGCCGCGCCGGGCCGGCTGGTCTGGGCGTTCGGTGAGCTGCCCGACGGGCTGCCGGAGGACGTCGCCGCCACCGGCGCCGCCTTCGTGCACAGCCGTACGCACGGCTGGCGCACGGTGCTCGGGAGCTGGTCGGCCGGTCGTACCCCGGTCGACCCGATGGCCGACCTGATCCTGGCCCAGCGGTTCGCGGTCGCCCTGGCGACCAGCCGTGGCCTCGACCCGGACGCGCCCCGACACCTGTCCCGGTCGGTGGTACTGGCGTGAGCGGTTCCTCGCGCGACGACCGGGTGGTCGTGGCGCTGGACGTCGGCGGCACCGGCATGAAGTGCGCCCTGGTCCGGCCTGACGGCGTCGCCGTACGCACCGAACGACACCCCACCGACGCCGCGCGCGGGCCGGCCGCCGTGGTCGACACCATCCTCGACATCGCCGAAGGGCTGGCCGCCAAGGCCCGCGCCGACGGCCTCACCCCGGTCGCCACCGGCATCGCGGTCCCCGGAGTGGTCGACGAGGCGCGCGGGGTCGCCGTCTGGTCGGCGAACGTGGGCTTTCGGGACGTACCGCTGCGGGACCTGGCGGTGCGACGGCTCGGGCTGCCCACCGCGCTCGGTCACGACGTACGCGTCGGTGGCCTCGCCGAGGCCCGGCTCGGGGCCGGACGCGGCGCCGACCACGTGCTCTTCGTGGCGATCGGCACCGGCATCGCCGCCGCGCACGTCGTCGACGGCGTGGCCGCCGTCGGCGCGCACGGTGCGGCCGGCGAGATCGGCCACATCATGGTCCGACCCGACGGCCCACGCTGCGGGTGCGGGCGGCCCGGCTGCCTGGAGGCGGTCGCGTCGGCGTCCGCGATCGGCCGGCGCTACGCCGAGCTGGCCGGCGGCCGGCCGGAGGCGCCGGTGACTGCTGCCGCCGTGGCCGAACGGGCGGCGGCCGGCGAACCACTCGCCGCCCAGGTCTGGCGGTCGGCCGTCGAGGCGCTCGCCGACGGCCTGGCCACCGGGCAGGCGCTCTTCGACGTGACGACGATCGTGCTCGGCGGCGGTCTCGCCCAGGCGGGCGACCTGCTGCTCGTCCCCCTCCGGGCGGCCGTGCACGAGCGGATGACCTTCCACCGTGAGCCGCAGCTCGTCGCGGCAGCCCTCGGCGACGAGGCGGGCTGTCTGGGCGCCGCCCTGCTCGCGCTGGACACCCTGACCGCCGACCGTGCTTGACCAACAGGAGGAACGATGACCGAACGGGTGAACGGCCGAGTGGTGACCCCGACCGGTGTCATCCGGCAGGGCTGCGTCGAGTGGGACGGTGAACGGATCACCGCGGTGGCCGAGTACCCGTCGGTCCGAGACGGGCACTGGATCCTGCCGGGCTTCGTCGACATGCACACGCACGGCGGCGGCGGGCACACCTTCACCACCGGGGACGCCGACCAGGCGCGGGCGGCGGCCGCCTTCCACCTGGGACACGGCACCACCACGCTGCTGGCCAGCCTGGTCAGCGCACCCTTCGAGGTGATGCGCTCGGCCACCGAGGCGTTCACGCCGCTGGTCGACGAGGGTGTGCTGGCGGGGGTCCACTTCGAGGGCCCCTACCTCTCCGCCGCCCGCTGCGGCGCGCAGAACCCCGAGTACCTGCGGGACCCGTCCACCGAGGAACTGGCCGAGCTGATCGAGCTGGGCCACGGGGCGGTCCGCATGGTCACCCTCGCCCCGGAACGCGACGGCGCGCTGGAGGCGATCAAGCTGCTCACCGCGCAGCGCGTGGTGGCCGCCGTGGGTCACACCGACGCCACCTACGAGCAGACCCAGGCCGCCGTCGCCGCCGGAGCGAGCGTGGGTACGCACCTGTTCAACGGCATGCGCCCGGTGCACCACCGCGAGCCGGGCCCGGTGGTGGCCCTGCTCGACGCGTCCACGGTGGTCTGCGAACTGGTCGCCGACGGGGTACACCTGCACGACGGCATGCTGGCCTTCACCGCCACGACCGCCGGCCCGGACCGGGCCGCGCTGATCACCGACGCGATGGCCGCCGCCGGAATGGCCGACGGCGCGTACGAGCTGGGCGGCCAGGACGTCACGGTGACCGACGGGGTGGCCCGGCTCGCCCGCGACGGCGCGATCGCCGGCAGCACGCTGACCATGGACGCGGCGCTGCGGCACGCCGTGCACGCCGGCATCCCGATGGCCGACGCGGCCCGGATGGCGGCGACCACCCCGGCCCGCGCGATCGGCCTGGGCGACCGGGTCGGCGCCCTCCAGGTGGGTCTGCGCGCCGACCTGGTCGTGCTCGACGACGACCTCAACGTGGTACGGGTGCTGCGCGGCGGTTCCTGGGTGGAGTGACGCGGGCCGCTACCGCCTGGCCCCCGGACGCCCGCCCGCGGATCCTGCCTTCCGGCGAGGCTTGCGCCTGCCTGTCGGAGAGCCTGTCGAGCTGCCCCAGATGTGGGGCGGGAGGACACCGAAATCGAAACCGGCAGCGGCAGCGGCAGCGGCAGCGGCAGCGGCAGCGGCAGCGGCAGCCAGACTCAACCCAGCACGTCCCACCCCACATCTGGGGCAGCTCGACAGCACCGGCAACCAACTCGACCCGACAACTCCCACCCCACATCTGGGGCAGCTCGACAGCACCGGCAGCCAACTCGACCCGACAACTCGCGCCCCACATTCGGGGCAGCTCGACAGGACATGAGGAGAGGGCTCGGTACCTCGCGGCGCAGCCCGACCGTGACGTCAGCCCATCGGCCGTGACGTCAGCTCAGACGGACGCGCGCCGGCGGTCAGCTCAGGCTTGGGACGTCGACGCCGAGGACGGCCTGTTCGTCGGGGCGGTGCACCAGCACGTCGGACAGGTACGACTGGACCGCGTGGCGCATCCCCACGTCCCGGCCGGCCTGCTCGGAGAGCAGCCACTTGTGCTCGATGATCTGCGCGTACAGTTCCTGCGGCTCCAACTTGCGCCGCAGGTGGGCGGGCACGGCCCGGACCACCGGCTCGAAGACCTCGGTGAGCCAGCGGTGCGCCGCCTGCTGCTCGTCGATCAGGTCGCTCTCCGCGCGGTAGGCGTCCAGGTCGTTGAGCAGCTTGCGGGCCTGGTTCTCCTCGGCGTCCAGGCCGGTCAGCCGCAGCAGCCGCCGGGTGTGGTAGCCGGCGTCGACGACCTTCGGCCGGACCAGGTAACGCCCGTCCTCGGCGCTGGACATCGCCACCTCGGCCACGTCGAAGCCCAGGTCGTTGAGGCGCCGGATCCGACCCTCGATGTCATGTCGGGCCTGCCGCTCGACCGCCTGCTCGTAGGTGATCTCGTGCCACAGCCGTTCGTACCGCTGCACGACCTCCTCGCAGACCACCTCCGGGTCGATGGACTCGTGCAGCAGCCCGGCCGCCTGCAGGTCCAGCGCCTCCCCGAAGATGTTCACCCGGGCGATCTCCAGGTCCTCACCGCGCTGGCCGTTGGAGAGCGACTGGTGCAGCGCGCCCGTCTCCGCGTCGACCAGGTAGGCGGCGAAGGCCCCGGCGTCCCGGCGGAACAGCGTGTTCGACAGCGAGCAGTCGCCCCAGAAGAAGCCGGTCAGGTGCATCCGCACGATCAGCGCCGCGAGCGCGTCGAGCAGCCGGCTCATCGTCTCCGGCCGCAGGGTGTGCGAGAAGAGCGCCCGGTACGGCAGTGAGAACTGGAGGTGCCGGGTGATCAGCACCGATTCCAGAGGCTCGCCGTCCTCGGTCTGCCGGTCGGCGACGACCGCCACCGCCTCGACCGAGGGGAAGTCGATCCGCTCCAACGCCCGCAGCAGGTCGTACTCCCGCTCGGCGATCCGCTCGCGGGTCTCCTTGAAGGCGTACACGTAGTCACCGAGACGGACGAACCGGACGATGTGCCGGGAGATACCCTGCGGCAGCGCCACCAGGTGCTGGGCAGGCCACTCCTCCAGCGGTGTCGACCAGGGCAGGTCGAGCAGCGCCGGGTCCACGAGGGCAGACGTGATCCGCACGGGGACAAGCATGCCGGGTCACCCCCGGCATCCGCCGCACATCGTGGCTGGGCCCACAGCGCCGAAGACCCCGGCCGCGCGCCGGGCCGGTAGCGTGGTCGCGTGCTCAAACCCACGGGTGTACGACGTGACCTGCGGCTACGGCCCGTCCGCCCGGCCGGCTGGTGGTTCGACGCCCTGCTGCTGGCCGGTTTCGGGGCGGTGACCCTGGCGCTCGCCAACGGGGCGTTGCTCGGGCTGGACCTCGCCGTCCGGGAGTGGGCCTACGCCCATCACCCGGCACCGGTCTACTGGACGGCGCGGGTGTTGAACTTCCTCGGGCAGGGCGGCTGGCTGCTGATGCCGATCGCCGGGGCGCTCGGCCTGGCCGTCGCGTGGCGGTCCCGCACGGTGCGACCACTGCTGCTGCTGGCGGCGGCGTTCGTGCTGTTGTACCTGACGGTCGGCCCGCTGAAGGTCGTGACCGATCGGGCCGCGCCCAGCTCGGACCTGCCGCCGAGTGAGTCCGTACGGATCTTCAACGACCTGCCGCCCACCGAGTACGACCTCTCCTATCCGTCGGGGCACGTCGCCAACGCGATCGTCTGGTACGGGGTGATCGCCGTGCTGCTGACCGCGCTCACGGCCGGGCGACTGCATCCGAACGTGTACCGCCTGATCCGATTCGCACCGCCGGCGATCCTGCTGGTCACCACGACATACCTGAACTTCCACTGGCTCACCGACGGCGTCGCGGCCCTGCTGCTCGGGCTCTTCCTGGATCGGCTGCTGCACCGGGTGCCGTGGGACGATCTGCCGCTCCCCGGTCGGTTACGTGAATGGGACCGCCCGTTCACGTCGTACACCTAGGGTTTCGGCTCGTGGATCAACTGGCGCGGCGGCTGGGCGTACCCGATGCGGTTGTCATCGGGTTGGGCTCGATGCTCGGCGCGGGCGTCTTCGTGGTCTTCGCCCCGGCCGCGGCGGCGGCCGGCGGCGCCGGCCTGCTGCCCGCGCTGGTGCTCGCCGGCTTCGTTGCCTTCTGCAACGCGACCAGCTCCGCGCGGCTGGCGGCCCGCTACCCGGAGTCCGGCGGGACCTACGTGTACGGGCGGGAACGCCTCGGCCCGCTGGCGGGATTCGTGGCGGGCTGGGGGTTCGTGGTCGGCAAGACGGCGAGCTGCGCGGCGATGGCGCTGACCATCGGGGCGTACCTGTGGCCGGGGCAGACCCGGCTGGTCGCCGTCGGCGCGGTGCTCGCGGTGACCGCCGTGAACCTGCGCGGCATCGGTAAGACGGCCACCGCCACGAAGGCCCTCGTCGCGCTGGTGCTCGCCGTGCTGACCCTCGTCGCGGTCGTCGGACTGGTGGGCGGGCCGGTGCACCTCGACCGGCTGACCGAGACCGGCGGCTCCGCGCGGGGTGTGCTCACCGCCGCCGGGTTGCTGTTCTTCGCCTTCGCCGGGTACGCGCGGATCGCCACGCTCGGCGAGGAGGTCCGCGCCCCGGAGCGGACCATCCCCCGGGCGGTGCCGCTGGCGCTCGGGGCGGTGCTGGCGATCTACCTGGTGCTGGCCGTGATCACGCTCGGCGTGCTGGGCGCCGACCGGCTGGCCGGATCGGCAGCGCCCCTGGTCGACGTGGTGACCACCGCCGGGCTGCCCGGCCTGGCCTGGGTGGTCCGGGCCGGGGCGACCATCGCCGTCGTCGGGGTGCTGCTCTCCCTGGTCGCCGGGGTCGGCCGGACCACGCTCGCCATGGCCCGCCGACGCGACCTGCCCGGCACGCTGGCCGCCGTGCACCCGGTACGCCGGGTACCGCACCGCGCCGAACTGGCGGTCGCCGCCGTGGTGATCGTGGTGGTGCTGCTCGGCGACGTACGGCACGCGATCGGCTTCTCGAGCTGCACGGTGCTGGTGTACTACGCGATCACCAACGCGGCGGCGCTCACCCTCGGGCGGGAGCCGGGGCGACGGCTACCGGTGCAGGTGCTCGCCGGGCTCGGGCTGGTCGGCTGCCTGCTGCTCGCGCTCAACCTGCCGCTGGGCAGCGTCCTCGCCGGCCTCGCCGTACTCGCCGCCGGCGCGGTGTGGCACGGCCTGCGGCAGCGGGGTCGATGACAGATCCCCCGGGCGCGGCACCGAACTGATCGCGGGCGGGGCGCACTGGCGGGTCAGCCAGTCCAGGCCGCGCCGGCGGGCGACAACCGTCAGTCGGTCGCCCGCGAAGATCACCTGGCGGGGGTCGAGGTCCTTCCACCAGATCGTCTTGCCGCCGCCGGCCGGGGTCCGGGCGATCAGCCGGACCTGGCCGTCCCGGTTGACCGTGTCCAGCGGCCGGCCGTCCAACTCGGAGCCGGCGGCGACCGGCACCTCGGCGACCGGCAGCGCGTGCCGGTCGACCGGGATGGTGGTGATGACCGCGCGTTCGGTGAGCGCGCCGATGAAGGCCGGCGCCGCCAGGTAGGAGACCGATCGGGACACCCCGAGCGCGAAGGTCTCCTCCACCCGTTCGGCGAAGTCGCCGTCGAAGAGCCGCAGCACCACCCGCAGGTCGTCGCGGAGATCGCGGGCGGCCAGGGCCGCCTCCAGGTTGGCGACGTCGTCGGTGGACGCCACCACCAGCGCCTGACAGTTCGCCACCGACGCGGCGGCCAGGGTCTCGGGCAGCGCGGCGTCGCCGACGACCAGCGGCACCTCCAACTGGCGGGCCAGGGCCGCGCCCCGTGGCGCCGGGTCCTTGTCGATCGCCACGACCTCGACGTCGTACTCGCGGAGTTGGGCCATCACCCGGGTGCCGACGTTGCCGAGGCCGATCACCACGACGTGCCCGGCGCGCTCCGGTTGCAGCAGACCGGTGTGCAGGGCGAGCCGGGCGTTGACGATGCCGTCCACCACCACCGCGGTGATCAGCGGGATCAGCGCCAGCCCGGCCAGGTTGAGCACCACCTGCATGATCTGGGCGTCGGCGGCCTTGCCGGTGTCCGGGTCGGCGCCGCTGAGCGTGGTGACAAGCGTCAGGTACAGCGCCTCCAACGGCGAGACGTGCTCGGCGCGGGAGATCAGCGCGCCGAGCACCGCGATCACCGCGAGCACCAGCATCACCGCGATGCCGATCTTGCGGGTGGCGAAGCCGCGTACGGCCCGCACCAGCACCGCGACGGGACGGCGGCGACGTCTGGCCCGGACCAGCCGCCGCGCGGCGACCTCGGTGCCCGGCGGCTGGCCGGTCGCCTCGGCGAGCACCAGGTCCGCGCCGGCCTGCTCGGCGGGCAGCAACTCCATCCCCTGTCGCCCGTCGGGGCGGGCCAGCGCGCACACCACGTCCTGCGTCCGGACGTCGGCCCGCCGTGCCACCCGCAGCGTCTTGTCCCGGTGCTGGAACGAGCTGGGGTCGACCTCGCCGAGCGCGGCGGCCACGAACGCCGGGGCGGCCATCTCGGCGTCGGAGAGCACCTCGACGGGTGCCTTGATCAGCTTGCGGACCCCGTCGGCGAGGGTGCCGTTGAACATCCGCAGCACCTGCCGTACGCGCTGGTCGACGGCCTGTGCGCAGAGCGCGGCGTGCAGGTTGCCCACGTCGTCCTGGTGCAGCAGGGCCAGCCCGGTCGCGCCGGCCAACCCGGCGGTCTCGAAGGTCGCCACGTCGAGGCGTTCCGAGCGGATCACGCGAACGCCACGCAGGCTCGCCACGTCCGGGCCGGTGCTGCGGTAGCGCTCCGGCACCACGACGGTCACCCGTGCGCCGCCCACGGGCAGGTCGGATTCGAGCAGCGCGCGGGCCACGTAGTAGGCGAGGGCGTCCCGGCCGCAGATCACGTAGTGCGGACGCGGGTCGCCGGCGGAGCGGAGCCGCCAGTTCCACTCGACCGCCCGTCGCGCCCGGTCCCGCCACGGCTCCGCCATGCCCGGATCGTAACCAGCACGATCACCCTGGGCGACCCCGCCCGGATCGTCCCCGGGCAGGCATGCCGACCGGGGCCGTGGGTAGAGCACTGCCATGCAGACCTTCCTCCCGTACCCGGACTTTCTGGCCAGCGCCCGCGCGCTGGACCAGAAGCGGCTGGGCAAGCAGCGGGTGGAGGCCATCCAGGTGCTGCGCGGGCTCACCTGGCCGGGGTACGGGTGGCGCAACCACCCGGCCGTGAAGATGTGGGCCGGGTACGAGGAGGCGCTGACCCGGTACGGGCTGGACATGTGCGCGGTGTGGACCGAGCCGGGCCGGGCGGACACCTGCGCCACGACGCTGACCGTCGACCTCGCCGCCGCCTGCGGCGGTGGTGTCGTCCGCACCCAGGACGAACTGGCCCGCGCCGGTGACCTGCCGCCCTGGCTGGGCCGTGCCGACCTGCACCTGAGCCACCGCTCCTCGCTGCTGCGCAAGGACCCGACGCACTACGGCCCGATCTTCGGCACCGACACGCCGGACGACCTGGAGTACGTGTGGCCCGCGTCCGACCGGGCGCGGCGCTGCCTGCCGTAGCAGACTGGCGGCAGACGAGGGAGGTGCCCGTGGCGCTGTCGCGTGTGGTGGGTCGGCTCATCGGCGTACACCAGCATGAGGTGGACCCCGGCGGTGGCGGCGCCGACCGCGTGCCGCGACCGGTCGCGGCGGTCGTCGTCGGTGCGGGCATCGCCGGCATGTCGGCGGCGGTGGTCCTCGCCGAGCGGGGCGTGAACGTGACCGTGCTGGAGGCCGCGCCGACCATCGGTGGACGACTGGGTGCCTGGCCGGAGGCCCTGCCCGACGGGGAGCAGCAGAACGAGCACGGCTTCCACGCGTTCTTCCGGCAGTACTACAACTGGCGGTCCATCCTCCGTCGTGTCGAGCCGGACCTGGGCTTTCTCAAACCGATCCCGGGCTATCCGATCCTGAGCGCGACGTGGCCGACGGAGGAGTTCGGCAGGCTGCCTCCCGCGCCACCGGCGAACCTGCTCGCGCTGCTGCTGCGCAGTCCCAGCCTGCGCCTGGGTGACCTGCGGTCGATGGACCGGGACGCGGCGTTGCCGCTGCTCACCTACGATCCGGTCCGCACCTACGCCGAACTGGACGACACCACCGCCGACGAGTTGCTGGCCTCGCTGCGGCTGCCGGACCGGGCCCGGGCGATGCTGTTCGAGGTCTTCTCCCACTCGTTCTTCAACCACGAGGCGGAGATGTCGGCGGCCGAGATGGTCGCCCAGTTCCACTTCTACCTGCTGGGCAATCCGGAAGGGCTGGCCTTCGACTGCCCGGACGAGGACTACGCGACGGCGATCTGGCAGCCGCTGACCCGGCACGTCGAGAAGCACGGCGGTCGGGTGTTGACCCGCTCCGGCGCGACGGGGGTGCACCGCGACGGCGACGGCTGGCGGGTGACGACCACCGACGGCGGCGACCACCGGGCGGCCCACGTGGTGCTGGCCGTCGACCCGCCAGCGCTCGCCGCGCTGGTGGCGGCCTCCCCCGACCTGGTCGCGCGGGCACCGGAGCTGGCCGGGCGGATGCCGCGCTTCGGCCGGCCCGGCCCGCCGTACGCGGTGGCGCGGTACTGGTGTGACGGCGACGTCGCCGCCGACCGGGCGGTGTTCAGCGGGGTGTCCCGACAGCCCACTCTGGACTCGGTGACGCTGTACCACCGGTTGGAGAACGAGCCGCGGCGCTGGGCGCGTCGGACCGGCGGTTCGGTCGTCGAGTTGCACGCGTACGCCTGCGAGCCTGGCGTGCCGGCCGAGGAGTTGGCCGAACGGATGCGCCGCGAGCTGGTGGCGCTCTGGCCGGAGGCCGCCGCCCTGCGGGTCCGGGAGCTGCGCGCCCGAGTGGAGGCGCAGGCGCCCGCGTTCACGCCGGGCAGCCACGCGTGGCGTCCGGGGGTGCGCACCGAGGCGCCCGGGGTCTATCTGGCCGGCGACGGGATCGCCACGGACTTCCCGAGCGCCCTGATGGAACGCTCCGCGGCCACCGGGATCCTCGCGGCGAACCACATCCTGCGGGCCCAGGGCGCCGCGACCGAGCCGGTGCGCTCGGTCCGCCCGCGCGGCCTGCTGGCCGGGCGGGCCACCCCAAACCGACAAAAAGCAACATAACCGACGGTACGCTGCCGTACGCTCGATTGATCAACCGTCGATCGACCGGGCGGGAGGGCAGCGGCGATGTCACCACTGCACCGCGCCGGCGCAGCGGACGTACGACCGGCCGAGGAGGCCGCCCGGGACGACGCGTACCCGCTGATCCGTGACGAGCGCGCCTGCGTCGTCACCGCCCTGCGGCTGGGCTGGTGGATGGCGGACGCCTACCACCACGGGCAGCACGCCGAGCCGGGGCCGGCCACGCCCGTCCACCCACCGGCCAAGCTGTCCAACCTGACCGAGATGTCACTGCCCCGCCGGATGCGGATGTACCTCGACGGCGTCGACGTCGCGCTGGCCCAGATCTCCGCGCTGACCCGGCACACCGGATCGCTGCCCGACACGTCCGCGGCCCGCACGCGGCTACCCGACCTGGACCGCCTTCCCGATCTGGAACGGCCGGGCCTGGTCGACACCGAACCGCTGCTGCTCGCCCTCGACGACCTCAATGTGGACGTGTTGCGCTGGGCGATGGCCACCAACCTGCGGGTCGGGCTGGCCTACCGGCTGGGCCGGTCCCTGGCCGACACGGTCCGACCCGGCGACGCCGACCAACTGCTGCGCCGCTTCGACGGCCGACAAATCCAGATCAGCCGCTGGTTGGACGAGTTGGCGAGTGTGCTGCCGCCGTACTCGGCCGCGGTGGTCCGCCGCTCGCTGGCCGCCTGGGCGGTGGCCGTGGAACGCGCCGGCCGGGGTGATCCGGCCGAACCGGAGCCCGCCGAACTGAGCCGCGAACTGCGGAACCAGGGTGACCTGTGGCGCGGCGTGCTCACCGGCGGCCTGCACCCGCGTGACCTGCTCGACGAGGAGGACTACGCGGTGGTCGCCCGGAACCTGATCATCCGGGACCGACGGCTGGTCGCCCAGGCCGCCCGGGGCATCTTCTGGCCGGTGCTGGTGCCGCTGCTGGTGGTGCTCTTCGCGCTGGTCGGGGTGAGCGCCGCCGCAGCGGCGGGTTCGCCGACCACGCGGGCCGCCGTGGCCCTGCTCGGCCTGGGCGCCGGGCTGGCGGCCATCTGGCGCTCCGTCTCCGGTCCCGCGCTGGCGGTCGCCGGCGAGGTCAACCGGCCACTGTTGGACAGCGAACTCACCGCGCGGATGGCGCTGCGGCTGGACCGCCCGCTGGCCAACGCCCGCCGCACGACGGCTGGCACTCCGCGCACCCGGCGTCAGCGTGCTCCTGAGGAGCCGGACGACCGATCGAAATACGTTGCCCCCCTCTCCCGTGCGGACCTACCGTGATCGCGCAAGGTCAACCACCACCGCGGGAGCAGCTCATGACGATGTCGCACGTCACCACCGTGCCCTCGTCGCTGCTGTCCCGGGGCGGTTGTCTGCTGCTCGCCGGCCGCGGTTGGCCGGCGGAACACCCCCGGGCGGGCCGGCCCGACTGACGCGTACCCGTACGCGTCGAGCCGCCCGTCCGCACGTCGGACCGGGCGGCTCTTCGCTGTCCGTCGCCACTGTCGAAAGGAGTCCCGGTGGACGCCGTCCTCGTCGTCAACGCCGACCTCGGCCCGTTGCACCGGGTCACCGTCCAACACGCCGTCCGGATGCTCTGCCGACGGGTGGCCGAGATCCACGAGGCGGAGCCGGATCGGGTGATCGGCGTCTTCCCGCTGCCCCGGGTGGTGCGGCTGGTCCGCTACGTGGTCACCCGGTGGCGGTTCAACTCCGGGCCGGCCTGGTCCCGGGCCGGGGTGCTGCGCCGCGACGACCGCTGCTGCGCGTACTGCGGCGGCCCGGCCTCGACCATCGACCACATCCTGCCGCGTTCCCGGGGTGGCCGGAACACGTGGCGAAACACCACCGCCGCCTGCTACGGCTGCAACCAGCGCAAGGGTGACCGGACTCCGGCGGAGGCGGGCATGCCGCTGCGCCGCGAGCCGGTGAACCCCGGCTGGTCGGCGCTCGCCGGGCGGTGACCGACCGGCCGGCGGGAACGGGGGGCCGCGTCCGGGGTACGCCCCGGCGCGGCACCCGTCGGCCCCGGTCAGACGTCGCGCTCGGTGACCTTCGGCTTCGGCCGACCGGCGGCGCAGTGGACCCGGATCTCGCTGCGGTGCTCGGGTGCGGTCAACTCGACCGTGACCTGCTTAGCCGGCCCCGCGTCGTACGGCTCCACCTGGTAACCGGCCGCCGGAGTGACCGTGAGCAGTTCGGCCGACGCCCCGACACAGCGGACGGTGACGGTGCCGCCCTCGGCGCGCACGGTCACCCCCGGGGACTCGGCGGGCGGGGAGGCGGTCGTGGGCGCGGCCGTCGGCGCGAGGGTCGGCGAGGGCTGACCCGGGGCCGACGGGCGACCCGGGCCGGCACCGGGACCGGGGCGGGAAGCGGCCGACGTGGCCGGGGCCGTCGGGTCCGCGGGCGGAGGCACAATCGACGGTTCCGGCTGCGCGACGGTCTCCGGCAGGCCCACGGTCGTGGTGTCACCCGTTCCGATCCCGGTTCGCGGGGTCGTTCCGTCGTGCAGCCGCGTGCCGTAGTCGCCGAGCGAGCCGGCCACCGCCACCGCGGCGATCACCGCGCCGCCGACCACCAGCGCCACCCGTTGCCGACGCCAGGACCGTCGCCGGGACGCGCCGGAACCAGCCCGGTTCACGCCGTCGGTGTCCCGGGCCGACGCGCCGTCCCCCACCTGCGGGTCCTCACCCGCGGCGGCCTCACGCTCCGGGGCCACACCCGCGGCCTTCGCCGCTCCGACGTCACCGGCGATGCCCTCACCAGCCCGGCCCGAGCGGGCAGGGGGCGGGCCGGCGGCGACCGCCCTGTCTGCGGCGACCCCCCTGTCCCCCGCGCCCGCCCCGGCAGCAGCGCCCAGGCCGGACGCGGCGGCCGGCCCGGAAGCCGCAGCCGACCCGGACGCGACGGTTTCGCCGGCCAGCCCGGAGACGACCGTGAGCAGGATGCGGGCCACCTCGGCCGCCGGAGGGCGGTCGTCGGGGTTGCGGGCCAGACACCAGTGGTAGAGCCGGTGGACCTCGGCGGGCACCCGGGCGATCTCGGGTAGCGGGTCCGGATCGACGTGCACGTGGGCGCGGAGCATCCCGGTCTGCGTCTCGGCGGCCCACGGCAGCCGACCGGTGAGCGTCCGGTGCAGGAGCAGACCGAGCGCGTACACGTCGGAGGCCGGCAGGACCTCGCCGGCCGCCAGTCGCTCCGGGGCGAGGTACGCGGGCGTACCGAGCAGCCGGCCGTCGAAGTCGATCTCGGAGTCACCGGCGGCAGCCGCGATCCCGAAGTCGAGCACCTTCGCGCCGGTGGGCGTGAGCATCACATTGCCCGGCTTGACGTCCCGGTGCACCAGCCCCTGGGCGTGCGCCGCCGAGATGGCCGACGCCACCTCGGCGCAGACCCGCAGCGCGGCGCGTGGCGGCAACGGCCCGGCGGCCAGCCGTCTTTCGAGGGTGTCGCCGTTGAGCAGTTCCAGCACCACGAACGGCACCTGGACACCGTCGAGCCGCGACTCGCCGAAGTCGTAGACGTTTGTGACGTGCGGGTGCGACAACCGGGCCGCCGCCTTGGCCTCGGCCCGGATCCGCTGGCGGGCGTTCGGATCCGAGGCGACGAGCACCTTCACCGCCACGTCGCGTTCGAGCACCTCGTCGTACGCCCGGTACACCGCCGACATGCCGCCGCTGCCGAGACGCTCCAGGAGCCGGTAGCGGCCCGCAAGCAACTGATCACGCTGCACGACCGACAGACTGCCGTACGACTCAGGATCAGCACCACCCGGGATCGAGGTTTCGCAATGGGTGGAACCGGCGCGACTACAGGTCCGGATGAGTTCGTAGAAACACCTCGACCCGACGCGAACCGTGGATCGTGAACACGTACAGCCAGATGGCCAGCGAGGCCAGGAGCGCGAAGGCCACGGTGAAGAACGACGCGAAACTCAGGAACGCCTGCCCCACACTCATGATCATGACGCCGACCAGGATTGTCGAAGACCGGCGCTGCTCGATCATCGCTCGCGCGGTATCCCCGAGCAGAACGACGTCCTCATCCGGCACCGGATCGTCTCGTCGCACCTGTCGGCTCAGGTCCCAGCGTCGGGACCAACTCAATCGCCGCAACGTCGACGTACGGTCGGCGCGGGAGCCGCGACGGCGCACCAGCCAGACGAGGGTGACGATCTCGATCACGAGCCCGGCGAGCAACAGGGATCCACCGAGGTTGGTCGCCCACGACGGCGGGTCACCGTCGAAGACACCCGTGTTTTCGCTGCCCAGTGCCACGCCCACCGTCAGCGCCCCGCACAAGCCTGCCAGCAGCAGGAGCCACCGGATGCGGTGGTGTGGCTTCCGTCCCGCCCGGTTCGAAGGCGTCACCGATTCGTCCACGGTGGCCCCCTCGTCGCCGACACGCCGCGAGTTACCCATCGACGGGTCTGGCTGAAACGCGCCTAGCCCTTGGCGGGAGGCCGCCGATCGAAGCCAGGGGATCGGGGTTGGTCGTCGCGGGAGCGACCCGGATTGCGGGACCGGTTCAGGGCGAGTTGGCGAGCGAAGCCCATAAAACGGCCGTACAGCTCGACGGGGTCGGGTGGGGCTGGCAGAAGGCGAGCCAGATCGACGCTCGCCTCGCACAGGCACGAGGCCATGTCGAGCGTGAGGAGTCTCGGCTCGTCGGCATAGTCGGCGGTCAACTCGGCCTGAGCCTCCTCGCACGGCCAGTTCCGGGCGCACGCCGCGCATCCCCACAGCGGCCGGATCGGGGCGTGCCGTTGGCCGCTCACCGCCGCACCCCTCGGTACCGGGACGGCGACCGCCAGCTCACCCGACGCAGGGACGGCTGACCGTAGATGACCGAGTTGACCATCCCGAAGATCACCCCGGGGGCCCGCTGGGCCCGGTCCAGGTCCCCGGCGATGCGTGCGATGGCGGCCAGACGACCGCGGGCGTCGAACAGTTCCCGTCGGGCCGCCCACAACGACCCCTCCAGCCGGCACACCCGCTCACGCAGCCGCTCCAACTCCTGATCCTGATCCACGCCAACCTCCCACCTGCCTCACCTCGACCTTCCCGTCAACATAGACCCGTTCACGTAGGCGGGACAACAGGTACGCGTACGAGTTTACGGGTCTGCACGATCGTACCGTCGAAGGCGTGACCGAGCAGACAGGCCCAGGCGAACTCGTCGCAGCCGGCGAGATCTTGACGATGCTCGGCGTGAGCAGGTCGAGGTTCCGGGAGATCCAGCGGCATCCCGCGTTCCCGCGTCCGTATGCAGTGCTGACTGTCGGTTCGATCTGGCTCAAGGCTGATGTGGAGAGGTACATCGCCGAGCATCGGCGCCCTCGCCTCGCCGACGGCGACGAAGAGGCATAGGCGTAGGGCAGCCGGGTTGGGGCGACCTCGATCGACTCGGGTTGCATGAAATTGGGGTGTCCCAGCGCACGGGACACCGCGCTTTCCTGGAAGCCGAGTGGATCAAGGAAGCCGAGAGCGACGGGCTTCAGCGCTCGGTCGGCGCCCGCCAGGCGAAGCGGGGCGTACGGCGCTCGGTCATGGCGGCCACGCCCTCGCGGGCCTCGCCGGTGTCCGCGACCTTCCGGTGCCACCAGGCGATCCGGGCCGGTCCGGCGCGGTCGTCGACGATCTCCTTGGCGGCGGCGACGCTCAGCGGTGACCGCTTGGCGATCGTCGCGGTGAGCTCGTCCACCCGCTCGGCGAGACGGTCGCCCGGCAGCACCTCGTCGACCAGGCCGATCCGCAGCGCGCGTTCGGCGTCGATCAGCTCGGCGGTGAACAGCAGGTGCTTCGCCGCCGACGGGCCGACCAGCCGGGCCAGCCGGCGGGTCGTCGGCGCCGGGTAGACCAGCCCGAGCCGGGCCGGGGGTACGCCGAAGCGGGCGTCCTCCGACGCTATCCGCAGGTCACAGGCGACCGCGAGCTGCGTGCCGCCCCCGACGCAGGCGCCCCGGATCGCGGCGATCGTCGGCTTGGCGAAGTGCGCCAACCGCTCCTCGGCGGCGACCGCGATACTGGTGTCGCCGGCGTCCAGCAGCTCGGCCAGATCACCCAGGTCGGCACCCGCGCAGAAGGCGTCGCCCGCGCCGGTGAGCACCAGGGCCCGTACGTCGGGGTCGGGTTCCAGTCGGTCGAGCAGTTCGGGGAGCTGCCGCCACATGGCCGCCGTCATCGCGTTCCGGCGGGCCGGGTTGTGGATGACGACGGTCGCCACCGGTCCGGCAACCGCGACGGTCAACTCCGCGTCCGACACGCAGGCCCCTCTCTCCACGCCATCCGAGCCGATCCAAGACTGCCAGAGCGGCCCGGACGCGAACCCGGCGACCACCGTTTCGGTGGCCGCCGGGTCCCGGGTGTCGGTCAGGTCAGGAGACGTTGACCGCCGTGTCGTCGACCACGAAGGACGTCTGGAGCGAGGAGTCCTCGGTGCCGGTGAACTTCAGGGTGACGGTCTGGCCGGCGTACCCGGCCAGCGAGAAGGACTTCTGGCTGTAGCCGGAGGCCTTGTTCAGGTTGGAGTAGGTCGCCAGCGTGGCCAGCACCGTCCCGCCCGAGTTGAGCACCTGCACGTTGAGCTTGTCGTACGCGGTGCTGGTGGTGGTCTCGGCCGAGTCGATGTGCAGCCAGAAGCTCAGCGTGTACGACGAGCAGCCCGCCGGCAGGGCCACCGACTGGGCGAGCGTGTCGGTGTGGGTGCTGCCGTACCCGTCCAGCCAGGCCTTGTACGACCCACCGTGTGCCGCCTGACCGCTGGAGTTGGTGATCACTCCGGAGCTGGCGGTCCAGCCGGTCGAGCCAGACTCGAAGCCGGGGTTGGCCAGCTTCTGGCCCGGGGAGGTGCAGCCGCCGCCGGTGCCGTTCACGGTCAGCGTGTAGGTGGCGGTACGGGTGACCGAACCCGCGCCGTTCACGGTGACCGAGTAGGTGCCCGGTGGGGTGCTCGCGGAGGTGCTGATGGTGAGGGTGGACGACCCACCCGAGGTCACCGAAGCGGGGCTGAACGCGGCGCTCGCACCGCTGGGCAGGCCGGACGCGGAGAACGTCACGGTCTGCGCCGAGCCGCTCGTGGTGGCGGTCGACACGGTGGTGGAGACCGCGCTGCCCGGGTTCACCGAGCCGGCGGTCGGCGACAGCGACACGGAGAAGTCGTTGCCGGTGGAGCAGGGCGCGTCGTTGCCGGCGACGTTGACCGCCGTCCAGGCGGCCTGCACGGCCTTGTACTCGGCCGAGCAGCTGCCGTACAGGTCCGTGGCCGCCCGCAGGCTGTACGCGCGGGCGGTGTTCGCCGGGTTGCTGGTGTTGACGTACGACGTGTTGGAGGTGAAGTACACGTCCAGCGCCCGGTACCAGATCTTCTCCGCCTTGGCGCGGCCGATGCCGGTCACCGCCGGGGCGGAGCCGCAGACCGGCGAGGTGCCGTACGACGTCGCGCCGGTGCCCTCGGCGAGGTTGAAGAAGAAGTGGTTGCCGACACCGGAGGAGTAGTGCACGTCCTTGTTCTTCGTGCTGGTGGACCAGCAGGAGTCGGACGCGCCGTCCAGCGACGGGTTGTACATGTAGCGCAGCGGCGTACCATTGCCATTGATGTTGATCTTCTCGCCGACCTGGTAGTCACCCGGGTCGCTCGGGGCGGCGGCGTAGAACTCCACCATGTTGCCGAAGATGTCGCTGGTCGACTCGTTGAGGCCGCCGGACTCACCGGAGTAGACCAGGCCGGCCAGCGCCTCGGTGACACCGTGGCTCATCTCGTGCCCGGCCACGTCCAGGGCGACCAGCGGGCGGGCGTTGCTCGACCCGTCGCCGTAGGTCATCTGGGCGCCGTCCCAGAAGGCGTTGACGTAGTTGTTGCCGTAGTGGACCCGGCTCGGCACACCCTGGCCGTTGCCGAAAATCCCGTTGCGGCCGTGGACGTTCTTGAAGTAGTCGAACGTCTTGGCCGCGCCGAAGTGCGCGTCCACCGCTGCGGACTGCCGGCTGGAGGTGGTGCCGGTGCCCCACGCGTTGTCCGCGTCGGTGAACGTGGTGCAGGACGACGTGCCGTTGTTCATGTCGCAGGTACGGCCGTTGCCGCGCACCGGGTCGACCATCTGGTACGTGCTGCCGGAGAGCGTCGTGTCGATGCTCACCGTGCCGGTGTAGAGGCCCTGGCCGCTGCCGGTGACCGACTCGATCTCGTCGTACGAGCCGACGGTCGCGCCGGAGGTGGCGTCGGTGATGACGTGCAGCCGCGACGGCGTCTGCCCGTCCGGCTGCCAGCCGCTGACCACCGTCTCCCAGGCCAGTCGGCCCTTGCCCGAGCTGGCGTCGACGAACAGTTCGGGAGCGCCCACGGTCTCGGCCTTGCCGGTGAACCCGGCGCGGGCCGTCTTCTTCGCCGCGTCCGCGCTGACCCGGGGCGTGGTGAGGAGGGTCAGCGGTGCGGCGAGTCCGACCGAACTGCCGGCGTAGGTGCCGTTCGGCGCGGTGTGGATGACGAAGTCACCGCCGTACACCCGCAGCCCCTGGTAGGTGCGGGTGTAGCGGGTGTGCGCCGCGCCGGAGGCGTCCAACCGGGTGCTCTGCACCTGGTAGGACTCGGCGCTGGAACCCTGGACCGCGCCGGGGTTCGTTCGCAGGACGGTCGCCGCTCGGGCCGCGGCGGAGGCGTCCGGCGCGGGAGCGGGAGGTGCGGCGGCGTGCGCCGCGGTGGCGACGCAGGTCAACAGGCCACTGGTGAGCAGCGCTGCGCTGACGGCCGCGAGGGGTCGTTTCACGTGCCCTCCTGGAAGGAGAAAGGGTGTGACGGGGGTAGTCACGCATGTAGATATAGCGATGCGTTGACGAAAAGAGAAGCCTTGGACCGCTCCCAGACATTGAGACTGGCCGAACGGATGAGTGCCTTGACAAGGGAACCAACGCCCGCCCTGGCACGTCCGACGGACATGAGACCCGCCTCGACGACCGGCGTCACCATCGCGCTCCTGGCCGCCCTGCTGGCCGGCTGCACCGGCACCGACCGGACCGCCACCCCCACCGACCTGCCCCCGGGCGCCGGCGTGACCGCGGGCCCGGACCTCTCGAACATCCCCGCGCCGAGCGGACTCGTCCCGAGTGGCCCGCTCCCCAGCGGTCCCGTCCCGAGCGGTCCCGTCCCGAGCGGTCCGCAGGCCGACGACCGGGCCCGCGTCGCGCTGTTCCGCTCCGGCGGGTTCGCCGGGCGCGGCGACAACATCACCGTCGAGCCGGACGGGCGGTGGACGGTGGTGGACCGGGCCGGCGGCCGTCGTACCGGCAAACTCGGCACCGCCGACCTGGGCCGGCTGCACGGCCTGGCCGCCGACCCCCGGCTGGGCGCCGAGGCCCGTCGCACGGCCACCACGTCGAGCTGCGCCGACGCGTTCAGCTACCGCCTCACCGTCGGAACCGTCGAGACCGGGTACGTCGACTGTCCCGCCGATCCCGCACCGCCGCCCGCCACCCGGGCACTTGTCGAGCTGCTGCTGAAGGTCACCGCCTGAGGTCGGATCAGACCAGGTAGTCCGGAGGAAGACCGGTGCCGCGCAGCTCGGGCGGCAGGTGCGCCACGTCGTTGACGGCGATCAGGTTCGGCGGCCCGGCCGGGCCGTACCGGATGACGGTCAGCCCGGCGTTGTGGTGGTTCAAGCCGAGCCAGCGCCGCTCGGGCGCGTCGAGGGCGTGCCGGACCAGCCAGGCGATCAGGAAGGTGTGCGTCACCACCAGCTCGCGGACCGGCTCGCCCACGGCCGCCGCGTCGTCCGGGGCGACCGGCCCGGTGAAGCGCCGCACGGCCTCCGCCGTCACGCGCGGCCCGTCGGCCCGCTCGGCCGCCGAGAAGCCGGCCAGGAATTCGGCGTACGCCGACGGCAGGCCGGTCGGGTCGGTGTCGTGCGGGAGGTGGTCACCGGCCAGCTCGGTGGCGTACACCGGAACGTCGGGCAGTGCCGCGGCGACCAGCTCGGCGGTCTGCGCGGCCCGGCGCAGCGGCCCGTGGTGGACGGCCGCGAACGACCGGCCCCGCAGTCGTTCGCCGAGCAGCGCCGCCTGTCGCCGGCCGCGCTCGGACAGGCCGGTGTCCGGCTCGGTCGAGCCCGGACCGGTGTGCCCGGTGAGGTCCTGCTCGGCGTGTCGGGTCAGGTACAGCAGCCGCGTTCGCATGCCGTACACCCCAACACGCCGGAGGGCGCGGTGCCGGCCCGCGCCCTCCGGGTGTTTTGATCTTGTTATTACGCCCGGGGGAACATCTGGCCGATCCGGATCTTGTTGCCGAACGGGTCCCGGATGCCGAAGTCGATCCCGTACGGCCGCTCGGTCGGCTCGTCGGTGATCTCGACGCCCTTCGCCACCAGCTCCTCGTGGGTCTTGTGGGCGTCGTCGGTGGTCATGAAGAGGTACCCGCCCAGGGCACCTTTGGTGAGCAGCTCCCGCACCTGCTCGGCCGTCGCCGGGTCCAACGCCGGCGGGCCGGGCTTCTCCAACAGGATCTCGCGCTCCGGGTCGCCGGGCAGGTTGACCGTCAGCCAGCGCATGAAGCCAAGGTCCTGATCGGTGTTGACCTCCATGCCGAGCTTGTTCACGTAGAAGTCGAGCGCCTCGTCCTGGTCGAGGACGAAAATCTGGGAGCGGCTGATCGCGTTCATCGTCATGCCACGACCGTAAAGGGTGGCCCTGACCTGCTGCTTATCCAAAACTGCTGGGACGCGTCCACGCCTTGGTGAAGCAGGACGGCACGTTGCCGGCGGCGACGCGGCGACGCCGGAACTCCGAGGGCGAATCACCGACGATCTGCCGGAATGTCCGACTGAACGTGCCCAGACTGCCGAAGCCGACCGCGTAGCAGATGTCCGTGACGTCCCGGTCGGTCTCCACCAGCAGCGTCATGGCCCGCTCCACCCGGCGGCGTTGCAGGTAGCGGTGCGGCGTCTCCCCGAAGGTCGCCCGGAACGTCCGGATGAAGTGCGCCTCGGAGACGTGCGCGATCCGGGCCAGCGCCGGGATGTCCAGCGGCTCGGCGTACGCCCGGTCCATCGCGTCCCGGGCGCGCAGCATCGCCCGGTTGGACTCCTCCACCGCCCGACTCACCGCGGACCCCCGGGCGGCAGGACCGGCGTCTGCGTCACGTCCTGGTCGCGCAGTTTGGCGTAGACGACCTCGGACGTGAACCCGCCGATGAACCCGATGGCCAGCACGAAGAAGACCAACTGCCGCGCCGAGCCACCGTCGAGCAGATCCGGGTTGGTGCTGAGCTGCGCCGCCACGAACAGCAGGAAGGCGATGACACCGGCGGCCGAACCCAACGCCGCCGCCCGCAGCCAGTTGCCGCTGCCGTCGTACGCGTTGCGCACGATCGCGCCCCATACCGACGCGAACATCGGCGCGGCCACCAGGACCGCGACGTGCTGCCACCCACCGGCCGGCGCGGCGTACGCCAGCGGGATCGTGGCCAGCGCGAGCAGCAGCAGGACCAGCGCGGTGACCAGGCCCGCCACCGTACGCCGACCGGCGGCACCCTCAGCCTCCCGCGCGGCGCGTTCCTCATCCGCGCGACGCCGCACCTGGGCGCAGAGCGCGGTGACGATCGGCCCGGCCGCTCCCGGCTGCCAGGGTCGGGCCAGCAACGCCACCTCCTCCTCGGTGGCGACGCCACGCTCGTTGGTGAGTCGTTGCCACGTCTTCTCCGCGCCACCGCCGAACGCCGCCACGGCCGCGACCGGGACACGACGGGACAGGCCGATCAGCCCGGCGACGAACGTGGATCGTCCGCCGCCCACCAGCAGCAGCGCGTCGGCCATCAGCAGCGAGCGGTAGAAGCTGACCTCCCAGTCGTCGGTCGACTCGGGCACGACGGTGAACAACTCCGGGTGCCGCTGAGCCTCCTCGAAGTCCACGTCCTGCTGGTACCGGCCACGGACCAGGATCGACCCGGGCACCGCCCGACCGGAGCCCACGTAACCCCGCACCACGTCCCGTTCCACGAAGTCGGGATCGTTGGAGTACACGACGATGCGGCAGCCCTGCCTCGCAAGCTCCGCACCCAGCTCGGCCGCCGCCGCGGGAGCGGCCTCCGGATCGCGTACGACGGGCGAGTAGGAGCGGTTGACCTGGGCGCTGCCGGCGATCGCGACGAGCGGGCTCATGCGACTCCCTCGACGGTCGGTGATACCCG
The DNA here is from genome assembly GCF_057708145.1 of Micromonospora sp. bgisy143. Lineage (NCBI taxonomy): Bacteria > Bacillati > Actinomycetota > Actinomycetes > Micromonosporales > Micromonosporaceae > Micromonospora > Micromonospora sp. bgisy143. The sequence continues at coordinate 73,004 of NZ_JBYIRN010000004.1, forward strand.
AACTATAGGAGTGGCTGCCCATCGGTTGCCCGTACCGGCCACGCAGCCAGGGTGCGCCGGAGATCCTGAGCCCCCGGCCGCGATCGAACCGGCGACTAGGCTGTCGCTCGTGCACGGGTTCACCGACGTCGACAGCCAGGCGAACCCGGAGTCGTGGGTCGGCGTGCTGGACCGCCTCGGTGCGGAGCCCTTCTACCAGGGATACCAGCAGCGAGTCCGTGAGCTGCTCCGCCCAACGCCCGGCGGTCGCTTCGTCGACGTCGGCGCTGGCACCGGGGCGAGCGCAGCCCGGCTGGGAGATCAGCACCGGGTCAGCGTGGTGACGGTGGACCACGCGCTGACGATGGCTGCCGCCATGCGGGCCCGCGGCCTGACCCAGAGCACCGTCGCCGACGCTCATCACCTGCCGTTCCCCACCAACTCGTTCGACGGGGCCTGGGCCGATCGCACCCTGCAACACCTCGCCCATCCCCAGGCAGCGATCGGCGAACTCATCAGGGTTGTCCGGCCGGGTGGCCGCGTCGTCCTCGCCGACCCCGACTACGACACTCAGGTCCTCGACATCGCCGACCAGAGCCTGGCTCGGCGCGTGCTGACGTTCCGGGCTGATGTCCTCCTGCGCAACGGCAGCCTGGCGCACCAACACGGCGGCCTCCTCGCCGCGCACGGCCTGGTCGACGTGACCATCAAACCCCGAACGCTGCTGGTGCGGGACCCCACCGCCGTCGACAACGTCCTCGGTCTCCGCAGTTGGGCTGCCACCGCCGCTCAACGGGGCGTACTCACCCTGGCCGAAGCTCGTGCCTTCGAGGAGCAGTTCGACGAGGCCGTTCTGGCACAACGGTTCACCTACGCGGTCACGTTCTTCCTCACCGCCGCGACGGTCAGCTGAGACGACGGCACCCAGACCCGAAACGCCTGCCCGCCTGCTTCCGGACCGGCTATATCGTTGTTGCGGCGCGGCCCGGAGTGCGAGTCATGGACGCCTGCAAGGCAGCGGCGGAAGGTAGGTTTCCGCCGGTCAGACGAGGCATCGTCTGAGTACCGGGATTACATCCCTCCGGGCCAAACCCCCCGCGAGACCGCCGGCCGCCGGATCACCCACCTCAGCCATGGCCGGCACAATGACAGCCGTGACGATCGACCAACCCGGAGACATCAACCCAGGGGATATCTACGAGGACTGCTCCTTTCACCCCGTCCTATGCACCCACAACGACGGCGAAGTGCTCATGGGCATCTCCCTGATCGACGCCACCGCACCACGAACGTGCGATCTCAAACACTGCGGCGTCATCAAGCTCTCCATCGACGACGTCAACGCCGCACGCGCCGACTGGCCGGCATACCTGGTGCGACGCACCGCGGAATTCGAAGCCGAATACGACAAGCCGGCTACCTGACCCTCCATCGGCGTAGACCAGAAGTAACCACAAGATCGTTCAGCTGGCTGTCGGCTGGCCGCCAACCCGCCGCTTGACGGAGCTGGGCGTGCCGTCACATGTCGTCCAGGCCATCGCCCGGCATGCCTTGATCTCCTGGCCGATACTCTCCGCCCCATGGTCCTGCTGGCTAGGCGCACTCGACGCCGCCTGCTCCTGGCGCTCACGTCAGTGGCCTGCGTGCTGATGTGCTGCGGAATCTTCACCTGGCAGGGCGAGTTGCACCAACGACAGGACCGGAGCAAGGCCACGGCCGCCCTGACCACGTACCTGGAGCGGGTTCAGGCCGCCGATTACCACGCGGCCTACCAGCAGCTCTGCGTGGACGTGCTACCGGAGTACACCGAGTCGGACCACGCCGCGTTCCTTCGCGAGCAGCGACCGTTCGTATCGTTCTCCCTCGGCGAGCCGAGGGAGTCCACCGGCATCGACGGCACCTACCTGACCTTCCCGGTCACCCTGGCCTACCCCGACGAAACGACCGGCGTCGTGCGGCTGGCGGTGGGCCTGGAGACGAGCGGCCCCAAGGTGTGTGATGGCTTCGATTGGTTGCGGTGATCGACCACATCAGGCGCGGACCGGCGCGACGTCATGACGCCGAGCGCTGGCTGTTGCGCCGGCAGCGAAGGGGCCTCATGAGTTACGACCTTGAGTGGGCTGATCTGCCCGAACCTGCGTCGACCGCTCGGTCGCGCTTGGAAACGTGCTCCGATCTGGGGGATCTGTGCGTGCACTCTCCTGCATGCCTGAGCGAGTACGAGACGCATGCGGCTGCCTATCAGTTCCATCTGAACATCGCCGGCATGGCCCTTTGCCGCGACGGTATGCGCCGTACGGGCATGACCTACCAAGCAACCCCCCGGCCCTTCCCCGCCTGCCCGTTCGAGGACATCGACGACTGGCAGTCTGCCGATCAGAGCCGGCGCGACGCCTACAACGAGGTCGAACGGGCGGCCTCCGCCCAGGTGGTCCCTCAAATGGTGGGCATCCCAGAGTTCAAGTTCACGAGCAACGGTCCATGGCGGGTAGGAGCGAGGGAGATCGAGGAAGCGCTCGACCGCTATGAGGCTTCGCCTCCGCAGCTGCGTGCAGAGCTGGAGGGGGATGACCTGTGGGCGGCCTGGCTTGACTGGCTGAGACAAACCGTCAGCCGTGGCGGCTTCACCGTGAGCTGACCTGCCGTCATCCCCAGATGTCCAACCGGACGTAGGAAGCCGTGCCGTTCCGCACTGCCTGTCAACCGGCCGACTCGTGCCAGCGCCCTTGAGAAAAGCCTTGTGGATATGGAGCCCCCGGCCGGGATCGAACCGGCGACATCTCGCTTACAAGTTCTGGGCGCTCCGTCCAGGCCGGTCCGTCCGTGTCTCTGGCCTCGACCGACAATCCGCGCTTGTTCGGATTGCTCCGCCCACGTCTGGTCGTGTTGCTGTCATCGTTGCTGTCGGCAGCAGTGGTGCTAGCGGAGAAGACAGCTCCCCTAGAAGTTCGTGAGCGTGACGGACACTCCCGGCTCTGCCACATCCAGCTCGGCTCGGACAAGGCTGATGAAGTGCCTACGTCCTTGTGCGAGCGAGTCGCGCAACGCTTCATGTTTCCCGTCAGGTTGCATCTTGCTGGCGTCAGCGAAGTCTCTGAGTTCAGCAAGGAGCGCCTGTGCCGCCCCAGCGACGGGAACTGACGCCAGGAGGTGCACCTCCTGGTGCCGGACGGTCAGGTCATCCACCAGCTCGCGCCACCGTAAGTCGTAGGCCCCATCTTGAGGGCTCGACCGGATATGACGGTAGAGGGCATAGACGGCGGCTAAGAAGCTGGCGTAGACATGTCGTCTCTCCGCGTGCCAATGCCGCTGGTCTTCACGTCTGTTGCGCGCTCGTTCCAGCCTGATCGCAACGAGTTGGGCAACCGCTACACCCCCAAGCCCAAAGAGCCCGGCTAGCAGGGCAGTCCCCCACCATGGCGCTTCCGTCATGCAGCTACGCTATGAGGGTTGCGCAAGGTATCCAGTTCACGAACTACAGGTAAGCCTCGGCCATCTCCGCCGGCCAGCGGATCGGTCACGCCTTATGACCTGGGTAGATCTCGACGCCACTGATCGTCGTTCGTTACTACTGTCTGGCGGCCGACGGCCTGGCGACGGCCTGACACCCGCTGCTCCGGTAAGCCCTCGGATGGATGCCGGAACGGGCGATGGCTGAGGCCGGCGTCCGGCAATCGGCCTGGCGCCTCTCTTGCTATACGGCGAGGTTTTGGCTCTGAGCCGTGGCAGGCTGGCGCTGGGCGGCAAGACCGCAGAGAATGCCAAAAGTCGTCGCTACTGCGGGAAGCATGGCAGGGTTCGGGGATGAGTAGCCAGACACTTGCGCAGCCAACCGGTTTGATCGGGGTTGGCTACCAGGGGCACGATATCGCCAGTTTTGTGGACGATTTGAGGGCTGAGCAGGTCAGTCGACTCGTGGATGTACGACTGACGCCCATATCGCGTAAGGCTGGATTCAGCAAGACCGCCTTGACTCGCGCGCTTGCCGCCGCAGGCATCACGTATGAACACAGGCCCGAGTTGGGTAACCCCAAGAGCAATCGAGCCGGCTTCGCCGGCTCGCTGGCTGAGCTCACCGAGGCACGCCATGTCTTCGCCTCGCTACTAAGTCAGCCGGCGGCCGCAAGTGCGGTCGACGTCTTGGCCGCCGCTGGAGCCGCGGAGCGCGTGGCGGTGTTGTGCTTCGAGGCTGACCAGCATCGCTGCCACCGAGACTTGGTGCTTGCTGAGGCCGCACGACGGTCAGTCACCGCTCGGGGTAGTAGACGCCCAGAACGCTGAAGACGTTCCGTCGCTTGGCCTGGTTCCCGACATAGAAGGCGACCTCGCGCTTCGGCGCGCACATCATGTCGAGGAACTTTTTCCTCAGCTCGTTACGGGCTTCCTCGTCTGTGCAGTGACGCAAGTGTCTCTGGAGAGCCACGAACTCCCAGTCCAACAAGCCCTGCTCATGCCCCCGGCATTGCTTGTCCCAGCATCGGTACCGGTAGGCGCCACGGAACCTGGGAGCTTCGAGTGGTGTCCGGTCCTGGTCGGCGAGAAGGTCGAGCTGGTTGACGTAGGCGTCAATCTTCCGCTGTTCCTCTCTGGACCAACCGTCATGTCGAGTGATCTTCAGGTCATCGACTTCACGTGGCTGCACTAAGGCCAAGGACTGGCTGTCCGCCGCGCTGCGAGCAACCTGATTGAGGCGGCACATCGAATGTTCGACGTACGGGTCCAACCACGCGCGGCGCTGTCGCCACGGGGGGAGATGCCTCTCCTTCACAAGGCTGCCCATCAGCGGCCGCCAACTCTCGCGGCGCTGGTCGCCGCCTCGTGCCGGGATAGCATCGACGTGAACTATGTCGTACTTGTCGAACTTCTCCCTTGAGTCTAGGTATCGGAAGTTGACCGGATAGAGCCGGACCCATCCTGGCCGCTCAAGGTCCGCCCGTATCCCTGCCACACACACCGTCTCCCCGTACTTTTCAGAAGGGTTGGGCGCCGCCTTGACGGTTATGAGGACCGGGAGCCTTACAACTGCATCGCTGGCCGGCTTTGGATCTACGCCCTCGCCGGACGGGCCAAAGAAGGACAGTTGAGTCACGTGCTACCCCCAGGCCCATGTGTGCTCGATGGTCCTGCATCGATGTCATCACACACTGTCGCCCGGCGGAAGCTCTGAGTCGTCGCATAGTCGCCGTTGGCCGCACGGGCAAGCAAGTAGAACGAACTCGCCTGGCTGAGCCACCGGGCCACGCGTTGAACTGAAGTGCCAAATGGGCGTTCCGCCCGCTTGAGTCGGATACCTCCGCGCGGTGACCGTCTGCTTGGCGCTTCGCCTTAGCCGCGTCGACCCCTCACACGGGCACGGGCGCAGGCGGGCCAGCCGTCGCTGCTTGTTGCTGGTAGCGTTCGCCGGTGCGCGTTGGTGTGTATGTCGATGGATACAACCTCTACTACGGCGCTCGAAGGCTATGCGGCCAAGGGACGCCGGGTTGGCGATGGCTTGACATCCGGGCTCTGGCAGGGCGCTTATTGGCCGGCGTACCAAGTTGGACGGGCGCTACGGTCCACCGGATCGTCTATTGCACTGCTGTCATCGACGCCGCCAGCAACCCGTCGGGCTTTGTCGATCAAGATATCTACCTCAAAGCGTTGGTGGCCTCATCGAGCGTCGACCTTATCGAGTACGGCAGCTACGTCTCTCGGGTGAAGTACGCTCCGCTCGCAGTGAAGGCCCCAAGCCGAAGCGCAGGCCCTCAGCTCGTGACGTCGCAGTGGCCGATCATGGTTCAGGACGCGCAGGGCAACCAGGTGCCTAACGCCACGTTCATGGTGTCGTACGCCCACAGGGAGGAGAAGGGCTCGGACGTCAACGTGGCTTCGCACCTTTTGGTTGATGTACTCACATCTCAGGTAGATGCAGCCCTGGTGATCTCTAACGACAGCGATCTGAAGTTCCCTGTGTCATACGCTAGGTCAAAGGTGCCCGTCGGGACCGTCAACCCGTCGCCAAACTACCTGGCAGGGGCGCTTAAGGGACAGCGCGGCGATGGGGTGGGCAGCCACTGGTGGAAGCAACTTACCGCCGCCGACTTCCAAGCCTGTCAGCTGAGTGACCCTGTGGCGAGCCCTGCGGGGACCTACGCGCGCCCTTCTGGCTGGTAGAGCTTGATTGCATGGTTCGGTTGCAAGCCTGCATAAGCTGCGCTACAGTTCATCGCATATACCACCCGGTTCCCCTAGAGGGGCCGGGTTTTCTTTTGCCCGAACTTGCCGCGTCAGCAAACGCGTCCCACGTCAGCGCATGGACATGCAACGGCAGCGCTGCGGAGTCGACGTTGCCGCGTCGGTCACTCAGTCCTGGGAACGTCATAGAAGGCTAGGCACGGCGAAAGGCAGCGCCCACTACGCTGAGGCCGCCCGTTGGGTGGCAAGCATCGCGTAGCGACGGCCTCAGCGTAGTGGGCCTGTCAAGTCGACGACAACTGGCCGCACTAGGCTCCGGCACTCGTGACCGGCATAGCTAGCCGGAGCCTAGTGCGGCCAGTTGTCCGTTTTGAGCGACACGCCGGACATTTCTGTGGCATAAGTCACACACTCGCCTACTTAGCCTGCCATCCCGTCTGCCGTCGACCCGCCCCCTGGGGAGCGGGCCTCCGCCCGGCCCGCCATGTCAAGCGGACCTTGACGCAAGTTCGGACGCTGGCGGGTCGGGTGGTGGTGCGCTCGGCTCGCCCGGGTCGCCGGCTGCCGTGATGGCCGACCGCAACCACCCACGGACCGCGACACGCCGGCGCAGCCCTGGCCATGCTGGAGCCGGAGCACCCCCGCCGGAGGGGCGCCCTAACCGCAACCCCGCGACTGCCGCCAGCTCGCCGACGGCCGGCGTGCTTCCCTACGCCGCGCCGGCTTGTGGCCGCGCGGCCCGGCCGGCTGCCGGCCCACCCTCACCGGTAAACGCCCCTGTCGTTCTGCGGCGGCCCCTTGGGCTTGTCGCTTCCGCGCCAGCCGCCGGGCGTGTTGCGTGGCCGGAGTCGGAGCGCCAGCGGAGCGACGGACGCGCGCCCAGGAGGCGGCGCGTGCGGCCCGTTCAGGGCCGCCTTGAAGACGTACAGAAAGTTTGAACCACTTCGCCGGCAGCTCGGCCGACCCGAAGATCCAACCGACAGACCGTGCGACGGGTACGGCGGCTCAAGTGGCGTGGCGCGTGTCTCAAAGCGTCGCGGGAGCCTACGAACCTCAGCCGCTCGTTCGCTCGGCTCCCGGAGACCGCCGGTCTGCCTGGTGTCCGCCTGCACGACCTACGGCACACCGTGGTCTCGTTGTTGATGGAGTTGGGTGTACCGCCGCACGTCGTGCAGGCCATCGCTCGGCATGCCGATGTGAAGATCACGCTCAAGGTCTACGCTCACGCCAACCTCGACGCGATGCGTCAGGCGCTCGGCAAGCTCGATGGGAAGCTCTCATGAGTGCCGTTGCTGTCAATCGGTCGCCCCGTGGCAGGGCCCATCGGGAAAAGCCTTGTGGATATGGAGCCCCCGGCCGGGATCGAACCGGCGACATCTCGCTTACAAGGCGAGTGCTCTGGCCAGCTGAGCTACAGGGGCGCGTGTGTCGAGGCCAGCATAGCGACTGACGTCCGGATATCCCGCTCGCGAGGGCTCCCGAGCACGGGAAACGTCAACAACCCGACGGCCGACGCCGCATCGTGATGTCGATTGATGCCTGCCCGTGCCCGACTGCCCGTAATGCGTAGGCATTGGGTCACTTCCGAGGGTCCCTCGCCTTGGCAGCGCGAGCAAAGCCAATTACGGTGCAGTGACACGGACGACGAGCCGGCCGCCCCCGCGACCGACCGCCGTCCGCTGACCGGCGCGGGCTCGTGCCGGTCGCTCCTTCACTCGGATCGTCCGGCACGTTCCTGCCGGTGAAAGGAAGCGCACCACCATGGCTACGGTCACCTATTCCAAGGCGTCCCGGATCTACCCGGGCACCGAGCGTCCCGCCGTCAACGAGCTGAACCTTGAGATCGGCGACGGTGAGTTCCTGGTCCTCGTCGGCCCGTCGGGTTGCGGCAAGTCCACCAGCCTGCGGATGCTCGCCGGCCTCGAGGACGTCGACGCCGGCTCGATCTACATCGACCAGCGCGACGTGACCCACCTTCCCCCGAAGGCCCGCGACATCGCGATGGTCTTCCAGAACTACGCCCTCTACCCGCACATGACGGTGTACGAGAACATGGCGTTCGCCCTGAAGCTGCGCAAGACCTCCAAGTCGGAGATCGACCGGCGGGTCAAGGAGGCGGCCGGGCTGCTCCAGCTCGAGGAGTTCCTCAGCCGTAAGCCGAAGGCGCTCTCCGGTGGTCAGCGTCAGCGTGTGGCCATGGGCCGGGCGATCGTCCGCGAGCCGCAGGTCTTCCTCATGGACGAGCCGCTGTCGAACCTCGACGCCAAGCTCCGTGTGCAGACCCGTACGCAGATCGCGTCGCTCCAGGCCAAGCTGGGCGTCACCACCGTGTACGTGACGCACGACCAGGTCGAGGCCATGACCATGGGTCACCGGGTCGCCGTGCTGCTCGACGGTGTGCTCCAGCAGGTGGACACCCCGCGGGCGCTCTACGACACCCCGGCGAACGTGTTCGTCGCCGGCTTCATGGGCTCTCCCGCCATGAACATCAAGACCGTCCCGCTGCACGAGCAGGGCGCCGAGTTCGCCGAGATGCGTATCCCGCTGACCCGCGAGCAGGTCGAGGCGGCCCGCGCCGAGGGTGGCGACGGCAAGGTCACCGTCGGCTTCCGTCCGGAGGACTGCGACCTGGTCAGCCCGACCGAGGGCGGCATGCCGGTCGTCGTCGAGCTGGTCGAGGACCTCGGCTCGGACGCCAACGTCTACGGCCACGCCGCGCTGGGTGGCAACTCGGAGCGCTTCGTGGTCCGTACCGACCGGCGCAGCATGCCGAACATGGGTGACACCGTGTTCGTCAAGCCGCGCGCCGGCCGCAGCCACGTCTTCCACGCCGCCACGGGCAGCCGGATCTGACGTAACGTCGTACCGGAAAGGGGCGGTCCGCTGCGGCGGGCCGCCCCTTTCGTCGTACTCCTGAGGGGTTGTCATCCCCGGGAGCCAGCGCGAGCGTGGCTCCCCGGGGTGACGCGGCGGGGTGTGCCGTGCGCCTAGCGTTCGCGGCACACCGAGCCCGAGGAGACGCCGTGTCCGCCATCGCCACCGCCACCGCTCACCGGAACCAGATCATCCGCCGGGCCGGCCGTAGCCTCGCCTACTGCGCGACGCTGGTGCCGGTCGCCCTGTTCACGCTGGCGACCGCCCCGGTGGGCGGGGCCGACGCCGCCACCGCGCGCTGGCGGGGCCTACGCACCGGCCTGCTCGCCGCGCCCCCGACGACCGCGCCCGGCCGGCGACCCGGCACGTTCGCGGTGCTCGGTCACGCGCTGCTCAGCCTGCTGCTCGGCCTCGTGGCGCTGCTGCCCATCGGCGTCGAGGTGTTGATGGTGCTGCGCGGCGTCCTGTACGGGGTGGTCGATCCCGGCCCGTACGACCATTCCTGGGGCGGTCCGAGCCGGGCCGGCGCGTGGCTGGCACACTTCCTGGTCGGCCTGCCGATGGCGGCCGCCGGGCTGGCCGCGTTGATCGGCATCGCCGCCGTGCACCAGCGACTGACCCGACGCCTCGACGGGGAGCGGGGCCCGGCCTGGCTGCTGCCGACCACGCTGCTGATGGCGGTGGCCGGGGCGGTGTTCTTCGTCGCCTGGCTGCACCAGATCTGACGCCTGGCCTCTCCCGATCTGACGGCGAAGCCCCCTACCGCACCGGGCGGTAGGGGGCTTCGTGGACGTCGTTACAGCTCGACCGAGCGGCGGCGGGCGACCTCGGCCAGGGTGACCGCGGCGGCCACGCTCGCGTTGAGCGATTCGACCTCGGAGATCATCGGGATGCTGACGGTCAGGTCGCAGGTCTCCCCGACCAGCCGGGACAGCCCGCGCCCCTCGGAGCCGACCACCACCACCAGCGGGCCGACGGCGGCCTCCAGGTCGTACAGGTCGGTCTCGCCGTCGGCGTCCAGGCCGACCACCATGAAGCCGGCGTCCCGGCACGCCTTCAGCGACCGGGTCAGGTTGGTGACCTGGGCCACCGGCACCCGCGCGGCCGCGCCGGCGCTGGTCCGCCAGGCGGTCGCGGTGATCCCGGCAGCACGCCGCTCGGGTACGAAGACACCCTGCGCGCCGAACGCGGCGGCCGAACGGATCACCGCGCCCAGGTTGCGCGGGTCGGTGACCCCGTCCAGCGCGACCAGCAGCGGGGCCTGCTGCTCCAGCGACGCGGCGACCATGTCCTCGAAGGGCTGGTACGCGAACGGCGGCACCTGCAACCCGACGCCCTGGTGCAGCACCCCGCCGGTCATCCGGTCCAGCTCGGCCCGGCTGATCTCCAGGTTGGCGATGCCCCGGTCGGCGGCCGTCCGGATGATCTCCTTGGTCCGCTCGTCCATGTCGATGCCCTGGGCGGTGTAGAGCGCCGTCGCCGGCACTTGGGCGCGCAGCGCCTCCAGCACCGGGTTGCGCCCGACCAGCAGCTCCGGGGAGTCCTTCGACGGGTTGGACTTGCGGCCCGGCGCGACCCGGGGACCGGTCCGGCCGGTGGGCTTGCCGCCCCGGCCGGTGGTGGGACCCCGCCCGCCCGGTACGCCCCGACCGCCACCCTTGCCCCAGGTGGTGTCCTTGGTGCCGGGCTGGCCGATCTTCGGGGCACGCCCCTCCTCGGCCGCCGCGCGGCGCTCCTTGTCCTGCTTCCAGGCGGTGCGCTGCGGCAGCTTCTCGGTGCCCGAGTAACCCTTGTGCCAGGGTCGCTCGTCGGCGGGCAGGGTGCGCCCCCGACCGGCCAGCGAGTCCTTGTTCTTACCGCCGGAGCCCTTGGGGGCGGTCGCCTTCGACGTCAGTCGCCGGCCACGGCGCTGCGAGTTGCCGGGCATCAGTCCTGCTCTCCAATAGTCCAACGAGGGCCCTGGGGGGTGTCCTCGACCACCACGCCGGCCAGCTTGAGCTGGTCACGTACCGCGTCGGCGGCAGCCCAGTCCTTGCGGCCCCGGGCCTGCGCGCGCTGCTCCAGGGCCAGCGCGATCAGGGAGTCAACCACGGCACGCAGATCGTCCGAGCGATCGCCGCCGGTCCACGCCTCGTCGAGGGGGTCGATGCCGAGGATATCCAGCATCGCGCGTACGACGGCCAGGGTGGTGCGGACGGTCACATCGTCGCCCGCGCTCAGCGCGGTGTTGCCGTCCCGCAGGTGCTGTTGCAGCACGGCCAGCGCGGCGGACGTGTTGAGGTCGTCGTCCATCGCCGCGACGAAACCGGCCGGCAGCTCGCCGAGCTGACCCGCGCCCACCCGCTCGACGGCCCGCTGCACGAAACCCTCGATCCGGCGGTACGCGGTGGCCGCCTCACGCAGCGAGTCCTCCGAGTAGTCGATCACCGAGCGGTAGTGCGCGGCGGCGTAGTAGTACCGCAGCTCCACCGGTCGTACCCCGAGCGAGTCGACGTACGCCAGGCCCAGGGCGTTCCCCGCCGACTTGCCCATCTTGGCCCCGCCGATGCTGAGCAGGCCGTGGTGCACCCAGTACCGGGCGAACGGCAGCCCGGCCGCCTGGGACTGGGCGATCTCGTTCTCGTGGTGCGGGAAGGTCAGGTCCAGACCACCGCCGTGGATGTCGAACTCCGGGCCCAGGTAGCGCCAGCACATCGCCGAGCACTCGATGTGCCAGCCCGGACGGCCCAGCCCCCACGGGGACGGCCAGTACGCGTCTGCCGGCTCGTCCGGCTTGGCACCCTTCCAGAGCGCGAAGTCACGCGGATCCCGCTTGCCCCGGTCCGGCGCGTCGCCGGCCGACTGCATGGCGTCCGGCGACTGACCCGACAGCGACCCGTACGCCGGCCAGGAGGCCACGTCGAAGTAGACGTCGCCGGAGCCGTCGGTGGCCGGGTACGCGTGCCCGTCCGTGATCAGCTTCGTGATCAGCTCGTGCATCTCCGGGATGTGCCCGGTGGCGCGCGGCTCGTAGGTGGGGGGCAGCACGTTCAACGCCCGGTACGACTCGGCAAGGATCAACTCGTTGGCGTACGCGATCGACCAGAACGGCCGACCCTGCTCACCCGCCTTGACGAGGATCTTGTCGTCGATGTCGGTCAGGTTGCGGATGAAGGTGACCTCGTAGCCGGCAGCCAGCAACCAGCGGCGCAGCACGTCGTAGTTGACGCCGGAGCGAAGGTGACCGATGTGCGGCGGTGCCTGGAGGGTGAGACCACACAGGTAGACCCCCACCTTGCCGGCTTCCCGCGGGACGAAGTCCCGCACCGATCGGGTGGCGGTGTCATACAGGCGTAGCGTCACCGTACAAGGGTAGCCGTCCACGCCTGTCCGGGTCCGCCGGTGCCGGGTCGTACGCTGCCAGACGTGGATGCGACCGCACGCTCCGGTGAACCAGCCGCCCGCACGAGCGCGATCGTCGGTGCGGCCGGCGGCGAAGTGGGGCGGGGCGGCGAAACGTCGCAGACCCTCGACCGCGGACTACGTCTGCTGCACCTCGTCGCCGACGCGTCGGGTGGCCTGACCGTCACCGAGGCCGCGACCCGGCTCGGCATTGGCCGGGCGGCCGTATACCGGCTGGTCGGCCCGTTGACCACCCACGGGATGCTGCGTCGCGACGCCGACGGGCGGCTCCGGATCGGCGCCGGGGTCCTGCACCTGGCCCGACGCGCCCAGCCGCTGCTCGCCGAGGGGGCGTTGCCGGCACTGCGCCGGCTCGCCGAGCAGGCCGGCGCGACCGCGCACCTGACGGTGGTGGACGGCGGTGAGGGGGTCGCCCTGGCCGTGGTCGAGCCGAGTTGGACGTCGTTCCACGTCGCGTACCGGACGGGGGCGCGGCACCCGCTGGACCGGGGCGCGGCCGGTCGGGCCATCCTGGCCGGCCGGAGCGGCGCGGCCGAGCCGGTGAGCAGCAGCGGGGAGTTGGAGTCCGGGGCGTACGGGGTGGCCGCGCCGGTGCTGGGCGTACCGGGTCTGGAGGCCAGCGTCGGCGTGGTCGCGCTCGCCCCGCTGGACGTCGCCCTGGTCGGCCCCCAGGTGCTGGCCGCCGCGACAGCCGTGGCAGCCACCCTCCGCTGACCCCTTGATCCACTCGGGTTCGCGGAAGTCGGGCTGTCCGGGTCGCCGCGACGCCCCGACTTCCAGGAAACGGAGTCGATCGAGGCACGCCATAGCAAAATCGGCGAGCGCGTTCGTGGTTGTCCACAGGCACCGGCGAGGCCCTCGGCGGGGTTGTCCACAGGGGTTTCGGGCGGGTGGCGACGGGCCGCACGCTGCTCGGCATGCCACCACGTCCGTACCGACCAGACGCCCTGACCTGGCAGGTTTTCCGCGGCTCCGATGTCGTTCGGGATAGCCTGCTCACCGAGCATCAGCTACGCAGCAGCGCCTGGGTGCGACTTCGCCACGACATCTACGCCGACGCCCGGTTGGAACGGGACCACGCCCTGGCCTGCCGCGCGGCTCTCCTGCGGCTGCCGTCCGGGGTGGTCCTCGGTGGTCCGTCGGCCGCCTTCCTGCACGGCGTCGAGCACGCCGCTTCCTTCACTGACGACGTGCACATCGTCGCGCCCCGACCGATGCGGGTCGGCGCCCAACGCGGCCTTCAGGTGCATGTCCACACCAGGAGCGCCTTCGCGGAGTCGCCGCGCCTCTCGACCGGCTCGCTCCCCTGCTCGGGCCCCGCGCGGTCCGCCTGGGAGACGGCGGTCTGGCTCGACCCGGTCCGCGCGCTCGCCATCATCGACGCATTACTCGGGCAGGGGCTGACCGATGATGCCGCGCTGGCCAAGGAGGCTGCCCTCAACACGGACCGACCCGGAGGTCGCCGGGCAGGTTGGCTCTTCGACCTGGCCGACGGTCGGGCCCAGTCCCCGCCGGAGTCCCAGCTACGGGTGCGGTTGGTGCTCGGCGGCCTGCCACGCCCCGAGGTCCAACTCCCGGTACTGCTGCCCAACGGCGTGGTCCTGCACCCCGATCTGGCATGGCCGACATATCGGGTGGCGGTGGAGTACGACGGGCACTGGCACTCCGACATCGACCAGTTGCACCGTGATCGCCGACGGCTCAACCTGCTCGTGGGCGCGGGTTGGTTGGTGCTCCACGTGACCAGCCGACGGATGCACGCCGAATTCCCGGCGGTGCTGCGGGAAGTACGCGCCGCCCTGACCGCCCGTGGCTGGCGGCGGTGAATGTGCGCCGCAGCGGTCAACGCCCACGCCACGGCGCTGAACGCCCGTGATCCACTCGGCTACTTGGAAGCCGGGCGGTCCCGGGCACCGTGACGCCCCACCTTCCAAGAACCCGAGTCGATCACGCGGGCCGGACGCGGCGGACGCGGCGAGGCCCGGCCGACGGGTGTCGACCGGGCCCCTGGGGCGGTGCGTTACGGGCGGGCGTTGGGCTTGAGCGGGGTGGTCACCGCCGCGTACGCGTCGACGATCCCGTACCCGTAGAAGCCGTTGAAGTTGAGCCCGCCGGCGCAGTACGCGTCGTAGGTCTCGTCACGGCCCTCGTTGCGGTACTGCTGGAGGCGCGGCTCCGGGCAGGCGTGCTCGGCGGCCGTGCGGTAGAGGTGCTGCTCGACCTGGTCCGGCGACATGCCGAAGCCGCCCCGGCCCTGCGGCTTGCCGTACCGGCTGACGATCAGCGCGGCCACACCGGCGGCGTGCGGCGACGCCATCGAGGTGCCCTGGAGGTAGGTGTAGTAGCCGCACTCACCGTTGCTCTTGCACTGCTTGAAGACGGACTCCTCGAACCCGGCGACGATGTTGCCGTCGGCGTCGACCGAGCCCTCCTCCTGGAGCACGTGCTTCGGGTAGGACGACAGGATCATGTTGGCGTCGGTGCGGAAGGTGTCCGTGCCGAAGCCGTCGCGGAACCAGCCGCCCGGCGCGGCAACCGAGATCTGCTCGGTGCCGTAGTTGGAGTAGTCGGCCTTCTTGCCGGACGGGCCGACCGACGACACACCGATGACGTGCGGGCCCTCGGTGGGCAGGTCCCAGCAGCTGTTGTTGTCGATCGGGCGCGGGTACGGGTCGGCGCCGTAGTCCGGGCTGGACGTGTCGGTACGCGGCGCGCCCAGGTCCTCGTTGTTGTTGCCGAGCGCGCCGACCAGGGTGACGCCCTTGTTGTGGGCGAAGACCAGCGCCCGCTTCATGGCCTTGATGATGGCCCGCTGCTCGGCCTGCGCCTCCGGCGAGTCGGCCGGGTTGGCGGTGCAGTTGTAGAGCCACGGGTCGACGTAGAACGACATGTTGACCACGTCGATCCCGTTCCGGCCGGCGTAGACCAGGGCGTTGACGACCGGGTCGAGGAAGAAGTAGCCGGAGTCCTGGCCGCCCTTGAGCTCGACCAGCGACACGTTCGGGGCGACACCGGAGAGGCCGAAGCCGTTGGCGGCGGCGCCGATGGTGCCGGCCACGTGGGTGCCGTGCCCGCCGTCGTCGGTGCCGACCGGGTCGAGGCAGCTCGGCACCTCGCAGGGGCCGTCCACGTCGGTCAGGTCGGGTGCGAAGTTGCGCGACAACGCCCAGTTGAAGTTGGGCGCAATGTCCGGGTTGCTGGCGTCGACGCCGGTGTCCAGCACGCCGACGGTCACCCGACGGTCACCGGGCTCGACCTTGCGGGCCTTGTCGGCCCGGATCATGTCCAGGCCCCAGAGCTTGTCGTCGAGCGGGTCCATCTTGGCCCCGCGCCGGGCGGCAGCGCCGGCGGCGGCCTTGGTGGCGGCCGTCAGGTGCTCCTGCTCGACCCGGTCCAGCTTCGGCTTGCGGCCGATGGCCTTCTGCTCGGCGGCACCCACCAGGGTCGGCGCGGCGGCCGCCCGGGCCGCGAAGTCGGCCCGGTCACTGGTGACCTGGAACATGCCGACCTCGTCGGACGAGGACACCACCGTGCCGCCGGCGGCCCGGATGGCGGCGACGGCCGTCGCGGCGGCGACCCCGTCCTCGGCCACGACCGTGAAGGTGCGGGACGTGCTCGGCGCGGCGCTGGCCGGTACACCCAGGCTCGCTGCCGTAAGTGCCAGTACCGCCGCGGTCGCGACGGCACCAGCGGTGAAGCGCTTGCTCACCACATCGAATCCTCTCGTTGAGGGACGTGGCGTCATCACACAACACCCGGCGACTTCCCGCCAGGTGAACGTCCGTTATGCCGGTGAATCTCTTCTTCATCCGCCCAGGCCGATGCCCAGATCCACCCGGTCGGACGATGTCGCCGGCAGATCCGACATGACCTTTGGCAGTTTGGCCAGGGTGGACACCTCCGCGTCGGGGACGAGACCGGCCGGTCGGGGCAGCCCGTGCCGGTTCAGCCACACCGAGCCGCGGCCTCACCGGGCGCTGGCAGCCAGGGCGGGCTCGGGCGCGGCGGGCGTGGGCACGCCGCGCAGTTCGTCGAGGCGTACCAGGGCGACTCCGGTGACGATCAGCAGACCGCCGAGGAGTTGCCAGGCGGTCGGCAGTTCGTCGAGGAACAGCCAGGCGATGAACACCGCGAACAGCACCTCGGTCAGCCCGACGAACGACGACAGCCGGGGGCCGAGGATCCGGCTGCCGGCGATGCCGGCCAGGTAGGCGATCACGGCGGCGACCAGGGTGAGCCCGACGATGGGCAGCAGCCAGGTGGTGCGGTGCCCGGCGAAGGTGACCTCGCCGAACGTGGCGCGCAGCGGCAGCAGCCCGGTCAGCCCGACGAGCAGCAGCACGGCGGCGCCGACGGCCATCCCGCCGCTGGCCATGGCGACCGAGGGCAGGCGGGGGTCGACCCGGCCGGCGAGCACGAAGTAGCCGGCCAGGCCGAACGCGGCGCCCAACCCCCACAGCACGCCGACCGGGTCGAAGCCGGCGTCACCGGTGAGGTCCAGGACGAACGCCAGCCCGCAGAGCGCGGCGGCGGAGCCGGCCGCGGTGAGCCGTCGGGGGCGCTGGCCGTGCCGCAGCCACATCCAGCCCACCACGAGGATGATGCCCAGGTATTCCAGCAGGAGCGCGATGCCGACCGGCAGGTAGCGCACGGCGTTGAAGAAACACACCTGCGCCAGGGCCACCCCGAGCAGCCCGAACATCACCACCGCCGCGCTGTTGTCGCGCAGCACGTGCCACCTGCCGCGCAGCGACAGCAGGGCGGGGACCGCGAGCACCAGGGCGGCCACCCCGACCCGGGTGACGACGGCGGCCTCGGCCGACCACCCGGCCTCGATGAGCGAGCGCGCGAAGGTGCCCGAGGTGGCGAACGTGACGGCGGAGAGCAGCGCCAGCGCGGCGCCGACGGCGGGTCGTTGCGGCATCTCGCGCTCCTCGGGGACGACATGGGTGTCATGGGCAAACTATCCTTGTGCCCATGACGCTAGGTGGCCACCGTGACAGGAGTCAAGTTGCTATTCGCTCATGACACCGAGTGTTCGCTGACCGCCGCCGCCGCGCTGGTCAACACCGGCGGCAGCGACGGCGAGCTGCTGCCCGACGTCGCCGCGCTGGACGACTTCTTCACCCGGCACGCCTACAGCGGGCGGCACGAACACACCGAAACCGAACTCCGCGCGGTACGACAGTTGCGCCCTCAGCTGCGCCGGATCTGGCACGCCGAAACGCCCGAGGTCGTCGCCATCATCAACGGTCTGCTCCGGGAACACCGGGCGTTGCCGCAGCTCATCGAGCACGACGACGAGCCGTACCACCTGCACGCCGTACCCCGCGACGCGCCGCTGGCAACCCGGATGGCGGTGGAGGCGGCGATGGCCGTCGCCGACCTCGTCCGGATGGGTGAGCTGAGCCGACTGCGCACCTGCGAGCACCCGGACTGCGACAACGTGGTCGTCGACCTGTCCCGCAACCGGTCGCGGCGGTTCTGCGAGGCCGGCTGCGGCAACCGCGCCGCGGTGACCGCCTACCGGGCCCGCAAGGCCGCCGGCCGGTCCTGAGCGACGTCGGCGGCCCGCAGCTCGTACTCCACCTCGCCGTGCTCGGTCCCCGGAATCGGGTCGTCGAAGTCCAGGTGGAACGTGCGCACGTACCGCAGCCCGGCCTTCTCCATCACCCGCCGGGACCGCTCGTTGACCGCCATCGTCTGCGCCCACACCCGCCGCACGCCGACCACGTCGAGCGCGTACCGGACCAGCGCCCGGGACCCCTCCGTCGCCAGGCCACACCCCCACGCCGCGCGGCGCAGCCGGTACCCCAACTCGGCCTCCGTGCCGTCCGCCGACGGATCGAGCGCGAACCAGCCCAGGAACTCACCGGACGCCCGGTCGAGCGCCGCCCACCGCCCCAGGCCGGGGTGCCGCTCGTACTGCGCGAGCAGCTTCGGCAACTGCTCGTCCCGCACGGTGGCGCGCGGCGTGCCGACCCCGCCGGTGAGGAACCGCATCACCTCGGGATCGCCGTCCAGCTCCACGAACGCGTCCACGTCGGCCATGGTCAACCGGCGCATCCGCAGCCGCTCGGTCGCCGGCGGTTCTTCACCCATGAACCGGATCATCCCGCCGCTCCGGGAAACCGTCGAGCCGATTACCCGCGACCACCGTCGCGGGCAGGGCGGTCGCGTCAGCGCGGGGGCGCGACCACGAAGAGCCGCCAGGAGTACGCGTCGACCACCAACACGGGTCCGTCCGGGTCCTTACTGTCCCGCACCCCGACCACGCCCCCCAGATCCGTAGCCACCTCGACGCAGTTGTTGTCCTGGCCGCTGCGGCTACTCTTGCGCCACTCGGCACCGGTCAACTCCATGACTCCGCCACTTCCCTCATCAGCTTGGTGGACTCCTGCGGGGGCAACGCCTCGCCCAACACAGTCTCCCAGACCCGTTGCAACCGATGGAGATCCTGCGGCCGGTCGAACTCCTGACCTCTGATCTGGCTGTCCAAATAGGCCAGCTGACTGCCGTCAGAGAGCACGGCCAGGATGAAGGGGCCACCAAAGCCCGGGTGCTCACCCGCACTGGCCGGCACCACGAGGACCCGGACACGAGGGTGCTCGGTCGTTACGCGAGCCAGGTACAACAGTTGATCACACATCGTTTTTCGATCGCCCGCCTGCCGACGAAGCACCACCTCGTCGATCACGGCTGTAATCTTCGGTGGTCGGTCGCTGTACAGGATCTCGTGGCGCTCCATCCGGTCGGCCAGTCGACGATCCACCTCGTCGGGTTCAAGGAGACTGCCCGCCTCGAAGACCGCTCGGGCATATGCCTCGGTCTGGAGCAAGCCGGGCACATGCAAGGGCTCATACCAACGCAGCGACTGAGCTTGCGTCTCGATGGCGCGCCCACCCCGCAGCCACACCTGAGCCCGGTCCAGGCTGACCAGTTCGGTGGACATGCGGCTGAACAGGCCGCCGGTGTCCAGGGCGCGGTCGAGGAGTTCCAGGTACTTGGCGGTGGGCGGCTGCTGGCCCAGCTCGACCGCGCTGACCATCGACGGCGAGTAGTTGACCGCCTTGGCCAGCTCCTCCTGACTCCAGCCCCGGCGGGCCCGCGCCCGGCGCAGCTCCGCGACCAGGAACGCCGCCGCTGTCATCTGCCCATCGGCCATGCCCGACCACTCTCCAACCCGCCGGCGATCAATTCCAGACGGCCACCAGAGCCGGCGCCGCCCGGGAACAGGGCAGCCACGACAGGTCGGCCGAACCCTTCCGACCGTAGTCGTCCGATCACCAGACTGTGAAGTGCGACGCCGCTCCCCGTCCCCCGGGCCAGCGGCATCGCCCGGGACCGCCCGAACCCCCGTGCCGGGCGGTCCCACCCCCTCAAGATCACACTCGAACATGGAAACAGTGGCCTCCGGACGCGCCGAGACCACTACATCCAGGTTCGAACGCGATCTTGCGGGGTGCGGGAGCGATGTCCCGAACGATTCAGCTCGAAAGGACCCCCACCGCATGTGCCGGACCGTCCCGGATGGCCGCAAACCCGCACCCCGTCGACCGCACCTGCCGCTGCGTCCGCTGTGGCTCTGCCGGGTCTGCGCCGCGCCGTGGCCGTGCCCGGTGGCCCGACTCGCCCTCCGACAGGAGTACGCGCACGACCGGATCGCCCTGAGCATCTACCTGTGCACGGTCCTGCACGACGCGGCGGCCGACCTGTACCGGCTCAACCCGCACGACGGCCCGGACCCGGCGGCGCTCTACGTCCGCTTCCTCGGCTGGGCGACACTGCCGCAGCCCTGACGTTCGTCCCGGCGGTCCCGCCGTCGACGGGAGCGTCTAGCGCATGGCGAGCCGTTCCAGCAGGGCGGCGCTGCGGGCCAGCAGTGCCCGCTCCTCATCGGTGAGTTCCGCCTCGATGGCCTGCGCGAGCCAACCGGCCCTGCGGCTGCGCTCCGCCTCCAGGGCGGCCCGACCCGCGTCCGACAGCTCGACGAGCGACTTGCGGCCGTCCGTGGGGTGCGCCCGTCGCGTGATCAGCTTCTGCTCCATGAGCAGTCCCACCGCCCGCGCCATCGACTGGGGGCGTACGCGCTGGTCGGCGGCGAGGTCGCTGGTGGTCATGGCGCCGTCGCGGTCGAGGGCGCCGAGCACGGCAATCTGACCCAGCGGAATGCGGTCCTCGTGCTTGACGCGCCGGGTGAGCTTGCCCATCGCGGTACGTAGTTCGGCGGCGATGGCGGCGGCTTCCGAGGTGGGCACAGGGCACTTTACCCCGCTCGTCAGCGCTGTTGGGCAGCTGACCTGCACAGCAATGCTGTTCAGCGGGGCTGTTCAGCCTAACTGATCAGCATTGCTGTAGGGTTTGCCGTTGTCGGGCTCAGCGCCAGCGTTGTCGCAGCTGGGGCCACGGCAGGCCACAACGAAGGGGACCTCCCATGTCCGCATCGGCAGCCGGAACCGTCACCACCACCACCACCACCATCGAGACCGTCACCGCCCGCCGCATCATCGACAGCCGGGGCAACCCCACGGTCGAGGTCGACGTCACGCTGGCGGACGGCTCGTTCGGCCGGGCCGCCGTCCCCTCCGGCGCCTCCACCGGGGCCCGGGAGGCCGTGGAGCTGCGCGACGGAGACCCGACGCGCTGGCACGGCAAGGGCGTCGACCGCGCGGTGGCCAACGTCAACGGGGAGATCGCGGCGGCCGTGCGCGGCAGCGACGCGGCAGACCAGGCGGGTCTGGACGCCGCGCTGATCGCCCTCGACGGCACCGCCACGAAGTCCCGGCTCGGCGCCAACGCGATCCTCGGCGTCTCCCTCGCCGTCGCCAAGGCCGCGGCGGCGGCCCACCGCCAGCCCTTCTACCGCTATCTGGGCGGCGCCGACGCTAACCTCCTGCCGCTGCCGATGATGAACATCATCAACGGCGGCGCCCACGCCGACAACCCGCTCGATTTCCAGGAGTTCATGATCGTGCCCGTGGGCGCGGACACCTTCGCCGAAGCCGTCCGCATGGGCAGCGAGGTCTTCCACACCCTGCGCCGCGATCTGCTGGCCGCCGGGCACTCCACGGGCGTGGGCGACGAGGGTGGCTTCGCGCCCGAGCTGCGTACGGCGGAGGAGGCGCTCGACTTCGTGCTGACCGCCGTGGAGGGCGCGGGCTACCGCCCCGGCACGGACATCGGCCTCGTCATGGACCCGGCGTCATCCGAGTTCTTCCGCGACGGGGTGTACGACTACACGGGCGAGGGAGTACGCCGCACGTCCGCCGAGCACGCCGACTACCTCGCCAGGCTCATCGACGCCTACCCGGTCGTCTCCATCGAGGACCCGATGGCCGAGAACGACCTGGACGGCTGGCGGGAGCTGACCGCCCGTGTCGGTGACCACTGCCAGCTCACCGGTGACGACGTGTTCTGCACCAACGAGACGCTGCTGAGCGAGGGCATCCGCACCGGCGTCGGCAACTCGGTCCTGGTCAAGGTCAATCAGATCGGCACCCTGACCGAGGCGCTGGCCACGGTGGCCACGGCCCAGCGGGCGGGTTGGACAGTCGTCATGTCGCACCGCTCCGGCGAGACGGAGGACACCACGATCGCGGATCTGGCCGTGGCCACCGGCTGCGGTCAGCTCAAGACCGGCGCGCTCTCCCGCTCGGACCGGACGGCGAAGTACAACCAGCTGATCCGGATCGAGGAGGAGCTGGGCGACTCGGCGCGCTTCGCGGGCCGCTCCGCCCTGCGCCGGGCGTGAACGACGCGCGGCGCGGGTCAGGGGTGGGTCATCCGGAGCAGGTCGAGCACCTCGTCGAGCTGGGTCTCGGTGAGCTTGCCGGAGTCGACGTGCCCCCGGGAGATGACGACCTCCCGGATGGACGCCTGCTTCGCCAGCGCCTCCTTGGCGATGGAGGCGGCCTCGTCGTACCCGAGGTAGCGGTTCAGCGGGGTGACGATCGACGGTGAGCCCTCGGCGTACGCCAGACAGACCTCGGCGTCCGCGACCAGGCCGGCCACCAGGCGGTCGGCGAACAGCCGACTCGCGGCGGCCAGCAGCCGGATCGACTCCAGCAGGTTGCGGCCCATCACCGGGAGCATGACGTTCAGTTCGAAGTCGCCCTGCGAGCCGGCGAAACCCACTGTCGCGTCGTTGCCGATGACCTGGGCGCAGACCTGCCGCATCGCCTCGGCGACCACCGGGTTGACCTTGCCCGGCATGATCGACGAGCCGGGCTGAAGGTCGGGGATGCGCAGCTCCCGCAGGCCGGCTCGGGGGCCGGAACCCATCCAGCGGATGTCGTTGGCGACCTTGTAGAGACCCACCGCGATGGTCCGGAGCTGCCCGGAGGTCTCCACCAGGGCGTCGCGGGCGCCCTGTGCCTCGAAGTGGTTGCGCGCCTCGGACAGCGGCAGCCCGGTCGACTCGCGCAGCTTGCCGATCACGGCGGCGGCGAAGCCGAGCGGGGTGTTGATCCCGGTGCCCACGGCGGTGCCGCCCAGCGGCAGTTCGGCCAGCCGGGGCAACGAGCCCTGCAACCGCTCGATGCCGTAGCGGACCTGGGCGGCGTACCCGCCGAACTCCTGCCCGAGGGTGACCGGCGTGGCGTCCATCAGGTGCGTACGCCCCGCCTTCACCACCGTCTCGAACTCGGCCGCCTTGGCCTCCAGCGCCTCGGCGAGGTGCGTCAGCGACGGCAGCAGATCCTCCGCGATGAACTGGGTGGCGGCCAGGTGGATCGAGGACGGGAACACGTCGTTGCTGGACTGGGAGGCGTTGACGTGGTCGTTCGGGTGCACCGGCGAGCCCAGCTCCCGGCCGGCGAGGGTCGCGATCACCTCGTTGGCGTTCATGTTGGACGACGTCCCCGACCCGGTCTGGAAGACGTCGACCGGGAACTGGTCGTCGTACCCGCCGTCGGCGACGTGCGCGGCCGCGGCGGCGATCGCGGCGGCCACGTTGGCGTCGATCACGCCCAACTCGCCGTTGACCTCGGCCGCCGCGCCCTTGATCTGGGCCAGGGCCTTGATCTGGGCGGGCTCGATGCCCCGTCCGGAGATCGGAAAGTTCTGCACCGCGCGCTGGGTCTGCGCCCGCCACAGCGCCTCGGCGGGCACCTCCACCTCGCCCATCGAGTCACGTTCGATCCGGTAACCGGTCGCCTCTGGAGTCGTCACGCGTACCATCCTGCCGCGCCCGCCGCCGAACCGCAGATGATCCGTCAGCCCAACTCGGCGAGCAGCCGCTCCGCCTCGCGCTGGTCCGGCGACTCGATCTGGCGGAACAGGGCCAGGGCCCGGGTCGCGTGCTCACGTGCCACGGTCGGATCGGTGGAAGCCAGGCAGCGCGCGATGCCCTCCAACGCCCGGGCCGTCTCGTAGCGCGTGCTCAGTCTGGTGGTGTCGGCCAGGACGCGGCGGTAGAGATCGAGCGCGCTGGTCGCGTCCCCCTGATCGAGGATCGCTCGGGCCAGCAGGTTGCGCGAGCCGCACTGGCCAGCACGGTCCCCCACCTCGGTCATGGCCACGAGCGCCGCCCGGTGCAGCTCGGCAGCGCGTTCCGGGCGACCGGCCTCCCGCTCCATCATCCCGATCTCGTTCAACACCTCGCCCTCACCGAACCGGGCTCCCACCTGCCGTTTGACGCGCAGAGCCACCCTCAGCAGCCGACTGGCCGGCCCCACGTCGCCCATCCGGTGACGGATCATTCCGAGGTGCCCGACGGCGTTGCCGATCCGGCGCAGGTCGCCGACCTCGCGGGCGAGCCCCAGGTGTCGCCGAGCGGTGCGCAGCGCCTCGTCGGGTCGGCCCCACAGCAACAGAGTCATCGACAAGTTGTTCAGCTCGTTCGCCAGCGCGCCCACGTCGCGCATCCGCGCCGCCAACTCCCGGGCGGCTTCGTAGCACTCCCGGGCCCGGCGAAACTGGAAGTTGATGGCGTACGCGGTGCCCAGATTGCCCAGGGTGTTGCGGAACTCGCGGCGCAGACCGAGCCTACGGAAGATTTCGAGGGACCTCTCCATCAGCCGGATCGACTCCTTGAAATCCCCGAGTCGGTAATGGGCCGAGGCGAGGTAGTTCAGCATCGTCGCCACCGCGCTTTCGTCACCCAACTCCTCGGCGGAGCGCAGACCAGCGGAGTGGGTCTCGATCAACTCGTCCAGGCGACCGCCCTCGAACTGCGCGTGCCAGCACGCCCTCGCCAACTGCCAGCAGTAGCGCTGAAATCCCTCAGACTCCGCCAGCCGAACCAGGGCGGGCCACACGGCGAGGTTCTCCTCGAGCCAGGCGTGCCCCTGCTCGGCGACGATCGTGATCAGGTCGGCGCGGATCGGTGGCGCCGCCACGATCAGCGAATGCGCCGAGGAGGGCTCCCTCTTGCGTGCGATGGTCGCGGCCACGTGCAGGTGGTGGTTGAGCAGACGCTCGATGCCATCCCGCCGCTCAACCGCCCGCTCCGGCTCGGCCACCAGGGTTCGCGCGTACTCGCGGACCAGGTCGTGCAGCCGGTACCGGCCCAGCTCCGCCTCCTCCACCAGGTGCGCGTCGACCAACTCGTCCACCAGGTCCTGCGCGTCGACCAGGGGCAACTCGGCGATGACGGCCGCGACCGAGCTGTCGAACCGTACCCCCGGGTGCAGACCCAGCAGCCGGAACGCGCGCTGCGCCGCCGGCGACACCTGGGCGTACGACAGGGCGAAGGCCCGACCGACGGAGCGATCGCCAGCTTCGAACTCGGCCAACGGATCGCGACGGGAGACCAGGCGCTCGGCGAGGTCGGCGATACGCCAGTGAGGTCGGTGCGCCAGCCGGGCACCCGCCAGTCGAATGGCGAGTGGTAGGTGCCCGCAGCGGCGGACGACCTCGGCGGCCGCCTCCGGCTCGGCCGCCACCCGGTCCGCACCGACCACGTGCCCCAGCAGCTCGACGGCCTCGTCGGTGTCGAGCACGGGCAGCGACGACGGCCGTCCCTCGTCCACACCGACGAGTCGGCGACGGCTGGTGATCAGAATCAGGCACTGCGAGCCGTTGGGTAGCAGCGGGATCACCTGATCAGCGGTCGCAGCGTTGTCCAGCAGCAGCAACGCACGGCGGCCCGCCAGCTCGCTGCGCCAGAGCGCCAACCTGTCGTCCTGGGTTGCCGGCACCCTCTCCGCAGGCACACCGACCTGCCGCAGCAGCGTGGCCACCGCAACGGACGGGGTCAACGGGGTGCGCTCGCTGTGCCCGTGCAGGTCGATGTAGAGCTGGGCGTCCGGATAGTCGCCAGCGAGGGCCGTGGCGATGTGTACCGCCAGGGTCGTCTTCCCGCTGCCGGCCATACCGTCGATGAGTTGGATCCGCGCGCCGGCCTCCACGTCTTTGATCAGGCGAGCCAGGGTCTGTTGCCGGCCGGTGAAGTCGCCGATCGCCCTGGGCAGCGAGCAGACCGGCGGGACCGACCGAGTCTCTCGGCCGCTCAGTGCCAGATCACCGGCGAGCACGCGTTGGTGCAGGTGCTGCAACTCGGCGCCCGGTTCGATGCCCAGCTCGTCGGCGTAGAGCCGCCGGCCATCCCGGTAGACGGCAAGCGCGTCGGCCTGCCGTCCGACCGAGGACAGTGCCAGCATCAGTTGACCGCGCAGACGCTCCCGCAACGGATGCCTGTCGACGCTCTCAGTCAGCTCCTCGATCAGGTCGGTGGCCTGCCCGAGGCGCAGCTCGACGTCGACACACTCCTCCAGGGCGGTGAGGCGCTGCTCGTCCAGCGCCTGTGCACGGCGGCGGACGCTGCTGCTCGGGATGCCGCTGAGGGCCGGCCCCCGCCACAGCGCCAACGCGACGCGGAACTCGCTCCGCGCCTCGACCAGGCGACCGGCCGCGACGGCGGTGCGGGCGACCTCCACACCCCGGGCGAAGACCTCGGCGTCCAGGTCGTCCGGCGCGGTACGCACGCCGTACCCCGCCGGGTCGGTGATGATGAGGCCCGGCTCCAGCCCCAGCTCGACGAACCGGCGGCGCAACCGTGAGACGCAGGTCTGCAACTGGGCGCGGGCGGTGGCCGGAGGATTGTTCTCCCAGACCGCGTCGACCAGATCCTCGACGGGCACCAGGCGACCAGAACGCAACAGCAGCATCGCGAGCACGATCCGGTCCCGGCCGGCGGTGACGGTGGACTCGCCACCGCCGACGCGCAGAGGCCCCAGGATTCCGAACCGCATCTGCTCCCCCGCGACGATGACACAACAACCAGCAGCGTAGTCCGACGGTCACAGCTCGACGTCGTCCGGTGATAGTGATCTGAGAGCGGATCGAGTGTGGCGCGGCGCAGACTCGATCCAGGTTGGCGGTCACGACATCCGACGGGGGCGGTGCGCCCGTCCCACCCCCCAGCGGGCGGGCGTACCGATGTCGGTGGAGGTACCGACGCAAGAGGCGCCAGGCGGAATGCCTGGCGCCTCTTGACGTGGCGCAGCGGTCAGCGGCGGCCGATGGTCAGCACCGGCTTGGTGACCTCGGCGAAGAAGTCGTTGCCCTTGTCGTCGACCACGATGAAGGCGGGGAAGTCCTCCACCTCGATCTTCCAGACCGCCTCCATGCCCAGCTCCGGGTATTCGAGCACCTCGACGTGCTTGATGCAGTCCTGGGCGAGGCGGGCCGCGGGGCCGCCGATCGAGCCGAGGTAGAAGCCGCCGTACTGCTGGCAGGAGCGGGTCACCTGACCCGACCGGTTGCCCTTGGCCAGCATCACCTGAGAGCCGCCGGCGGCCTGGAACTTCTCCACGTAGGCGTCCATCCGGCCGGCCGTGGTCGGGCCGAACGAGCCGGACGCGTACCCCTCGGGGGTCTTCGCGGGGCCGGCGTAGTAGACGGCGTGGTCGCGCAGGTACTGCGGCATCGGCTCACCGGCGTCCAGCCGCTCGGCGATCTTGGCGTGGGCGATGTCCCGGGCCACCACGAGCGGGCCGGACAACGACAGCCGGGTCTTCACCGGGTACTTGGACAGCTCGGCGCGGATCTCGTCCATCGGTCGGTTGAGGTCGACCCGGACGACCATCTCGGCGTCGAGCGCGTCGTCGGTGACCTCGGGCAGGAACCGCGCCGGGTCGGTTTCGAGGCGCTCCAGCCACACACCCGACGGGGTGATCTTGGCAACCGCCTGCCGGTCCGCCGAGCAGGAGACCGCGATCGCCACCGGGCAGGACGCGCCGTGCCGGGGCAGCCGCACCACCCGCACGTCGTGGCAGAAGTACCGCCCACCGAACTGCGCGCCGATGCCGAAGTTGCGGGTCAGCTCCAACACCTGGGCCTCCAGCTCCAGGTCGCGGAAGCCGTGCGCGCTCATCGAGCCCTGCGTCGGGAGGGCGTCCAGGTACTTCGCGGAGGCGTACTTCGCGGTCTTCAACGCGTACTCGGCCGAGGTGCCGCCGATGACGATGGCCAGGTGGTACGGCGGGCAGGCGGAGGTGCCGATGAGCCGCAGCTTCTCCTCCAGGAACTGCATCATCCGCGTCGGGTTGAGCAGCGCCTTGGTCTCCTGGTAGAGGTACGACTTGTTGGCCGAGCCGCCGCCCTTGGCCATGAACAGGAACTTGTACGCGTCCGGGTGCCCGTCCGGGTCCTCGGCGTACAGCTCCACCTGGGCCGGCAGGTTGCTGCCGGTGTTCCGCTCGTCCCACATGGTCAGCGGGGCGAGCTGGGAGTAGCGCAGGTTGAGCCGGGTGTACGCCTGGTAGACGCCCCGGGAGATGGCCTCGGCGTCCGCGCCGTCGGTCAGCACGTGCCGGCCACGCTTGCCCATCACGATCGCGGTGCCGGTGTCCTGGCACATCGGCAGCACCCCGCCGGCGGCGATGTTGGCGTTGCGCAGCAGGTCCAGCGCGACGAACCGGTCGTTCGGCGACGCGGCCGGGTCGTCGATGATCGCCCGGAGCTGCGCGAGGTGCGCGGGGCGCAGGAAGTGCGCGATGTCGTGCATCGCCTCGGCGGTCAGCGCGGTCAGCGCGGCCGGCTCCACGGTGAGGAAACGACGACCCCCCGGGCCGTGTACGACGTCCACGCCCTCGTCGGTGACCAGGCGATATTCCGTCTGGTCGGGGCCGGTCGGCAGCAGGGGGGCGTACGAGAATGCGGCGGCACTGCTCATGAGCGGCAAGCCTAGGGCAGACCGGTCGATCATTCCCACCCGCCGGGCTGGGTCTGGGACGCCGCTCTCATCCGTCGAGGTCGGCAGCGCTCAGTGCGCCGGAATCCCACCCGCTCAGCCGTCCTTGCCGCCGTCCGGTTCGGTGCACAGTTCACCCTTGGGCCCGCAGTCGCCGGTGCCGTCGCCACCCGGCCCGGGGCGGGTGCCGCCCGGCCCGGGGTTGCCTCCGTCGCCGGGCTGCGGAACGGGGGCGCCGGGCGCGCCGCCGAAGCGGACGTACCCGATCTCCCGCCCCTCACCGATAATCATGCCTTGCGGGCCGACGGCGAGGGCGTTCGCCGAGGTGCGCAGGACGGCCAGCTCCCGACCGGTGCGCGGATCGAGGGCGACCAGCCGTGACGGCTTCTCGTCGGCGAGCACCGCCGCGTACGGGGTGAGCGCCGCGCCCGCCTTGGCGCTGGCCGGCCTGGTCCAGCGCACCTTGTCGGCGCCGAGTTCACGGGACACCACCGAGCGCTTGTCGGCGGAGCGGAACACCGCGTAGCGGTCGTCGACGGCGACGAGCTTGGTGCCGGGCTCTCCGACCCAGAGCAGCCGTCCGTCGTACCCGTCGATGACCGCCTCGCGGCCGTCCGGGCCGACGCCGATCAGCACGTTCCGCGCGCCCTGCGGGTCCTCGCGCTGCACGCAGCCGGCGGTGTCGGCGGTACGCAGGTTGACCCCGGCCCGCTGCCACGCCTCCTGCCCGGTCGCCGGGTCCCGTGCGGAGATGGCGAAGTAGCAGGTGCCGTCCTGGGAGCGGGCGGCGATCCGCAGCATCCGGCCGCCCACCACGGACAGCCGCTCGTCCCGGCCGGGTTCGACGTTCTGCAACACCCGGCCGGTGGCGGTGTCGACGACGTGCACGCGGCCGTCGACCGGGAAGCCGAGCAGCGGCGGCGCCGCCTCGGGCCCGGCCACCCCGTCGTCGATGCGGGTGGCGGTGAGCCGGCGGGTGCCGCGCAGGCCGGGGTTGTCGGCGAGCAGGCCGCTGTGCACGCCGGGCAGGAAGGCCGTCCACAGTGGCTTGGTGCCGCGCGGGTCCCACGCGCTCAGGGTGCAGTCGGTGGCGTCCGTGCAGCGGGCGTCCAGCAGCAGGTTCCGGTACGTCCACACGGCCACGGCGTCGTCGTCGCGCCGCCGGGTCGCCCCGGTGGCCGGGTCGAGCAGCTCGTACCCCTTGACCAGGAGCTTGCCCACGGCGACGACCGGGTCGCGGTCGCCGCCCGCGACCGCCGACCAGTCCGCCTTGCGTTCCCAGAGTTGGGCGCCGGTGGCCAGGCTGCGGGCCTCCACCCGGGTACGCTGCTCGACCACGACGGTGTCACCGGCGATGGTCACGCTGCGCGGGGTGCCACCGACCCGCTGCTGCCAGACGACGTCCGGCTCGGAGATGGGTTCGCTGCGGTCCACCCAGTCCCAGATGCCGGGGAACGGGTTCCACACGCCGGTGGCGGCGAGGGCGACGACCACGGCGAGGCCGGCCAGCAGCCCGACGCGCACGCTCCCCTTCGCCACCCGCACACCGTAGCCACGATCACGGATCTTCCGTACGCCCGCGCCGCCGTGTCGCCGCGCTTTCTGCGCCGGAAGGTGTTACGGCGCTGCGGACCAGTGGCAGCGTGCGGTAGGGAATCTGCTCCGCCAACGCGATGATCGTCGACGCGCGGGTGATGCCGGCGAACGAGACGATCTGGTCGATGACCCGTTGCAGATCCGTGTTGGAGCGGGCCACGATCCGGCAGAGCAGGTCGCTGGAGCCGGTGATGGTGTGCGCCTCCAACACCTCGGGGATCGCCGCCAGGTGCGCGGTGACCGGGTCGTGGCCCTGCCGTTGGCTGATCTCCAACGTGACGAAGCTGGTCACCCCGAACCCGATCGCGGCCGGCGAGATCTCCGGACCGAAGCCGCGGATCACCCCCCGCTCGATGAGCTTGTCCAGCCGCGCCTGCACGGTGCCCCGGGCCACGCCGAGTCGCCGGGAGCACTCCAGCACCCCGATCCGCGGCTCCTCGGCGAGCAGTTCGACCAAGCGGACATCGAGCGCGTCGAGCTGTACAGCCTGCTCACCTCTCACGGGTTCAGACCATACCGAATGCGCAACCTGACCAGCATTTACGTCGACAGTTGCCCACTCGGCGTCCACGCCGCGATCCTTCGGTCAAGAACCGGCCCACGAGGCCGGCCGGTACGCGAGGGAGGCCACCATGACCCAGGCGATCGACCGACCCCAGTCGACCGAGGACGTCGACGTCGACCGGCTCGTCGGCGCTGTCGACCACGACATCAGCCACGACCCGTTCCCCGTCCGTGGGCTCGACCACGTGCACTTCCTGGTCGGCAACGCCAAGCAGGCGGCGCACTACTACTCCACCGCGTTCGGCATGACCTGCGTGGCGTACCGGGGCCCGGAGCAGGGCTACCGGGACCACGCCCAGTACGTGCTGACCAGCGGCTCGGCCCGGTTCGTGCTGACCGGCGCGGTGCGCCCGGACGCCGACGGCGCGGAGCACGTCGCCAAGCACAGCGACGGCATCAGCGACATCGCGCTGGAGGTGCCGAACGTCGACGCCGCGTACGCGCACGCCGTCGGCCAGGGTGCCACCGGCGTCGTCGAGCCGCACGACGTCACCGACGAGAACGGCACCGTCCGGATGGCCGCCATCGCCGCGTACGGCGACACCCGGCACACCCTGGTCGACCGGTCCCGCTACCGCGGCCCGTTCCTGCCGGGCTTCGTGGCCCGCGGTCCGATCGTCGACCGGCAGCCCATGATCGACGCCGGTCTCCAGCCGAAGCGGTTCTTCCAGGCCGTCGACCACGTGGTCGGCAATGTCGAGCTGGGCCGCATGGACGAGTGGGTGGAGTTCTACAAGCGGGTGATGGGCTTCTCCAACATGGCGGAGTTCGTCGGCGACGACATCGCCACCGACTACTCGGCGCTGATGAGCAAGGTCGTCGCGAACGGCACCCGCAAGGTGAAGTTCCCGCTCAACGAGCCGGCCATCGCTCGCAAGAAGTCGCAGATCGACGAGTACCTGGAGTTCTACCAGGGCCCGGGCGCCCAGCACATCGCCGTCGCCACCAACGACATCGTGGCCAGCGTCGACGCCATGCGCGCCGCCGGCGTGGAGTTCCTGGACACCCCCGACTCGTACTACGACGACCCGGAGCTGCGGGAGCGGATCGGCAAGGTCCGCGTGCCGATCGAGCAGCTCAAGGAGCGCAAGATCCTGGTCGACCGGGACGAGGACGGCTACCTGCTTCAGATCTTCACCAAGCCGGTGCAGGACCGCCCGACCGTCTTCTTCGAGCTGATCGAGCGGCACGGCTCGCTGGGCTTCGGCAAGGGCAACTTCAAGGCGCTCTTCCAGGCCATCGAGCGGGAGCAGGAAGCGCGCGGCAACCTGTAACACTGTCGAGCGTGACGCAGCCTCCGTCGTACCCGACGCCGCCGGCCGGTGGGCCTCCGCCCGCCGCCGGCGGCGTCGCGCCATCGCCCGGCCCACACCCCCAGGGGTACGCCGTGCCGCCGCAGTACGCCCCGCCGGGGTACCCGGTGCCGCCGCAGTACGGCCCAGCCGGCCACCCTCCGCCGCACTGGCCGACCGCCCCGCCCGCGCTCAGCCCGCCCGCGCTCAGCCCGGCCGGGCAGCCGCTGGCCAGTTTCGGTGACCGGCTGCTGGCCTGGCTCATCGACACCGCGCTGGCGACCGTCGTGGTGATGGTGCTGTTCATGCCGGTCTTCCTGGTCCTGTGGTGGCGCATGTTCCGCGAGGTGACCCGGACCAACCCGGACGGCACGCTGGTGGAACCCGACCCGGCCACCTTCCTCACCGACTTCTTCCTGCCGCTGCTGCTGTTCGAGATCGGCATCTTCGTCGTGCTGCTCGGGCTCTACTGGCTGTACCACGTCGAATACCTCAAGCGTGGCGGCCAGACGCTCGGCAAGAAGATCATGAAGCTGCGCGTGGTGCCGCTCGATCCCACCCGTACGCTCGACCGGCGGATGGCCGGACGCCGCTGGCTCGTGCAGTATCTGGCCTGCTCGCTGGTCCCCGGCCTGAGCTACGCCGACGGGTTCTGGCAGCTCTGGGACAAGCCCTGGCAGCAGTGCCTCCACGACAAGTTCGCCGCGACGGTCGTCGTTAAGGTTGCCTCGTGAGCGAGCGAACCAGCAGGTACGACAGCGGAGCGTCAGCGTGAGTGTGGAGCCCGGCTGGTACCTCGACCCCGCCGACCCCGAGACCCGGCGTTACTGGGACGGTGAGGGTTGGCTCGGCGCGCCCATTCCCGCCGACGCGACCCCGCCCGACGGCCCACCCCCGCCCGAGCCGCCGCCCGTACCGGTAGCCCCGGCCGGCTCCCCCTCGGCGGGGACCGCGCCGGGCTGGCCGCCGCACCCCGGTCCGCCAGCGCATCCGGGACACGGCCCGCAGGCCGTCCCGCCTCCGGTCTGGGGCCCGCAGGGAGGTCCCACCGGCTGGGGCCCGCACGGCGGCCCGCCCGGTTACGGCCCGCAGGGCACCCCACCCGGCGGTTACGGCCCGCAGGGCACCCCGCCCGGTTGGGGTCCGCAGGGCGTGCCTCCCGGCTGGGCCCCCGGCTGGCCCGGCCGCCCGCCCGAGCCGCGCCCCCACGGGCTGCGGCTGGCCGGCTACGGCCGCCGGCTTGTCGCCCGGTTGATCGACTTCACAGTTGTCCTGGCGCTCAACGTGCTCGTCAACGGCTGGTTCGTCTGGCGCCTGGTGGACGAACTGATGCCGTACTGGCGCGAGACGTTACGGCGCGCCGCGGAGGGCAACACCTCCACGGAGGGGATGCCGCCCATCGGTGAGCAGGCCGCGCTCCTCGAGATCGTGATCCCGGTGATCGCCGCCGCGTTGTGGCTGGCGTACGAGGTGCCCGCCATGGCCGGCAACGGGCAGACCATCGGCAAACGGGTCATGCGGATCCGGGCAGTCCCGATCATCGCCGACCAGCCGTTGGGCTTCGGCCGGGCGCTGGCCCGGTGGACGATCCCGGGCATGTCCACCCTGCTCTGGCCCTGCCTGGGTCTCGGCCTGCTGATCCAGCTCATCGACGCCGCGTCCCCGCTCGTCGACCATCCGCTGCGCCAGGCGTGGCACGACAAGCGCGCGCAGACGGTGGTCGTCGAGGTCCCCGCCACCACCGGTCCCCCTGCCACCGACGATCACCCTCAGCCCTCGGGAGACACCCCATGAGCGACTCCGGACGTCACCAGCCGGCGGTGCGACTGACCCGCGCCGACCTGGACGCGCTGCCCAGCTACGTGCCCGGGCGCAGCCCCGCCGACCTGGCCCGCGAGCTGGGTCTGCCGGAGGCCATCAAGCTCGCCAGCAACGAGGTGCCGTACGGGCCACTGCCGGGCGTGGTCGAGGCGGTCACCGAGGCCGTCACCGGCTCGCACCGGTACCCGGACATGGGCGTGGTCGCGCTGCGCGACGCGTTGGCCCAGCGTTACGGGGTGGACGCGGACCGGATCGCCACCGGCTGCGGGTCGGTGGCGCTCGCCGAGCACCTCGTGCGGGCGACCTGCCTGCCGGGTGACGAGGTGCTGTACGCGTGGCGGTCGTTCGAGGCGTACCCGATCATCGCGGCGACCAGCGGCGCGACAAGCGTGCGGGTCGCCAACGACGCCGGGCACGGGCACGACCTGGCAGCCATGGCGGCGGCCGTGACCGACCGGACCCGGATGATCCTGGTCTGCAACCCGAACAACCCCACCGGCACGGCCGTACGCCGGGCCGAGTTGGACCGGTTCCTCGACTCGGTGCCGGACGACGTGCTGGTGGTCATCGACGAGGCGTACCGGGAGTTCGTCACCGACCCCGAGGTGCCGGACGGCCTGGACTACCTCGACCGGCCGAACGTGGCGGTGCTGCGCACGCTGTCCAAGGCGTGGGGCCTCGCGGGGCTGCGGATCGGCTGGCTGGTCGCGCAGCCCGCGGTGGCGGCGGCGGTCCGCAAGGTGGTCACGCCGTTCTCGACGAGCACGGCCGCCCAGGCCGGCGCGCTCGCGGCGCTGGCCCAGGCCGACGAGATGGAGCGCCGGTGCGCGCTCGTCGTCGCCGAGCGGGAGCGGGTCACCGAGGCGCTGCGCAAGTTCGTGCCCGACGTGCCGACCAGCCAGGCGAACTTCGTCTGGCTGCCGCTCGGCGAGCAGGCCGTGGCGTTCGGCAAGGCGTGCGAGTCGCGCGGGGTGATCGTGCGGCCGTTCGCCGGGGACGGCGTCCGGGTCACCATCGGCACCCCGGCCGAGAACGACGCGTTCCTGGCGGCCGCGGAGGCGGCGCTCGCCTGACCGTCGGCCCGGTTCGCCTCCCGCAACGGGCGAACCGGGTGGACGGCAGTTGGTTCGTCGGGCTCCCGCGGCAAACTCAGCCGGGGGCCGGCAGCGGCGTCTGCCGGCGGCGGCGCACCACGAGCAGCAGGCCGACGAGGAGCAGCAGGCCGACGACGAGCGACCCGCCGACGAGCATCGACAGGTCGTCGAGGCCGAAGGTGCTGGCGGGCTCGCCCGGGTCCGGGAAGGTGATCGTGGCGCTCGCGGTCTCCTTGATCAGCCCGCTGGTCAGGGTGAGGTCCGCACGCCACGGGCCGTTGGGCAGGTTCGGGGGTAGGGCGACGGTGATCGAGCCGGACTGCGCCGGGCCCAGGGTGGTCCCGTCGACGACGTCGAACGGCCCCGCCCGGACACCCGCCGGCCCCTCGGCCAACGAGAGTGTGCCGGTCAGGTCCAACGCCCGACCGCCGGTGTTGCGCACCGCCACGGCCAGGGTGGCCTGCCCTTCGGCGCTCCGACCGGCGGTGAAGTCGCCGATCGCGAAGCTGGACGGGGGCTCCCCGCCCGCGCCGACATCGAGGTAGACCCGGATGCCCACCCGGTGCACCTGGGTGACGTTGCCGCCGTCCTTGGGCGCGGAGGTGACCGCGGCCCAGATCACCGCGTACCGCTCGCCGGCCGACGCCTTTTTCGGCACCCGGATCGTCGCGGTCAACTCCGACTCGTCACCCGGCCCGAGGGTGAGGGTGGAGCGGTCCAGCGACGTCCAGGAGGTCAGCTCGTTGGCGCTGCGGCCCTCACCGAACCGGAACTGTCCGCCGTCGACGGTGGCGGAGGCCGGATACAGCTCGAGGCGGTACCGGCTGTCGGAGCGGTTGACCACCTTGACCTGACGGCTGATCGTGCTGCCGGGGGCGAGGTGGTCGATGATGTAGGTGTGGGCGCGCGGGTCCGCCCGCCGGTCGACGGGTGCTTCCAGCAACTGGATGCCGATCCTGTCGCGCTCCGGATCGGGCGCGGCCGCCCCGGCGGGTGCCGGGGCAGCCGGGGTGGCGGCGAGCAGCGCGGCCAGCGCCGCCACCGCCAGACGAAGCCCGAACCGGTCAGGCCACCGAATGTGTCACCGTCCCGGTGTAGAGGCCGACGACGGCCGACGCGGGGATGTTGACGTTCAGCGTCGGCGACCAGGCGACGCTGTTGGTGCCGGTGCCGCCGGTGTGGGTGAAGGCGACGAGCGGGTTGACGGTGTCCAACGGCTGGGCGTTGGCCGAGGTTGGCTGGCCGGGCGTGAAGGTGCCGTTACCCTGCTGCTCCGCGCCGGGGCCGGACCAGTAGTCGACCTGGCTGGCCAGGATCCGCTCGCTGGGGCTGCCGCCGCCGGTCTCGAAGTGCGTCGAGGTCACGGTGGCCGTCCACGACGCGTCGGGAGCGCCGCGCTGGTCCGTCACCCGGACCGTGCCGATCGAGCCGCTGAGGACCGCGCCGGGCAGGCCACTGCCGAGGCTGGCCGTCTCGGGGGCGGTGATGTCGAGGCCGGCACCGACCACGTTGAACGTCACGACGGTGCTGTCGCTGGGCGCAGCGACCGCGGGCGTGGCCAGCGCGAGGCCCGCCCCGACGGCTACGGCGGCGCAGGCCGCCATACGAAGAGAGCGCATAGACTTCCTCACTTCCAGTTCGGTAACGCCGGTAGGCGGCGGCCGCATCAGCCACATGTCCATTTTATGGGCCGATGTCCGCATCGCGTGCTTTTCGACCTTTTGTACCTCTTACGCGACCGAATGCACGATCGTCGCCTGGTACGTGCCGGCGACCAGCGACGGATCCAGCGCCACCGTGAGGCTCGGATTCCACGTCACCTCGTTCGGTCCGCTGCCCCCGGTCCACCGTGCGGCGATCTGCGGAGCGCCCAGGGACGCACCCGACTGCGGCAGGAACGTCCCGGTGCCGATGGTCTGCACCGCGGGACCGGAGGCGTACGTCACCGAGGCGCCCGGCACCACCCCACCGCGGCCACTCGTGAAGCTGGTGATCGAGACCGTCGCCGTCCAACTGCCGGACTGCGCGCCGCGATCGTCGGTGACCACCACCGCGCCAAGCTCCCCGTTGGCCGTCGGGGTGCCCACCCGAACCGTGGGCAGGGCCGCCGTCTCCGGCGCGCTGATCGAGAGGCCGGAACCCGCCGCCGGACTGACCACGACGGTGACCCGTCCCGTCGCCCGGCCGTCGCCCGGGTCGCGGACCGTGTACTCGAAGGTGTCCTCGCCGGCGAAGCCCGCCCCCGCCGTGTACGTGCAGCGCACGGTGTCGCACACGAAGCTGCCGTGGCCCGTGCCGCCGGTCGCCGGCACGACGGAGAGCGGGTCGCCGTCCACGTCCGTGTCGTTGGTCAGCACGTTCACCGCGACCGGTGCCGTGCCCGCGGTGGTCCCACGGTCGGCCACCGCCACCGGCGGGTCGTTGACGGCGGTGACGGTGATGGTCCCGGCCGCCGAGGCGGACCGCCCGGACGGGTCGGAGACGGTGTAGCTGAAGCCCACCGATCCACTGACGTTCGGTGCCGGGACGTAGGTGCAGGCACCGGAGGGCGTACAGGTCAGTGTCCCCTGCGCCGGCGGCGTCGACGTGACGGTGAAGGTGACCTCGTCCCCGTCCGGCTCCACCACGTAGTCGCGCAGGCTGAAGGTGAGCACGGTGTCCTCGGCCGTGCCGACCTGGACCGCCTGCGCCTGCGGGCTGTCGTTGATGTCGGTCCGGGTGGGATCTCCGACCCCGGCCGCCGACGGGTCGTCGGTGAGATCCGTGTAGATGGTGCTCGACGTCGGTGACCCGTAGCTGATGCTCGCCTGGTTGGCCACTGTGACGCCGGGCGTCGGCGAGTCCACGACCCGCGCGCGGAAGCGCACCGTGTTCACCGCGCCCGTGACCAGCGTGCCGCCGGCCGCCGCCGTCGCGCCGGTGCCCAGATTGGCCACCACCCGGTTGCCGGCCACGACATAGCCGGCCTGGTCGTCGCCGGCGGCGTCGGTACGACTGACGCCGTTGACGCTCAACGACCCCGGCACGTACGTGGTGGCCGGCGGGATGGCGTCGGTGAGCTGGACCGTGGTGGCGTTCTCGTTACCGCTGGAGGTGACGGAGACCGTGTACTCGAGTTGGTCGCCGGGCTCGACCCGGCTTCCGCCACCCACCCGGCCGACCGTCTTGGTGGCGATGACGTCCGGTTCCAGGATGTCGATCGCGGTGAAGAGCGCCATCGGCTCGTACGACTCGCCACCGGTGCTGAACGCCACGGAGGCGGAGGTCTGCGCGTTGCCGATCGAACCGGCCGGCGCGGCCAGGTAGTCGATGTCGAAGCCGAGCTGGTTGACGTAGTTCGGGTTCTTCGCCGTCACCCGGGAGCCGAGCCGGGTGATCGAGCTGTTGAAGAAGTTCGTCGCCGGGTTCAGTGCGTCGTTCAACGCCACCCCGTTGAACGAGATGCCGTCGCCGGTCAGCCCGGCGTCCCCCTCCGAGGCGATCGCCCCGATGCGCGCCGTCACCGTGCCCGAGCTGGGGGTACGAAAGCCGGAGATGGTGGTGGTCACCCGGGAGTCGGCCGCGGCGGAGCTGATCTCGGCGTACCCGTCGAAGACCGCCAGGTTGCGGAGCGGCTGGGCGGGGTCGCGGATCGCCGCGACCAGAGCCCACCCGCCACGCGCGTTGGCGCCCAACGTGGTGGTCAGGCCGCCGACCGTGTAGCTACCGCTGGCGGTGACGAGCGGGGTCACCTCGGCGAACGCCGAATACGCGACCCCGCCATTGGTGGCCACCCTGCCGGTGCTGACCTGGCCTTGCAAGGTCGTGTACGGCTGACCGGGCGGCGCGAGTCGGATGCTCGGGCGTCCGGGATCGCCGCTCGCGGCGCTGCCCATCCACCAGAGGCCGGCCCAGAGCACTGTGGCTCCGGTCGGCACGGTGAGAGTGGCGCTGCTGGAATTGGTCGTCGCGGCGACACTGTCCACGTCCACGTAGCGGGCGTTGAAGTCGTTGTTGTTCGCGGTGGTGCCGGTCTGCGCGGTGGCGCACTGGCTGGTGGGCGTCGAGCAGGTGACCAGGGTGTTGCCGGCGAACACCACGTCCCCGCGCTCACTCTCCTGAAAGCGTGGGCTGAAGGTGCGGACCAGCGCCGCCAGGGCCGGCTGGGCGGGCAGGACCACGAGACCGCCGAGCAACACGAGCAGGGAGGCGGCGATGGCCACCATTCGTCGTAGAAACCGCATCGAGGCCCGGCCCTTCAGTCTGCTGTCCGCCGTCTAGCAGTCTGAAGGACATATGGTGCTGTTTGTCCTTTATTTAGCTAATTGGCACCGCGTCGTCGACGCAGCAGCAACCCACCGACCACGAGCGTCGCACCCGCCAGGACCAACAGGAGAGGCCACGATCCCATCCCGGTTCGCGGCAGTTCACCGCCGTGCTGCGGCGAGCGGGTCGGCGGCTGCGGCTGGGCGGTCCCGGTGGGAGCCGGCTGCGCCGACGGGGTGGGCGGCTGCGTGGGAGAAGCCGTGGTCGGCGCGGGACGCACCTCGAAGGTGACCCCGGTGCCGGCGCTCGGCGCCACCGCCGCCCGAGCCGCGAACTGACCGACGGCGCTCGGGGCAACAGGCGCGAGGAGCACCGCCCCCACCGCGGCGAGCGCGACCAGACCCAGCCGACCGGCGACGAGAACGGCGGGAAGTCGTCGGTGCGACATGGCGGTAACCCCCGAGTCACGCAGAGTGATATTGAGGGGACGATACCGCCGAACGTGAATCCGAGCCGTGCTTACCGGCTCCGCACCTCAGCCCGCCGCGAGGATCACCGGTTCGGACGACAGGAAGTACCGCTGGTCATCGGCATCGGGGGCGATCGGGCGCCGGAGTCGCTCCAGCACCAGGTATCCGTCCCCGGCGAACACCGCTCCCGGCTCCCAACCGGTACCGTCCGAGCCGACGTTCAACCGGAAGCGGGAAAGCTGCGCACCGGTCACCGGGTTCAGCGTCACCAGGTCGTTCTCCTGGGTGAGCAGGTACGCCCGGCCCGGCTGCGCGGCGAGCACCCGGGCCCCCGCGCCCAGACCATCGACCCGCCACAGCTCGGCGCCGGAACGCGCCGAACGCCCCACTGCCGTACCGTCGCGCACCGTCACCGCCACCTCGTCGACCACTGTCGCGCCAACCGGGTCCAGGGACGGTGCGGGGACGGGACCGCCCACGTCCACCAGCCACCCCCGACCATCCGCGTCACCCGGTCCAGTGGTGCGCAGGGCGGAACAGTCCGATCGGCCGGCACGGCAACCCAGCGGAATCACTACCAACCTGTCCGGAGATCCCTCCGGTCGCCAGCGCGCCCGGACCACGCCGGTGGCCCCATCACGGAACTCGACAGTCGCCGGCCCCGCGCAGGTGTCCAGTCCGACGAGCTGGCCGGTCACGGTGGTACCCACGTCACCGCGGCAGGCACCGGGCAGCGCGACCCGCCAGAGTTCCCGGCCGTCCGTCAGCTCGACGGCGCGCGCCTCGCTGTCGCCCGTGACCACCAGCGCCATCCGTCCGTCGCTCAGATGAACGCGGTAGAGCCCGGGCGGGTCCCAGACGACGGCCGCCCTGGTACGTCGGTTCACCGCGCCGACCTCGGCCGGTACCGGACCGTCGGCGCGCCACCGCACCCGACCGGTAGCCGCGTCGAGGGCGACGAGCTGACCGTCGGACCAGCGACTGACGACGGTACGACCGCCGGCCACCACCCCGGTCAGCTCCGCCGGCCAGCGCCGGTAGGACCAGAACGGCGTGGTCCGGTAGCGACCGTCGACCGGCCGGTCGGCGTAGACCTGGCGGTGGGCGGCGTACACCCGCAGCCTTCCGTCCACGATCAACGGGGCGACCGGGAGACGGCCGATCACACCGGGCGCGGGTTGGGGCGCGGCCGGATAGTCAGCCCGGGCCGGCGTACTCACCTCGGCCGGCGCGAGCACCCGGTGCACGACGACCGCGACGGCCGCCACGGCGAGCACCACCGCCACCGCCAGCACGAGCCGTCGCCGGCCCCTCGGGAACCCCATGCCGCACCTCCGCCCGGCACCCTACCCAGCGGAACCGGGCAGGCGGCGGGCGGTCAGGCCGCTTCGAGCGAGCCGGCGGCGCCCGCCGCGACGGTCAGGTCGGCGAGGTCACGCCGGAGCGCCACCTCGACCGCCCGGGCGGCGAGGCCACCGAGCAGCAGCGCCACCACCCGACCGTACGGATCGGTGGGCACCGCCTCCTGGGTGACGGTGACCGCGGTGCGCGGGCGACGGCGTCGCCGGTCCGGGCGCAGACGCCAGGTGATCCGGTAGTCCGCACCGGCGCCGGAGGAGCAGAGCACCAGCCGTTGGGGCGCGACCGCCTCCACCACCAGGAACTCCTCGGTGAGAGTGCCGCCGCCGGGCTGGGCGCGCTCCTCACGCCAGGCGGTGCCCGGCCCGAACGGGCCCGGGGTCAGCACCTCGACCGGGCCGGCCCCGGTCAGTCGGTCGGCCCGGCCGGACAGGTCGGTCAGCAGGCACCAGACATCGACGGCGTCCGCCTCGATGAAACCGGTAACCGCGACCGTCGACATGCCACCCTCCCGTGCCACCGACGGTACGCGCGGTGCGGGCCGGACG
The DNA here is from genome assembly GCF_057708145.1 of Micromonospora sp. bgisy143. Classification (NCBI taxonomy): domain Bacteria; kingdom Bacillati; phylum Actinomycetota; class Actinomycetes; order Micromonosporales; family Micromonosporaceae; genus Micromonospora; species Micromonospora sp. bgisy143. The sequence continues at coordinate 114,557 of NZ_JBYIRN010000004.1, forward strand.
AGGCCCCCGGACGGAATTTCCACCACCCGGAGGCCACGTTGTCCGTTTCGGCGGTTCGGTCGCACCGTTTCGCCCGGTGCGACGCCGCTCAGCGTTCGAAGCGACCGGACCTGATCGCGCCGACGAACGCTGTCCATCCCGGCGGGCTGACGGCCAGTGTGGGGCCGCTCTGGTCCTTGGAATCGCGGACCGCGACCAGGCCGATCACGTCGACCAGGTTGTCCGCCACCTCCACGCAGAGCCCTTGGTCGTTGGACCGGCTGCTGGTGCGCCAGAGCGCTCCGGTGAGATCGTGCATGGTTGTTACCTCCGTGTACGTCGGAATGCCCCACCACTCCCCAGGGGGGTGGCGGGGCGACTGATCCGCGTGATCAACGGGGAAACGGGGTGTGGTGATCGCACAGACGGTGCGACCAAGAGTCTCGTCGATGGGACGGCCGGACGGGCAGGCGTTCAGGCGGCTCCGAAGCGGGCCGAGGTGGACCCGGCGGGCCCTTTGCTCTGCTTCAACGGACGCAACAACGAGCGGCCCCAGGTGTTGCGTGGGGTGAAGCAGAGCAAAGGAAGCCGACGTCGGGCCAGGTGCCCGGCGGGCCGGGCGTGGGCACGCGCGATTGGCCTGCTCAGTGGGCCGGCTGGACCCTGCCGGTGACCTCGCCCAGGGCGATGGTGGTGCCGTCCGGGCCGGGCGCGGTGGCGGTGATGGTGACCGTGTCGCCGTCGGCGAGGAAGGTACGGCTCTCGGTGCCGACCTTCGCCGGCTCCGCCCCGCCCCACGTCAGCTCCAGGAACGAGCCGACCTGGGAGCGGTCCGGGCCGGAGACGGTGCCCGAGGCGTACAGGTCACCGGTGCGCAGGGACGCGCCGTTGACGGTCAGGTGCGCCAACTGCTGGGCCGGCGTCCAGTACATGCCGGCGAACGGCGGCTCGCTGACCCGCTCGCCGTTCCACTCGACCGCCAGCCGGAGGTCGAGCCCCAGGTGCGGTACGTCGCGCAAGTAGTCGACGACCGGTGGGTCCTGGTCCGGGGCCGGCACGAAGGCCGCGGCCAACGCTTCGAGGGGCGTCACCCAGGCCGAGATCGAGGTCGCGAAGGACTTGCCGAGGAACGGGCCGAGCGGCTGGTACTCCCAGGCCTGGATGTCGCGGGCCGACCAGTCGTTGACCAGCACCACTCCGAAGACGTGGTCGGCGAAGTCGTCCACCGCGACCCGGTCGCCCAACGCGCTGGGCACCCCCACCACGAAGCCCACCTCGGCCTCGATGTCGAGGCGTACCGACGGGCCGGTCACCGGACCCTCGGCGGACGCCCGCTGTCCGGTGGGCCGGACCACCGGCGTGCCGGAGACCACGACGGTCCCGGCGCGGCCGTGGTAGCCGATCGGCAGGTGCTTCCAGTTGGGCAGCAGCGGCGGCTGGCCCGGGCGGAAGATCTGCCCGACGTTCGACGCGTGGTGCTCCGAGGAGTAGAAGTCGACGTAGTCGGCCACCTCGATCGGAAGCAGCAGCTCCACGTCGGCCAGGGGCACCAGCAGCGGTTCGACCGCCGGCCGGTGCGCCGGGTCGGTGAGCAGCTCCACGATCCGCTGGCGGACCGCCGTCCACTGCGGACGCCCGAGCGCCATGAAGTCGTTGAGGGTGGGTCGGCCCAGCGCGCCGGCGGCGAGCACCAGGCCGGCGGCCTCCGCCCCGGCCAGGTCGAGAATCCACGACCCGATGCGTACGCCGATCCGCGGCTCGTCCCCGCCGGCGGAGAACACCCCGTACGGCAGGTTCGTCACGCCGTACGGCGAACCGTCAACGCCGCTCACCCAGGTCATCCGTCGTAGCCCCCGTTCACCAGCCCCAGCCGGATCAGATCGGTAAGTGGTTCCAGGATGCTGCACGAGCCGAAGCCGACCCAGAGTGGGCGCGGCGCGTCCAGCCGTCCGTTGATGCGTTCGAGCAGCGGACGTGGGTCGAGCGCGGCCAGCAGCTCGGCGACGACCCGCACGCTCTCCCCGTCGGCGGCGGCGAGCGTCGCGGCCAGCACGTTGGCGTAGCCATGGTGGGTGAACCCGGTCTCCGGGTCGAGGTGCCGCACGGCCTGGTGCAGTCCGGCGGTGAGCTTGAACGGCAGGGCGCGGTCGCGGCAGGCGCAGACCACCGCCGCCAGCTCGGCAGGGGTGGGGAACAGCTCGGCGGCGAGGCCCCCGGTGCGGAACTTGGCGGCGATCGGCACCCCGTCGGCCCGGGCGGCGGCGAGCGCATCCACCGCGCCCATCAGTCCGAAGGTCAGCGGCAGCTCGGCGTAGACGGCCTCAACGCCCGGCATGGCCTCGGTGAGCCGTAGCAGCTCGGCGACGCCGGGGAGCGGGTCCTCGCCCCGCTTGGCGACGGCCACCTCGACCTGCCGGGCCGTGATGCCGTCCGGCGGCAGGAACGAGAGCGCGAACGGCAGCTGGGCGATCCCGGTGTCACCGATCAGCCCGACGACGAAGCCTTCGGCACGATCGACGAGACGGTTCAGGTCGCCGGCCGCAACGGTCGAGGCGGGGACGAGCAGCGGGCCGACCAGGTCGTCGTACCAGGCGGCGCGGTGTTGGCGGTGTGCCCGCAGAGCGTCGGGCAGCGTGGCGCTGCCCGGAGGGAAGACGGCGGCGTCGTCCACCAGGCCGTGAAGGAGCGCGGGCACCTGCGTTGACACGGCACAAGAATGTACGGGACGCTACGAGGAACGGACAACAGCGTCCGATTATCGGACGCCTTCGGCCGGTGAACGGGATCCATCGGGAGGCGAGATGCCGTACTACCGCAGCGTCGGCGAGGTGCCGCGCAAGCGCCACACCCAGTTCCGCCAGCCCGACGGCAGCCTGTACGCCGAGGAGCTGATGGGCCAGGAGGGTTTCTCCTCCGACTCGTCCCTGCTCTACCACCGGCACGCGCCCACCGCGATCCTGGCCGCCGACGAGTTCACCCCGCCCGCCGTCACTCGGACGCCGAACCTGCCGCTCAAGCCCCGCCACCTGCGCACCCACAAGCTCGACGCCGGCGCCGCCGACCCGATCCTCGGCCGGCAGTATCTGCTCGCCAACGACGACGTCCGCATCGGCTACGTGCTCGCCGACCGGCCCTCCCCGCTGTTCCGCGACGCCACCGGCGACCACTGCCTCTACGTCGAGGCGGGCACCCTGCGGGTCGAGTCGCCGTTCGGGGCGCTGGACGCGGTCGCCGGCGACTACGTCGTCATCCCCACCTCGACCATCCACCGGCTGGTCCCCACCGGCGACCAGCCGGTACGCCTGCTCACCGTCGAGGCGTCCGGGCACATCGGCCCGCCCAAGCGCTACCTCTCCGTACGCGGGCAGTTCCTGGAGCACTCGCCGTACTGCGAACGCGACGTCCGCGGCCCGGACACGCCCCTGCTCGTCGACGGCGAGGAGGTCGAGGTGCTGGTGAAACACCGGCGCGGCTGGACGAGGTACGTCTACGCGAACCATCCGTTCGACGTGGTGGGCTGGGACGGCCACCTCTACCCGTGGGCGTTCTCCATCCACGACTTCGAGCCGATCACCGGCCGCATCCACCAGCCCCCGCCGGTGCACCAGACCTTCCAGGGGCCCAACTTCGTCATCTGCTCCTTCGTGCCGCGCAAGGTCGACTACCACCCGCAGTCGATCCCGGTGCCGTACAACCACCACAACGTCGACTCCGACGAGATGCTCTTCTACACCGGCGGCAACTACGAGGCCCGGCGTGGCTCCGGCATCGAGCAGGGCTCGATCTCGCTGCACCCCTCCGGGTTCACCCACGGCCCCCAGCCGGGCGCCGCCGAACGCTCCATCGGCGCGGACTACTTCGACGAGCTGGCCGTCATGGTCGACACCTTCCGCCCCCTCGACCTCTGCGACGCGGCACCCGCCTGCGAGGACGAGGGGTACGCCTGGACTTGGGCGCGCCGCCTCTAGCGGAAGGTTGTTCTTTGGAAGGCGGCGAACTCGGCTATCACCGTGGTGACGATGGCGAGCACCAGCGGCCACGGTGAGCCGACCACCGCGTACACCAGCAGCAGCAGCGGAGCGGCCGCCACCGCGTAGACCGCCAGGGCCATCGTCCGGTCGGCGTGCAGCATGGTGGGCAGGACGGTCCGGGTGAACCCGGGCAGCCGCGCCGCGAGCTGCCAGACCAGGACACCGCCGGTCAGGGCGGCGAGCACCGCCAGGACCCGGGAGAAGCCACCGCTCGTCGACGCCGCGAACGCCACCACCACCGCGGCGACCAGCGACCAGCCCGCGCCGTAGTGCACCAGCCGGTGCAGGCCGTGCGCGAGCGTGCGGGGGGAGTCGATGCGGCTCGGACCGAACGTCACCGCCTCGGCCATCTGCTCCAGCGCCGCCGACCAGCGGCGCTGCTCCAGGCGCAGCACGCCGACGTCGTGCCCGACCTCGGCGAGGCGGGGGTCGAGCCGCAGCGCCTCCCGGTAGGCCCGCTCGGCCAGGTCGAACAACTCCAGCCGAGCCGCGACCAGGCTGAGCACCAGATGCGCCTGCGGCTCCTGGGGCGCCAGCTCGACCCCGCGCCAGGCCGCGTTCAGCGCCGGCTGGCCGTTGCGCGCGTCGGCCAGGATCGCCGCTGCGCTGCGCTGGGCGTACGCGTCGGCCGGCCCGAGCGCCAGCAGCCGGTCGGCGGCGGCGGCCGCCTCGGCGTACCGACCCAGGTCGACCAGAGCCATCGCCCGTACGACGAGCGCCGGCAGGGCGTCCGGTGCGGCCGCCACGGCCGAATCGGCGGCGGTGAGCGCGTCGACCGGCCGGTCGGCGGCGAGCTGCACCCGGGCCAGCATGGTGAGGGCTTCCGGGTCGGCGGGCTTCAGCGCGAGCCTCTCGGTCAACTCGCCGGCCGCCTCGTCGTGGCGACCCAACTCGGCGAGGAGTTGCGCGCGTTCGAGGTAACCGTCGGCGGCGAACCGGTCGGGGGCGGGATCGGTGGACATCGCGGCGAGCCTAGGCGGCCGGGGCGTCGTACACCAGCGCCACGGCGACGCCCGCCAGACCCTCCTCGCGGCCGGCGAAACCGAGCCCGTCGGTGGTCGCGGCGGAGACGGTCACGGGTGCGCCGACGGCCTCGGAGAGCACCCGCTGCGCCTCCTCCCGACGGCGGCCGATCTTGGGCCGGTTGCCGATGACCTGCACCGACACGTTGCCGATCGCCAAGCCGGCAGCCCGTACCCGGCGGGCCGTCTCGGTCAGCAGCGCCACGCCGGACGCCCCGGCCCACTCCGGCTGGTCCACCCCGAACGCGGAGCCGAGATCACCGAGACCGGCGGCGGAGAGCAGCGCGTTGCAGGCGGCGTGGGCGACGACGTCGGCGTCCGAATGCCCGGCGAGACCATCCTGGTCCGGCCAGAGCAGGCCGGCCACCCAGCAGGGTCGGCCGGGCTCGAACGCGTGCACGTCGGTGCCGATGGCCACCCGAGGAACGATCATGATCCGAGCGTACGCGTAGCCGACCTCACGGTCCCGCCCGCGCCGAAGGTGCCGGCGCTTCAGCCGGCGGCGGCGAGCAGGTGCTCCGCCAGGGCCAGGTCGAACGGGCGGGTGATCTTCAGCGCGTACTCCGAACCGGGCACACAGGCCACCGCCACGCCCTGCTTCTCGACCAGGCCGGCGTCGTCGGTGAGCGGATCTCCCGCGGCGGCGTGCGCGGCGGCCAGCACGGATCGGCGGAAGCCCTGCGGGGTCTGCACCGCGCGCAGGGCGGACCGGTCGACGGTGCCCAACACCACCTCGTCGGCGTCGACCTCCTTGATCGTGTCGACGACCGGCAGGACCGGGATCACCGCCGGCTGGCCGTCCCGGACCGCGGCGGCGACCGACTCGACCAGTTCGGGTGGGGTCAGCGCGCGGGCGGCGTCGTGCACCAGGATGATCGTCGGGCCCTCCGGTACGGCCGCGAGCGCGGCGGCGACCGACGCCTGACGCTCGGCGCCACCGGCCACCACGGTCACCGGCGCCACCGGGGCCAGCAGCGCACGGACGCCCGTCACCTCGGCCGCGGGCGCGGCCACCACGATCGTGTGGACCGACGCGGCGGCGGCGAGCCGGCGCACGGCGTGCACCAGCAGCGGTTCGCCGGCGAGCAGGCGCAGCGCCTTGGGTCGCCCGGGACCGAGACGTACGCCGGCACCCGCCGCAGGCACGAGGACCGCGACGTCACCGCGCGGGTTGAGCTGCGCGGTCACGTCGCGGTCCTCGGTGGTTTCTTCGCTACGAAGTGGGTACGACGATGCTGTGCGGACTAGGCCTCGGTGAGGACCTTGTCGAGCAGCGTCTCCGCCTCGTCCTTGGTGCTCTTCTCAGCCAGCGCGACCTCGCCGACGAGAATGTCGCGGGCCTTGGCCAGCATCCGCTTCTCGCCTGCGGACAGGCCCCGCTCCCGCTCACGACGCCAGAGGTCACGCACGACCTCGGCGACCTTCAATGGGTTGCCGGAGGCCAACTTTTCCAGGTTGGCCTTGTAACGCCGCGACCAGTTGGTCGGCTCCTCGGTGTGCGGAGCCCGGAGAACGTCGAAGACCTTACCGAGGCCCTCTTCGCCGACCACCTCACGAACGCCCACGATCTCGGCATTCTCAGCCGGCACCCGGACCGTCAGGTCACCCTGCGCGACCCTCAGGACGAGATATTGCTTAGGCTCGCCCTTGATGACCCGAGTCTCGATTGCCTCGATGAGTGCGGCCCCGTGGTGGGGGTAAACAACGGTCTCGCCGACACTGAAAACCATAGGTTCGAAACCCCTTTCGCTGTGTCTAGGGTAACACGCTCAGGCAACGATGTCTCACCGATGTCCTGACCGTTGGCGCAGCTCAGGGGCCCTGTGAGAGGTCTTTCTTCAGCTTGACAGGCGGTCAAACCGATGGTTCGAACACGCTCCGTGACGATCGGATGACTTCCCGATACGGGTGAACAGAACGTCGAGATCAAGGGCTATGCGCTCCTCCCATGGTATCCCGGCGTGCGGGACCGCGCCCAGATGTAGCGGGAGGTGCCCCCGGTGCGGGACCCTGGAGACCGAGCCACACTCCGCTCTCGAGACGCTTCCTGGGGGGTCCGATGGGCAAGCCGGACGCAGAGGGCCACGGGCCACCCGACGGCCTGCCCGACCTACCGCCCGAGTGGGGACGCATCGTCATCCCCGACGATGCCTCGGCCCTCGCCGGCGAGGCCGCCCAGGTGCGCCGTGAGCTACGCCGGGCCAACGGCCAGCAGCCCGCGCGCCGGGTGCTCGCGCTGCCGCTGCTCGTCCTGCTGGTGGCGGTGCTCACCACCCTGACCGGCCTGCTCGCCGTGACCTGGCCCCGCGCCGGCCGGAGCACCGACCGACCCACTCCGGCACCCTCCCCGCCACCGGTGTCCCTGACCGGCCAGGCGCTGCCAGCGCTGGACCTGGTCGACGCCGAGCAGGCGCCCGTGCCGCTGCGCGGCCTGCTGCCCGCCATGATCATCCTGGTGGACGATTGCGGCTGCCCCGACGTCGTCGTCGAGGCCGTGACGGCGGCACCCGTCGGCGTCACGGTGGTCACCGTGACCGAAGGCCGAGCCGTCGCAACCGCACCGCCGGTCGCCGGCGTCCGTGCGCTGGCGGACCCCGCCGGCGGCCTGCGCTCGTTCCTGGGCCCGGGCGCCGCGAACGCGCTGCTGGTCGACCGCACCGGCGTGGTGACCCGGGTACTGCCCGGTGTCGGGCCGGTCGACGCGTACCAGGACGACCTGACCGCCCTGGCCCGCTGAGCGAGCCGCCCTTACGACGGGGGCAGCGCGACGAGCTGCGCCGCCACGTCGATCGGCTGGTCGCCGACGGCCGACAGCGACACCCGGAACGGTCCGCCGCCGGGCAACACCCGGGCGGAGGCGAGCGTGCCGTCGCAGTCGATGCGCGGTGGGCCGGCGATCTCGGCACCGGTGCTCGTCACCGCCAGCGCGCCCGGTCGGGTGCACCGGTACTGGAGCAGAAAGCGCGAACCGTCGTCGGAAGCCTGCCGGGTCCGCTCCTCGCCGGGCGCCAGCTCCCGCTCCTCCCGCCAGATCGTGCTGCGGAACGAGGGCAGATCACTGCCGGGGACGAGAACCCCCACGTCGCCGTCGATGTCGGTGGCCTCGCCCGTCTCCGGGTTGATGACGACCCGCCGGTTGCCGTCCACCCGGACGACCTCGCCCCTCTGCGGATCGACCCGCATCGTCAGCTGCTCCCCGGGCTCAACACGGGCCAGGAAACGTTCCAGTTCGGTGCTGACGCTGGGGGCGACCACGGGTGGGCGCACCGGCCCGGCCACCGGGGCGGGCGCGGCGGCACGCCACCACCAGCCGCCGACCGCCAGCGCGCCCAGGGCCATACCGACCAGCACCGCCGAGCGCACCCGATCGTCCCCCGCCGCACTCATACGGGGAGCGTACCGGCCGGGTCGTCCTCGTTCACTCCTGTCGATCGAGCAGGACCGCGTACAGGGTGAGTCCCGGACCGAACGCCAGCATGACCACCCGCCGGGGCGGCGGCGTCGAACGGGCCAGCCGGTCCAGGATCAACAGCACCGTCGGCGACGAGCAGTTGCCGTGCTCGTCGAGCGTCGCACGGGACGCGGCCAACGCCTGCGGCGGCAGGGCCAACTCCCGCTCCACCACGTTGAGGATCCGTGGCCCACCCGGGTGCACGGCCCAACCGTCCACCTCGGAGACGGTGCCGCCGTGCCGGGCCAACAGGTCGTCGACCAGACCGCGTACGTGCCGGGACAGGACCTGCGGGACCTTCGACGACAGCCCCATCCGGAACCCGGCGTCGGTGACGTCCCAGGTCATGTGGTCGGCCGTCGAGGTGTCGGTGACCGAGGCGACCTCGCGCAACGCGTACCCCCGGCCGCCGGGCACCACCACGGCGGCGACGGCGGCGTCCGAGAAGAGCGCGTGCGAGATGATCTGCTGGGTGTCTACGCGGGCCGTGGACGGCTGGATGTGCAGGCTGGTCAGCTCCGCGCAGAGCAGCAACGCCGGCCGCCCCCGGGCGGTGACGAAGTCACTCGCCGCGCCCAGCCCGGGCAGCGCCGCGTAGCAGCCCATGTGGCCGACGAACATGCGCTGGGTGTCCGCCGCCATGCCCAGGTCGCGGGCGAGCAGGATGTCCAGCCCCGGCGTGGCGTACCCGGTGCAGGAACAGACGATGAACATCCCGACGTCGCCGGCGTCCAGGCCGGCGGCGGTCAACGCGCGCCCCACCGCCTCCTTACCCAGCGGCAGCGCCTCCACCTGGTAGCGACGCATCCGGCGCTCGGTCGGCCAGTCCGAGACATCCTCGAGCAACGGGTTGACCGCGGCCTGCCGTCGGGTCACCCCCGAGTTCGCGAAGATCCGCTCGGCCAACGCCCGGGTGCTGCCGGTGAAGTGCCGGGAGAAGAAGCCCTCCCACAACTCGTCCTGCGAAGCGGCCGGCGGCTGTGCTGTCCCGAGCCCCGCGATCACTGGTACGGACACGATCCCCACCTCTCGTCAGACGCTGTCCTCCCCCTGGCCGTCCCACCGGCCGACTCGGCCGGCCCCTGCACCGTGCGCGTACCGCGACACCGGCTCACCAACGCGGTACCGATCCGTCGCGGTCCGGGTCCCCGCCCAGCGCGGCGATGCCCAGCCAGTCCGCGCAGACGTCCGAGGTCGCCGGGTGCAGTGAGCCGCACCGGGCATCCCGGTAGAGCCGTTCCAACGGATGGCCACGCCGGGTCGCCGACGTGCCCGCCGCCTCCAGCATCGACGCCGCCACCTCGGCGGCGGTCGTCCCGGCCAGCAGCTTCGCCCGCCACACCCAGCGGTTGGTCTCCGCGTCACCCGGCGCGTCGTCGACCCGGCGGGCCGCCTCGGCCACCGCCAGTTCGGCCGCCGCCGTCGCCGCGTCGGCCCGGCCCAGCCGCGAGCGCACCGCCGGCAGGCCGGCCAGGTTACGGGCGTTGAGATGCTCGGCCGCCGCGTCGATGGCCGCCCGGGCCACCCCCACGTAGACGGCCGCGTAGCTGGCCACCAGCCAGTGCGGCATGAGCTGGGCGATCACGAGCGCCAGCCCCTCGACCCCGCCGAGCAGGCGGTCGCCCGGCACGGTGACGTCCAGGTGCAGGTCGTGCGACGAGGTGGCACGCATGCCGAGGGCGTCCCAGGTCGGCTCGACGCTCAGACCGGCACCGGCCGGCACCAGGAACTGCGACACCACCGACTGGTCGGTGGAGCTGCGCGCGGCCACCAGGTAGCCGTCGGCGTGCCCGGCCCCGGAGCAGAAGGTCTTGCTGCCCTTGAGGTGCCAACCGTCGTCGGTCGGCTGGTAGACGGTGCTCAACTGCGACAGCCGGGCGCCGGTGCCCCGCTCGCTCATCGCCACGCCGTACCAAGCGCCCTGGGCGGCGGCGGTGAGCAGCCGGTCCCGGGCGGCCAGCGCCTCCTCCGACACGCCCAGCGCCTCGGCCAACTCCTCGGTGACCGCGCCCAGCGCGCCGGTCACCGAGGCGTGCATGTTGAACACCAGCGCCGTCGCGCCGTTGCCCCGGGCCAGCTCGGTGGCGACCGCGGTGTACTCCGCGAAGCTCGCCCCGAGGCCACCGAGTTCGCGCGGGACCATCAGCCCGAACAGGCCGGCCTCCCGCAGGTCCCGGAAGTCGTCGGCCGGGAAGGAGCCGTCCCGGTCGTGCTCGGCCGCCCGCGCGGCGAACCGCGGCGTCAATCGGCGGGCCGCCGCAAGCGCGTGCACCGTCATATCGCTCCCTCCTCGGCGTCCCATACCCCGCCACGAGCCGACTATCCTCTGCGGACCCCCCGGCCCTGGTAGAGCACGGCGGTGGACCGGGTCGGCACGATGCGCGGCGCGCGGCCGGTCGACGGCGTACCGGGCGTCCGGGCCCCACGGGCCCGCCGCACCAGCCAGGCGAGCAACCCGCCGACCTGCGGCCGTATCCCACGCAGGCGCAGCTCGACACCGTGCCGGGCGCACTCGGCCACCAGCGCCCGGGCGTCCACGAACAACCGTGGATCGTGGATGCCGCGCGGCACGGTCGGCAGCCGTTCGGCGATCCGCACCGCGACCAGCCGAGCCAGCGCCGTGTCGTTGAGCGTGTCCAGCACCAGCAGCCCGCCGGGGCGCAGCAGGCGACACGCCTCGGCCACCGCGCGCGGCCAGTCCGGCACATGTTCGAGCAGTTCACCGGCGGAGACCACGTCGGCGCACCCGTCGGGCAGCGGCACCGCCATGGCGTCGCCCTGCACCACGCGTACGCCGTGCCCGGCGGCCTGGACCAGCGCCGACCGGGTCAGGTCCACCCCGACGTGCCGGTAGCCCTTGCCGGCCAGGTGCGGCGCGAGCAGCCCGGCGCCGCAGCCCAGATCGACCAGGACCGCGCCCGGACTCCTCGCCGGCGGTACGAGTGCCGCGCGGGCCTCGGCCAGCCAGTGCAGCATCGCGAACGCGCCGTCGGGTCGCCACCACTCGCCGGCCAGGTCGTCGTACTGGCGCGGGTCGTTGCGCGGCAGCACCCGCTGAGCGGTCGACGCCACGTCTCGCATGGCTCCGAGCGTGGCACGACTGCTCGGTAACGACCAGACTTCCCTTATGTCGTCGAGGGTGTTAGGGCTGGTCAGAGCGAGCCATCCGGAACCGGCCGCCGCGGTGACCACAGTGTCCGGTCTGCTGGCCTGGGGAGTGGGGCACCGGCCGACGGGAATCGCCTCGGTGGTGCTCGCGGTGCTCGCCAGCCAGCTCGCGGTCGGCTGGACCAACGACGCGCTGGACGCCGAGCGGGACGCCACGGTGGGGCGTACCGACAAACCGGTCGCCGCCGGCGCGGTGGGCCGGCGCGGCACGGCCTGGGCCGCGGCGGTGGCCGCGCTGGCCTGCCCGCTGCTGGCGCTGACCACGAACCCCCGGGCGGCCCTCTGGCTCACGGTCGCCCTGGTCTCCGCGCTGCTCTACGACTGGCCGCTCAAGGCCACCGTCCTCTCGGTGGTGCCGTACGCGGTCTCCTTCGGCGCGCTGCCCGGCTTCGTGGTGCTGGCGCTGCCGGGCGAGCCGACCCCGCCGCTCTGGCTGCTGACGGCGGCGGCCTGCCTCGGGGCCGGCGCGCACTTCGCCAACGTGCTGCCCGATCTCGCCGACGACGCCCGCACCGGCGTACGCGGCCTGCCGCACCGCCTCGGCGCGGCGGGCAGCCGGGCCGCCGCGGCCGGGCTGCTGCTCGCCGCGACCGCCGTCCTGGTGCTGGGACCGCCCGGGCCGCCGTCCGTCCTCGGGCTCGCGGCGGTCGGCACGGCCGCGGTCGTGCCACCGCTGAGCTGGTACGCCGGGCGCTCGGCGGCCCGGGCGGGTCGGCGGCCGGTGGCTGCCTTCCGGGCGGTGATGCTGGTGGCGCTCATCGACGTCGCGCTGCTGGTGGCGAGCGGTCGGGTGGTGTGAGGGCACCCCGGCGGGTGGCATTGCCGGGTCCCCGTGCGGGCCTCGATCAGCTCCAACTACCCTGGAGCGCGGTCTGCGCGGGTATGGCCACCTCGCCCGGCGTGCGCCCGGGTGGGGATCGTAACGAGGAGGACCGACGTGACGCGCTCGATCAGGGGATCCCGGCGGGCAGCCCTGCTGCTGTCCGGGATCGCGGCGGCCACCAGCCTGCTTGCGTCAGGCTGCGGCGCCGGTCAGGTCGCCGAGACCGCCGAGAAGGAGCCGTCGGTCCAGGGCGTCAACCTCACGACCCCCAACGGCGCCTACTCGGTGCGGGGCCTGCTGGTGGCCTACCCCGGCACCGAGGGATACCGGGCCGGTCAGGACGCCCCGCTCAACGCGGTGATCTACAACGACTCGAAGAGCACCGTGACGGTCACCGTCACCACCCAGAGCGCCCGCGAGGTGCTGATCTCGGGTGGCTCGGCCAGCCCGACGCCGTCGGAGTCGGCCTCGGAGTCGGCGTCCGCGACCCCGTCGGGTTCGGCCAGCCCGTCGACCCGCGAGTCCGGCTCGGCCAGCCCGTCGGCGACCCCGTCCGAGACCGGCTCGTCGTCGGCGACCCCGTCCGCCCCGGAGTCGGCGCGGGCCTCCGGTTCCGCCAGCCCGGCCGCGCCGGGTCAGCCCGCCCGCATCGAGCTGGCCCCGCTGAGCTACCTCCAGCTCAACTCGGAGGCCACCTCGCAGCTGCGGCTCGTCGGTCTGACCGAGGCGCTGCGTTCCGGCCAGAACGTCATGGTGACCTTCGACTTCGGCAACGGCAACACGGTCACCGGCCCGGCGCCGATCGCGGTGCCGCTCACCCCGGCGGCCCCCGCCTCGCCGATCATCGAGCGCGAGGGCGGCCACGAGGGCGACGAGGGCGGCACCACCCACGAGTGAGCCGATCCTGAGTACCGCGAACACCCCGGCGTGGGAACCACCACGCCGGGGTGTTTTCGTCGTACGAGAGGGCTAGCGTCCTGATGTGACCACCTCCCGATCGACCTCCGGCCGTGGCGGCGCGGCCGGTGCACCCCGTGCCCGGTCCGCCACCCGAGAGCCGCGCCCGGCGTACGAGTGCGACGCCTGCGGGCACCAGCCGCCCAAGTGGGTGGGTCGCTGCCCGGAGTGCGGCGAGTGGGGTTCGGTGGTGGAGTCGACGCTGACCGGGCCGACCGTCTCCGGTCGGGTGGTCAGCTCGCGAATGCCGGCCGAACCGGCCCGACCGATCGCCACCATCAGCGCCGCTCCGGCCCGCGCCCGGCCGACCGGCGTGAGCGAGCTGGACCGGGTGCTCGGTGGCGGCCTGGTGCCCGGGGCGGTCGTGCTGCTCGCCGGCGAGCCCGGCGTGGGCAAGTCGACCCTCCTGCTCGACGTGGCGCAGCAGTGGGCAGTGGGCGCCGGCAGCCCGTCCCTGGTCGTCAGCGGGGAAGAGTCGGTCAGTCAGGTCCGGCTGCGCGCCGAGCGGATGGGCACCCTGCACGACCAGCTCTACCTGGCGGCCGAGAGCGACCTGGCGGCGGTGCTCGGGCACCTCGACGCGGTCAAGCCGGGCCTGCTGGTCCTCGACTCGGTGCAGACCATCTCGACCACCGGCACCGAGGGGGTGCCGGGCGGCGTGACACAGGTACGCGCGGTCACCGCCGCGCTGGTGTCGGTCGCCAAGGAGCGGGGCATCGCCACCGTGCTGGTCGGGCACGTCACCAAGGACGGCCAGGTCGCCGGGCCCCGCGTGCTGGAGCACCTGGTCGACGTGGTGCTGCACTTCGAGGGCGACAAGCACTCCTCGCTGCGGCTGGTACGCGGCGTCAAGAACCGGTTCGGGGCCGCCGACGAGGTGGGCTGCTTCGAGATGCACGAGGGCGGCATCAGCAGTCTGGCCGACCCGTCCGGGCTCTTCCTCACCCGCTACTCCGAACCCGTACCCGGCACCTGCGTGACGGTGGCGATGGAGGGGCGACGGGCGCTGGTCACCGAGGTGCAGGCGCTGATCGGTGCGACGGTTGCCGGCTCGCCCCGCCGGACGGTCTCGGGCCTGGACTCGGCCCGCCTGGCCATGGTGCTCGCGGTCCTGCAACGGCGTACCGAGCGGTTGACCCTGCACGACCGGGAGGTCTTCGCGGCCACCGTGGGCGGCATCCGGGTGGTGGAGCCGGCGGCCGACCTGGCCGTCGCGCTGGCGGTCGCCTCGGGAGGGCTCAACCTGGCGATCGCGCCGCATCTCGTGGCGATCGGCGAGGTGGGGCTGACCGGCGAGGTGCGCCGGGTCGGGGCGGTGCCGCGACGGTTGGCCGAGGCCGCCCGCCTCGGGTTCAAGGTGGCACTGGTGCCGCCGGGTTGTGGCCCGGCCAGCACCGGCGCCGGGCCCGACCAGATGCGGGTGACGGAGGTCACTGACGTGCGCTCGGCCCTGCAACACGCGGCTCGCGCGTCCGCCGAGTGACTCAGCGTGCCGACGCCAACGGCGATAACGGACAGCATCGGCGCAAGTGGAAACGGTTCGAAGGGCGGCATCGTGACACATCACAGTAACCACGACAGCACCCACCGCACGGCAGTCCGTAGACTGTGCCCGTGCCGATCGACCGCGATACCACCAAGCCTGCCGGAGCGCCGCCCCAGGCCCGCACCGGCACCGTGGGCTCGCCGGCCCGCCCGGTCAGCGTGAGCGTAACCGCCGCTGCCGGGGGCGCCGGCGATCCGCTGCGGGCGAATCTCGCCCTGATGGCACCCGGCACCGCCCTCCGCGACGGCCTGGAGCGCATCCTGCGGGGCCGCACCGGCGCGCTCATCGTGCTCGGCTACGACAAGGTGGTCGAGGGGCTCTGCACCGGCGGCTTCCCGTTGGACGTCGAGTTCTCCGCGACCCGGGTCCGGGAGCTGTGCAAGATGGACGGCGCCGTGGTGCTGTCCAGCGACGGCACCCGCATCGTCCGGGCGGCCGTGCACCTGATGCCCGATCCGTCCATTCCGACGGAGGAGTCGGGCACCCGGCACCGCACCGCCGAGCGGGTCGCCCGGCAGACCGGCTACCCGGTGATCTCGGTCAGCCAGTCGATGCGGATCATCAGCCTCTACGTCAACGGTCAGCGACACGTCCTGGACGACTCGGCGGCGATCCTCTCCCGGGCCAACCAGGCGCTGGCCACCCTCGAGCGCTACAAGCTCCGGCTGGACGAGGTCTCCGGCACGCTCTCCGCACTCGAGATCGAAGACCTGGTCACCGTGCGGGACGCGGTGGCGGTGGTGCAGCGGCTGGAGATGGTCCGCCGGATCGCCGACGAGATCGCCGGCTACGTCGTGGAGCTGGGCACCGACGGTCGGCTGCTCGCTCTCCAACTCGACGAGCTGATGGCCGGCGTCGACGCCGACCGCACCCTCGTCATCCGGGACTACCTGCCCGTCGGCCGTAAGTCCCGCACGCTCGACGAGGCGCTGGTCGAGCTGGATCTGCTGGGTGCCACCGAGCTGATCGACCTGGTGTCGGTCGCCAAGGCGATCGGCTACCCGTCCGCGTCGGACGCGCTGGACGCCGCCGTCAGCCCGCGTGGTTTCCGGCTGCTGGCCAAGGTTCCGCGCCTGCCGGTGGCCGTGGTCGACCGCCTGGTGCTGCACTTTGGCAGCCTCCAGCGGCTGCTGGGCGCGACGGTGGAGGACCTGCAGGCCGTCGAGGGGGTGGGCGACGCCCGGGCCCGCGGCGTCCGCGAGGGCCTGTCCCGGCTCGCCGAGGCTTC
Source organism: Micromonospora sp. bgisy143 (assembly GCF_057708145.1). Classification (NCBI taxonomy): domain Bacteria; kingdom Bacillati; phylum Actinomycetota; class Actinomycetes; order Micromonosporales; family Micromonosporaceae; genus Micromonospora; species Micromonospora sp. bgisy143. The sequence continues at coordinate 130,762 of NZ_JBYIRN010000004.1, forward strand.
CATCCTCGAGCGGTACGTCTGATCCGCCGCCGCCCCGGCGGCGTGGGGTGCCGACTCAGCCGGTGATGGTGATCTTCGCGGGCGCGCTGTACTTGGTGCCGACCCGGGCGAACACCTGGTACGTCCCCGCCGGCGCGAACGGCCCCGCCGCGAGCCCCGCGCCGTCGCAGCGGCTGGTGTCCCGCCCGTTCCAGCCCACCGTGTAGGAGCGCTCGAACCCGGGTGTGAACGACTGCACGTCCGAGCCCTGGACCTTGCCGCAGGTGTCGGACGACCACACCTTCTCGGCACCGGCCTTGACGAAGATCTCCTGGAGGTCGGCGCCGACGTTACGGCTGCACGTACGGTCCGAGGTGTTCTTGATCTTCAGTTGCAGGTCGACCACCGCGCCGCGCTGTACCGAGGTGGGCCGCGCCACCGACGTCACGCTGATCTCCGCGTCGGTGCAGGTGCCGTCGTCGACCGAGCCCGCGGCCGAACCCGGCGGTGGGTCGTCGGTGGTGGTCCCGGACCCCGGATTCGCGTCGTTCGTACCCGTGGCATCCGGACCGCCGGACTCGGTGGCGTTCGGCTCCGCGGACCCGGACGCCGCCGGGGCCCCCGACTGCGGGGTCAGGACCGGCCCCACCGCTCCCGGGCTCGCCGTCGAAGTGGGGGTCGACGTCGCCCCGGCCCGCGGTTGACCGCCGGAGCGATTCGAGCCGGTGCAGGAGTAGAGCAGGACAATCAGGAAAAGAAGCCCCGCTCCGAATACGACGGCGCGACGCCGCCAGTACACGGCGGGTGGCAGGGGGCCGACCGTCAGACGCATGATGCCCCCCACCGTAGTCGCGCCGCACCCACCGGCGGGTCACGACGCGCCGGAGCGTCAGCGGGGCAGCGCGTCAATCGTCCACTGAGGACTGGCAGCCGCCCGCTCAGAGATAGACCTTGCGCTGGTAGACCGCGTGCGCGCCGGCCACCCGGTCCAGGAAGAGCAGCCCCTCACAGTGGTCGATCTCGTGCTGCAACGCCCGCGCCTCGAAACCGTCCGTCACCAACCGGACCGCCGCGCCCGTGCCCGGCAGATCACCCTCCACCACGAGCCGACTGGCCCGCTTCACGTCGCCGGTCAGGTCCGGCACGGACATGCACCCCTCCCGGCCCGGCTTCCACCGGGTCGCCTCGACCACCCGGGCATTGCACAGCACGAACGTGCCGTGCACGGTGACCGCCTTCGGATGACCGGTCACGTCGACGGCGAAGACCCGGGCGCCCACGCCGACCTGCGGCGCCGCCAGACCCACACAGCCCGGCGACACCCGCATCGTGGCGACCAGGTCGGCGGCCAGCCGGACGGTCTCCTCGGCGGTTGGATCGACATCGCCGCCGGCCCGGCTCAGCACCGGGTGCGGGGCGGACACGACGGCCCGTACCTCACCCACCACCGCCAGCGAATCCGGCGTCCAGTCCCCCAGACCGGCGTACGCCTCGCCCCGCCCGTCACTCACAGCAGATCCGGGTCTGCCGGCCGGAGGGTGACCTCGACCCCCACCTCGGCGGCCGTCCGGTGCAACCGTTCGGTCAACGACTCGACGACCCCCGCCGGCAGCTCGACCTCGGCCAACACCACGTAGAGCGAACCGGCCAACCGGGTGCTCAGGTCGGTGACGTTGCCACCGGCGTCCACCAGCACCCGGGTCATCGCCGCCACGATGCCCATCCGGTCCGACCCGTGCACCGCCAGCACGTACGGCTCGCCGGCCGGCGTCACCGCACCGTCCGGCGTCACCGCGCGTACGGTCGCCAGCAGTTGCCCCTCGGCCGCGAGCGGCGCCAACGCCGCCTCCACCTCGGCGGCGGCCGGGCCGGTGCAGATGAGGGTCATCGCGAAATGCCCCCGCAGCCGCGTCATCGTGCTGTCGGTGAGGTTCGCGCCCAGCCGGGCCAGCACCTCGGCGACGTCGGCCACGATGCCCGGCCGGTCCCGGCCGATGACGGTGATCGCGAGCTCGTTCATCCGCGCATTCTGCCCGATCCGCCCACCACCCCCACCACACCCCGCCCGAGCCGCCCAACCAGCGGGACCGGACCGCGTGACATCATCGACGACGCCATGACTCAACCCGATTTCGCCGCGCTGGTCAGCCGATGGTTCCAGCAGCACGCCCGTGACCTGCCGTGGCGGGGACCCGACGTGAGCCCGTGGGCCATCCTGGTCAGCGAGGTCATGCTCCAGCAGACGCCGGTGGTCCGGGTGGTGCCGGCCTGGCACGCCTGGCTGGCCCGCTGGCCCGACCCGGCGGCCCTGGCGGCCGACACCCCGGCCGAGGCGATCCGCATGTGGGGGCGTCTCGGCTATCCCCGCCGCGCCGTCCGGCTGCGGGAGTGCGCCGTGGCTATCGTGGACCGGCACGGCGGCCAGGTGCCCGACCGGCTGGAGCAGCTACTGGCGCTGCCCGGCGTGGGCACGTACACCGCGCGTGCGGTGGCGGCGTTCGCGTTCGGGCAGCGGCACCCGGTGGTCGACACCAACGTACGACGGGTGGTCTGTCGCGCCGTGGCCGGTGAGTCGGACGCCGGACCCGTCACCCGCCCCGCCGACCTGGTCGCCACCGAGGAGCTGCTGCCCCCGGAGCCGGCCGCCGCCGCGCTGGCCAGCGCCGCGTTCATGGAGTTGGGGGCGGTGCTCTGCACGGCCCGTACGCCGCGCTGCACGGCCTGCCCGGTCGAGTCGATCTGCGCCTGGCGGGCCTCCGGGCAGGAGCCGCCGACCGGCCCGACCCGCCGACCGCAGCGGTACGCGGGCACCGACCGGCAGGTACGCGGACTGCTGCTCGGGGTGCTCCGGGAAAGCACCGGCCCGGTCCCGCACCAGCGACTCGACCAGGTGTGGACCGACGACGTACAGCGCGCCCGCGCCCTGGCCGGCCTGGTACAGGACGGCCTGGTGGAACCGGTCGGCGCCGACTCGTTCCGGCTGGCCGGCGACGGCCCAGCCAACCCCACCGCCGACCTCACCCACTGAGCCGCCGGGTCTTTGGGCGCCCACGCGCTCTGCGCCCACGCGTTCGGCGTTCGGCGTTCGGCGTTCGGCGTTCGGCGTTCGGCGTTCGGCGTTCGGCGCTAGATCACGCTCGATCCTGGATGTAGTGGTCTCGGACGCGTCGGATGCCACTACATCCAGGATGCTGCGCGATCTTGCCAGCGTTCCCGGCCGGACCGCCGCACAACATCAGGGAAACTGCTGCTTCCGACCGCCGGGAGGCAGCAGTTTCCCTGATGTTGCGTGACAGGGATCGGCGGATACGCCGCTGAGGCAGCGCAGGCGTGGCGTTTGGCGCACGACTGGGCAGGCACGCCGGACCACCGGACGCCACCCCCGGGGCAGGCACGCCGGACCGCCGAACGCCCCACCCCTGGGCAGGCAGCGCCCGGACGGCGGGCGCGGCCGCTGGGCAGGCACACGACAAGGGGCGGGGCCCCGGTGGCTTGCGCCGCCGGAGCCCCGCCCCTTGTGCTGCTGGTTATGCCACCTCGTCCGTCGCCGCTGCCGTGGTGCCGGCGGCGGTGCCACCGAGGTCGGCCGGAACGGCGTCCGGAACCTCCACCGGCTTGTCCGCGCCCCGGAAGACGAGCTTGGACTTGTCGATGTCGTTCGGGTCGCCCTCGCAGTCCACCACGACGATCTGACCGGGGGTCAGCTCGTTGAACAGGATCCGCTCGGAGAGGTTGTCCTCGATGTCGCGCTGGATCGTGCGACGCAGCGGACGGGCACCGAGCACCGGGTCGAAGCCCTTCGCGGCCAGGTACTTCTTGGCGTTGTCGGTCAGCTCCAGACCCATGTCCTTGTTCCGCAGCTGCGTCTCGATCCGCTGGATCATGATGTCCACGATCGAGAGGATCTCGTTCTGGCGCAGCTGGTGGAAGACGATGGTGTCGTCGATCCGGTTGAGGAACTCAGGCCGGAAGTGCTGCTTGAGCTCGTCGTTGACCTTCTGCTTCATCCGGTCGTAGTTGGACTCGGAGTCCTCCGACGCCTGGAAGCCCAGCGACACCGCCTTGGCCACGTCGCGGGTGCCCAGGTTGGTGGTCAGGATGATGACCGTGTTCTTGAAGTCCACGATCCGGCCCTGACCGTCGGTGAGCCGACCGTCCTCGAGGATCTGCAGGAGCGTGTTGAACACGTCCGGGTGGGCCTTCTCGATCTCGTCGAAGAGGACCACCGAGAACGGCCGACGACGCACCTTCTCGGTCAGCTGGCCACCCTCGTCGTAACCGACGTAGCCGGGAGGGGCACCCACGAGGCGGGACACCGTGTACCGGTCGTGGAACTCGGACATGTCCAGCTGGATGAGGGCGTCCTCGCTGCCGAAGAGGAACTCGGCGAGCGCCTTGGACAGCTCGGTCTTACCGACACCGGACGGACCGGCGAAGATGAACGAGCCGGACGGGCGCTTCGGGTCCTTCAGGCCGGCCCGGGTACGCCGGATCGCCTTCGAGACCGCCTTGACCGCGTCCTCCTGGCCGATGACGCGCTTGTGCAGCTCGTCCTCCATGCGCAGCAGGCGCGAGGTCTCCTCCTCGGTCAGCTTGTAGACCGGGATGCCGGTCCAGTTGCCGAGCACCTCGGCGATCTGCTCGTCATCGACCTCGCTGACGACGTCCAGGTCACCGGCCTTCCACTCCTTCTCCCGCTGCGCCTTCTGACCGAGGAGCTGCTTCTCCTTGTCACGCAGCTGGGCGGCGCGCTCGAAGTCCTGCGCGTCGATCGCGGACTCCTTGTCGCGGCGCACCTGGGCGATGCGCTCGTCGAAGTCACGCAGGTCTGGCGGCGCGGTCATCCGACGGATACGCATCCGGGCACCGGCCTCGTCGATCAGGTCGATCGCCTTGTCCGGAAGGAAGCGGTCCGAGATGTACCGGTCGGCGAGCGTCGCGGCGGCCACCAGCGCGGCGTCCGTGATGCTGACCCGGTGGTGCGCCTCGTAACGGTCCCGCAGGCCCTTGAGGATCTCGATGGTGTGCGCCAGCGACGGCTCACCCACCTGGATCGGCTGGAAACGACGCTCGAGTGCGGCGTCCTTCTCCAGGTGCTTGCGGTATTCGTCGAGCGTGGTGGCGCCGATGGTCTGGAGCTCACCACGGGCCAGCATCGGCTTGAGGATGCTGGCGGCGTCGATCGCGCCCTCGGCGGCACCCGCACCCACCAGGGTGTGGATCTCGTCGATGAACAGGATGATGTCGCCCCGGGTGCGGATCTCCTTGAGCACCTTCTTGAGGCGCTCCTCGAAGTCACCGCGGTAGCGGGAGCCCGCGACCAGCGCACCGAGGTCGAGCGTGTAGAGCTGCTTGTCCTTCAGAGTCTCGGGCACCTCGCCCTTGATGATCTTCTGGGACAGCCCCTCCACCACGGCGGTCTTACCGACGCCGGGCTCACCGATCAGGACCGGGTTGTTCTTGGTACGGCGGGAGAGCACCTGCATGACCCGCTCGATTTCCTTCTCGCGCCCGATGACCGGGTCGAGCTTGCCCTCGCGGGCGGCCTGGGTCAGGTTACGGCCGAACTGGTCCAGCACCAGGCTGGTCGACGGCGCGGCCTCACCCGGCGCGGCACCCGCCGCGGCGGGCTCCTTGCCCTGGTAGCCGGAGAGGAGCTGGATCACCTGCTGGCGGACCCGGTTGAGGTCGGCGCCGAGCTTGACCAGCACCTGGGCGGCGACGCCCTCACCCTCGCGGATCAGCCCGAGCAGGATGTGCTCCGTGCCGATGTAGTTGTGGCCGAGCTGCAGCGCCTCGCGCAGCGACAGCTCCAGCACCTTCTTGGCCCGCGGCGTGAACGGGATGTGCCCGCTCGGCGCCTGCTGGCCCTGGCCGATGATCTCCTCGACCTGCTGGCGCACGCCCTCCAGGGAGATGCCGAGGCTCTCCAGAGCCTTGGCGGCGACACCCTCACCCTCGTGGATGAGGCCCAGCAGGATGTGCTCCGTACCGATGTAGTTGTGGTTGAGCATCCGGGCCTCTTCTTGGGCCAGGACGACAACCCGTCGCGCTCGGTCGGTGAACCGCTCGAACATGCCCTCGTGCTCCTCACGTGCCGTGCGCCTTGATGGTCAAGATCTTGGCGGGGCCGGTGCACGAACGTCCGGGACGGGCGTCCGTGCCTCCTTACTCTATCGTCGCTGACCGACTCAGCTGAGGTCGTGTCTCTCCGGTCCGGGTCGGTTCCACGTCGTTTTGCACAACCGTCCGCGCTCAGGAGGTGTTCCGGTACCCCTGTCGCTACGCGTAGAGCGAAATCCGGTCGACCACGCGGAAGCCCTCCGCCGCCCTCGAATGGGCCCGGCGGGGGTCTGGGACGGTCATCCACAGGTTGTGGAAAACTTCTCCACCGCCTGTGGACAACGTCGGTCGGGCCGTCCGACATTCCCGCCTCCGACCGGGCCGCCGACGCCAGCCGGACGGCGACGCCGGCCCGACGGGGCACGAAGACGGCGACGCCGGCCCGGAGAATGCTCCGGCCCGGCGTCGGTGTCGCCCTGCGGTGGCCGCCGCCACCGGTCAGCTGAGGGATCAGCGCTTGGCGTGGTACTCGTCGACGATCTCCTGCGGAATACGACCGCGGTCCGAGATGTCCTTGCCGGCCTTCTTGGCCCACTCCCGGATCGCCTTGTTCTGCTCCCGGTCGGCGGTGGCGCCACCGCGACCGCGGGCGGCCCGCCCACCGATCACCACGCCACCGCGACCCACCTTGGTGCCGGCCCCGACGTACGGCGCGAATACGTCGCGCAATTTCGCGGCGTTGGCGCCGGACAGGTCGATCTCGTACTGAACGCCGTCGAGCGCGAACTTGACGGTCTCGTCCGCGTCCCCGCCGTCCAGGTCATCGACCAGCTTGTGAATGATCTGCTTGGCCACGTCCCACATTCCTTTCGAGCAGGGCGCTCCTGCTAATGAGAGCACAATAACCCGCGCGCTGCTCGCCTCGTCAATAGGATGCCGTTACGACTCGCAGGGAGTCGGCGGGCGACTACTCCGGGCGGACCAACGGGAAGAGGATCGTTTCCCGAATTCCGAGGCCGGTCAGGGCCATCAACAGCCGGTCGATTCCCATTCCCATACCCCCGGCCGGCGGCATTCCGTACTCCATGGCCCGGAGAAAGTCCTCGTCGAGACGCATCGCCTCGTCATCGCCCCGGGCCGCGAGCTGCGCCTGGGCCACCAGCCGTTCCCGCTGCACCACGGGGTCGACCAGCTCGGAGTACGCGGTGCCCAGCTCGAAGCCGAGCACGTAGAGGTCCCACTTCTCGGCCAGCCCCGGCTCGCTGCGGTGCGCCCGGGTCAGTGGGCTGGTCTCCTCCGGGTAGTCGCGCACGAAGGTGGGCGCCTGCAGGCCGGGGACGACCAGTTCCTCGAACAGTTCCTCGGCGAGCTTGCCGGGGCCCCACTTCGGGTCCACGGCCAATCCCACCTTGTCCGCGTACTCGACCAGCCGGGAGCGTTCGGTGCGGACCGTGACCTCCTCCCCGAGCGCCTCGGAAAGGACCCCGAACAGGGTCACCGATCGCCACTCGCCGCCCAGGTCGAACTCCCGCCCGTCCGCGTGGGTCACCACCGTCGAGCCGCCGACCGCGATGGCGGCCTGTTGCACGAGATTGCGGGTCAACTCGGCCATCGTGTCGTAGTCGCCGTACGCCTGGTAGGTCTCCAGCATCGCGAACTCCGGCGAGTGCGAAGAGTCGACACCCTCATTACGGAAGTTGCGGTTGATCTCGAAGACGCGGTCGACACCACCGACGACGGCGCGCTTCAAAAACAGTTCCGGCGCGATTCGCAGATACAGATCGGTGCTCAACGCATTGCTGTGGGTCACGAACGGTCGGGCCGCCGCACCGCCGTGCAGGAGTTGCAGCATCGGAGTTTCCACCTCGATGAAACCCTGACCGTGCAGTGAATCGCGCAAGCTGCGTACCGCCGCCGCCCGGGTACGGACCATCTGCCGGGCCTGCGGGCGGACGATCAGGTCCACGTAGCGCTGCCGGACCCGGGCCTCCTCGGAGAGCGGCTTGTGCGCCACCGGCAACGGTCGCAGCGCCTTGGCGGTCATCTCCCACCGCTGCGCCAGCACGGACAGCTCGCCCCGGCGGCTGGTGATCACCTCGCCGGTCACGCCGACGTGGTCACCCAGGTCGACCAGGCGCTTCCATGCCTCCAGCCGCTCCGGGCCGACCCGGTCGAGGGAGAGCATGGCCTGCAACTCGGTGCCGTCGCCGTCGCGCAGGGTCGCGAAGCAGAGCTTCCCGGTGTTGCGTACGAAGATCACCCGGCCGGTGACCGAGACCTCGTCGCCGGTGGCGGTGTCCGTCTCCAGGTCGGCGTAGCGTTCCCGGATCTCGGCCAGGGTGGTGGTCCGGGGGAATCCGACCGGATAGGGCTCGACGCCCTCGGCGAGCATCCGGTCCCGCTTCTCCCGGCGGACCTTCATCTGCTCCGGAAGGTCGTCGGCGGGGTCCACTGGCACGGCGTTCTGCTCGCTCACGGCACGCTTCCTCGTCACGGGAGATTCAGGGGTCAGGCCCGAGCGTACTCAAGCGCTCCGGAGGCTGTTACGGGATAACCTGCCCGTCATGGTCGATCACACTCAGGCGCTCTCGTTCGGCGTCGCGGCGAGCGATTACGACCGGTTCCGACCCCGCTATCCCGAAGCGGCGCTGCGCTGGGCACTCGACGGGTTGCGCGACGCCCGCGTGGTCGACCTCGGCGCGGGCACCGGCATCCTCACCCGCCAGGTGCTCGCCCTCGGGCACCGCGTGACGCCGGTGGAGCCGGACCCGGGGATGCGCGCCCAACTCGACGCCGTCACTCCGGGAAGCAGCGCGCTGGCCGGCAACGCGGAGGCCGTCCCGCTGCCGGACGGCGACGCGGACGCCGTGGTGGTGGGCCAGGCGTACCACTGGTTCGACCGGGACCGGGCCCACGCCGAGATCGCACGGGTGCTGCGGGCCGGCGGGACGTTCGCCCCGATCTGGAACCTGCGGGACGATCGGGTCGGATGGGTGGCCGAGCTGGGACGTATCGCCCACCTGGGCGACAACGCCGGCGACGTGATCGGCAGGTACGACGACTTCGGCCCCGGCTTCACACCGATCGAACCCGGCGAGTTCCCGCACCACACCACCCTCACGCCGGACGAGGTGGTGGCGATGCTGCACACCCGCTCGTACTGGCTCACCGCCCCGGCCGACCGCCGCGCCCGCATCGACCGGGAACTGCGCGACCTGTTCGCGGGCCATCCCGATCTCGTCGGACGGGAGACCGTCGACCTGCCGTACCGGACGATCGTGCTGCGGGCCCGGCGGCGCTGAGGCCGGCGCGGCGGCCGACCTCGACGGCGGCCGGGGTCAGACGTTGCGGTCGTAGACCATCCGCAGGCCGATCAGCGTGATCATCGGCTCGTGGTGGGTAATGCTCCGGCACTCGTTCATCACCAGCGAGGCGAGGCCGCCGGTGGCGATCACGGCCTTCACCTCGCCCAACTCCTCGGTCATCCGCTCGACGATCCGGTCCACCTGCCCGGCGAAGCCGAAGTACAGGCCGGACTGGAGGCACTCCACGGTGTTCTTGCCGATCACCGAACGGGGCCTGGTCGCCTCGACCTTGCGCAGCTGGGCGGCGCGGGCCGCGAGCGCGTCGAAGGAGATCTCGATGCCCGGGGCGAACGCGCCACCGAGGAATTCGCCGCGACCGCTGATCACGTCGAAGTTGGTGGTGGTGCCGAAGTCCACGACGATCGACGGCCCGCCGTAGAGCGTGTACGCGGCCAGGGTGTTCACCACCCGGTCGGCGCCCACCTCCTTCGGGTTGTCGATGGCGAGCTGCACCCCGGTCCGCACTCCCGGCTCGACGATCACGCTCGGCAGGTCAGCGTAGTAGCGGCTGAGCATGGTGCGCAGCGACCGCAGCGCGGCCGGTACCGTCGAGCAGGCGGCCACGCCGGTGATCTCGACGTTGTCCCCGGCGAGCAGACCCCGGAACATCAGGCCCAGCTCGTCCGCCGTGGAGCGGGCATCAGTCTTGATCCGCCAGGAGTGCACCAGCTTGTCGCCGTCGAAGGTCGCCAGCACGGTGTTGGTGTTTCCGATGTCGATGCAGAGCAGCACGCTCGAAGCCTAGACAACTACTTCGTGCGCAGGTCCAGCGCGATGTCCAGGATCGGCGACGAGTGGGTCAACGCGCCCACCGAGAGGAAGTCGACGCCGGTGGCGGCGTAGCGGGCCGCCACCTCCAGGGTCAGCCCGCCGGTGGCCTCCAGCTCCGCCCGGTCACCCACCGCGGCGACCGCCTCGGCCAGCAGCTCCGGCGTCATGTTGTCGCAGAGCAGGAAGTCCGCGCCGGCCTCCACCGCCTCCACGGCTTCGGCGACAGTGGTGACCTCGACCTGCACCGGCACCTCCGGGAACGACTCCCGGACCCGCCGGTACGCCGCCGTGATGCCCCCCGCCGCCAGCTTGTGGTTGTCCTTGATCATGGCCACGTCATAGAGGCCCATCCGCTTGTTGGTGCCACCGCCGGCCCGGACCGCGTACTTCTCCAGCGCCCGCAGGCCCGGCGTGGTCTTGCGGGTGTCCAGCACCATCGCCTTCGTGCCGGCCAGGGCGTCCGCCCAGGCCCGGGTGTGGGTGGCCACCCCGGACATCCGGCAGAGCAGGTTCAGCGCCGTCCGCTCGGCCGTGAGCAGCAGCCGGGTCGGGCCGGTCACCGTCGCCAGCACGTCGCCGCGGGCCACCCGCTCGCCGTCGCGGGCCGACACCGACACCTCGACGGTACGACCGAAGTCCGTCACCTCGCCCACCAACTCGAACACGGCGGCGGCCACGGCCAACCCGGCCACCACGCCGTCCGCGCGGGCCACCAGGTCGGCGCTGTCGGTCTGCTCGACCGGGATGGTCGCCACGCTGGTGACGTCCAGGAAATCCGGCCCCAGATCCTCGACCAGCGCCGTCTCGACCACCCGTCGTACCTGTTCCGGGTCCAGTCCGGCCGCCTGCAGCGCCGTCCGGGTCGACTCGATCATGAATTTGCCTCCCACTGCTGCGTCACCGCGCCCTGTGCCCCGACCGAGCCGACGAAATGGCCCCGCCACCGCTCGTCGGCCGTCGGGAAGTCCTCCCGCCAGTGGCAACCCCGCGTCTCGGCGCGCGCGTACGCCGCCGCGACGAGCGTCGACGCCACCGTGAGCAGGTTCGTCGCCTCCCAGTCGGCGGTCCGGGGTCGGCCCCGCGCCGCGCCCAGCTCGGTCAGCGTCGCCGCCGTCCCGGCCAACGTCGCGGCCGACCGCAGCACCCCGGCGCCCCGGGTCATCGCCCGCTGCAACGTCGACGTCGCCTCGGCCGGCACCACCCAGCCCGCGCCGCCGCGCCACGCGCCGACGTCCGCCGGCTGCGCCTGCTCGGGCAGGCCGGCCGCGATGTCCTCGGCGATGCGCCGGGAGAACACCAGCCCCTCCAGCAGCGAGTTGCTGGCCAACCGGTTCGCGCCGTGCACGCCTGTGCAGGCGACCTCGCCGCAGGCGTACAGGCCGGGGATCGACGTACGGCCGCGCAGGTCGGTGCGCACGCCGCCGGAGGCGTAGTGCGCGGCCGGTGCGACCGGGATCAGGTCGGTGGCCGGGTCCACGCCGATCGCCAGGCAGGACGCCACGATGGTGGGGAACCGCGCGGCCAGGAAGTCGCCGCCCAGGTGCCGGGCATCGAGGAAGACGTGGTCCGCGCCGCTGGCCAGCAGCACCCGGTGGATGCCCTTGGCCACCACGTCGCGGGGGGCCAGCTCGGCCAGCTCGTGCTGGCCCACCATGAACCGCTTGCCGTCACCGTCCACCAGGTACGCGCCCTCGCCGCGCAGCGCCTCGGAGACGAGCGGCTGCTGCGCGTGCCCGGCACCGGGCACCCCGGTGCCGGACGGGGTGATCAGCGCGGTCGGGTGGAACTGGACGAACTCGACGTCGGTCACCGCCGCGCCGGCCCGCAGCGCCAACGCCACCCCGTCGCCGGTGGAGACCGCCGGGTTGGTGGTGGCCGCGAAGACCTGCCCCATCCCGCCGGTGGCCAGCACCACCGCCCGGGCCAGCAGCGCGCCCACGCCGTCCGCACTGCCCTCACCGAGTACGTGCAGGGTGATCCCGCAGGCCGGGCCGAGGCCGTCCGGGCCGTCACCGGGCGCGCGCAGCAGGTCCAGCACAAGAGCGTGCTCGACCAGCCGGATCCACGGGTCGCGTTGCACCGCGGCGTGCAGCGCCCGCTGCACCTCGGCACCCGTCGCGTCGCCGCCCGCGTGCACGATCCGGTCCGCCCGGTGCCCACCCTCGCGGGTCAACATCAGCGAGCCGTCCGGATGGCGGTCGAACTCCGCGCCGATCCGCATCAGCTCCCGCAGCCGGGCCGGGCCCTCCTCGACGAGGACCCGTACCGCCGCCGGGTCGCAGAGCCCCACCCCGGCGATCTCGGTGTCCCGCGCGTGCGCCGCCGGAGTGTCCGCCGGGTCGAGCACCGCGGCGATGCCACCCTGCGCCCACCGGGTCGAACCGTCGTCGATGTTGACCTTGGTGACGACGGTGACGTGCAGACCCGCCTCCCGCAGGTGCAGCGCGGCGGTCAGCCCCGCCACCCCGGACCCGACCACGATCACATCGGTGGTCTCGACCCAGCCGGGCTCGGGCGCGGCCAGCAGACTGGGCAGGGCCGGCAGGTCGACGGTCGGAAGGTCCATCCCCCCAGTCAACCCGAACGATCCTCGCCGGGGGCGGCGGGGGCTCAACGAGTGGTTTGGGCTACCCCGTCCGGCCCGGGCCGCGCCCCGCCGGCCTCACTTCGTCCGTACCGGCAGGCCGGTCGGACCCGCGCCCTTCAACGACGCGGTGACCGTACGGTCGCTCAGCCACAGGTAACAGCGGACCCCCCGGTCACCCACCCGCCAGCGCCCCGCGCCAGGCGGGCGTACCACCACGCCGCTGCGGAACCGCAGGTCGGAATCGTCCGGCACGCCCACGTACCGGCCGAGGACGCTGCGGCAGCCGTCGTAGAGGGGCGCCCAGTCGGCGTTCTTGGCCGGGTACGGCGTGTCCGGCGCGCGCCACACCCCGACGAACTCGGCGTCGTGCCGACCACCGCACTCCACCGGGACCAGCGTCTGTACGCCCCGACCCGCCCCGCCACGGGTCTGCTGGCAGCCCAGCCGCAGCCCGGTGGTCCCCTTCAACGCGTTCCGCAGGCTGCCGGAGCGGACCACCACCGTGGCCGCCGTCTCGACCGTGGTCAGCTCGGTCAGGTCGCACCGGTACCAGCGGGCGCCGGCCGTCCAGCCCGGCCCGGAGGGCAGCGCCACCGACAGTCGCAGACGCCCCGCCCGCCAGTCGTCGCCCACGTACGCGGCGGCCTTGGTGTCGCACTCGGCGAACGCGCCACGCAGCTCCACCGAGCCGGTGGCCGGGGCGGCGGGCCGCTCGGCGGGGAACGCCCCCACGTGCACGGTCTCCACCCGGTGCGGACCGGCGCAGTCGATCGGCTGGTAGGCGGCCAACGTGAGCACCTCGGTGAAGTCGGCGGCCTGGCACACCCCGACCGCCGGCGTGAAGGCCGTGGCCGGCGGCAGGGCCGCCCAGTCGTCGGTCAGGTCGCCGTCGAGACCACCGGACCCGGCGCAGCCCACCAGCACCACTGCCGTGACGGCAGTGACGAACAGGGTCGTCATGGCACGGCGCATCGCGGCCTCCCCCAGCCACCTACCGGCTTCCGCCAGCGTGCCCAGGGTAACCGGAAATGACCTTCCGGTGACAGACCGGAATCTCCGCGCGAGATCAGACTCCGGACGCCGCGAACGGGTTGGGTACCGGGTCACCGGCCGTGCCCGGCGCCGCCGTGGCCGGATCGACGCCCAGCTCGACCACCCGGTTGTCGGCGTCGACGTGCACCACCCGCGGCCGGTACGTCCGGGCCTCGGCGTCGTCCAGCTGCCCGTACGAGATCAGGATGACCAGGTCACCGGGGTGGACGAGGTGCGCGGCGGCACCGTTGATGCCGATCACGCCGCTGCCCCGCGCACCCGGGATGACGTACGTCTCCAGCCGGGCCCCGTTGGTGATGTCCACGATCGCGACCTGCTCACCGGGGAGCAGGTCGGCGGCGTCGAGCAGGTCCTCGTCCACCGTCACCGAACCGACGTAGTGCAGGTCGGCCTGGGTCACCGTGGCGCGGTGGATCTTCGACTTGAGCATGGTCCGCAGCATCGGACTGGCCTTTCGGAAGGTGGTGGTGGCGGGTACGGCCGAGGTCAGGGGCGGGGGGCGAGGTGGATCGCCGCGTTGTCGATCAACCGGGTGGTGCCCACCCAGGCGGCGATCACCAGCCGGGCCGGCCCGGAGACCGGGCCCGGCTCCAGCTCGGGATCGGTGAGCACCAGGTAGTCGAGCTGAGCGCCGGGCGTACCGGCGCCGAACGCGGCGTGCGCGGCGGACAGCACCTCTCCGGCGTCCAGACCGTCGTCGGCGGCCCGGGCTCCCGCACGTAGCGCGGCGGACAGGCTGAGCGCCGCCGCCCGCTCGGACTCGCTCAGGTAACGGTTCCGGCTGGACAGCGCCAACCCGTCCGGCTCCCGGACCGTCGGTACGCCGACCACCTCGACCGGCACGTCCAGGTCCCGGGTCATCCGGCGAACCAGGGTGAGCTGCTGGTAGTCCTTCTCGCCGAAGAACGCCAGGTCGGGGCGGGTGAGTTGGAGCAGTTTCAGGACCACGGTGAGGACGCCGTGGAAGAAGCCGGGGCGGCTCGCGCCCTCCAACTCCGCGCCGAGCGGCCCCGGGTCGAGGCGTACCCGGGGCTGACCGTCCGGATACATGTCGGCCACCGAGGGGGCGAAGACCAGGTCGGCACCGGCCCGGCGGCACACCTCCAGGTCCGCGTCGAGGGTGCGCGGATAGCGATCGAAGTCCTCGTTCGGCCCGAACTGCAACGGGTTCACGAAGATCGTCACCAGCACGTGGTCGGCCTGTTCCCGGGCCGCGCGCAGCAGGGTCTCGTGCCCCTCGTGCAGGGCGCCCATGGTCATCACCACGCCCACGGTGCCCTTCAACGCGCCCCGGGCCTCGTCCAACTCGGCACGGGTGTGCACCACCTGGGTCATGCCGCCACCTCCCGATCCGTCCCGGCGAGCACGCCGAGCAGCGACTGCGCGTCCACCGGTCGGAGCCGACCGGCGGCGATCGCCCGGTCGGCGGTACGCCGGGCCAGCGCCAGGTAGGCGGGGACCGACTCCGGCGCGGTGGCGGCCAGCCGGGCCAGGTGCCGCTCCACCGTGCCCGCGTCGCCCCGGGAGACCGGCCCGGTCAGCGCGTCGTCGCCGAGCCGGAGCGCGTTCTCCAGGGCGGCCCGCAGCAGTGGGGCGAGCACCTTCTCCGGGCGGGCCACCCCGGCGTCCCGCAGCCGGTCGGTCGCCTCGTTCACCAGCGTCACCAGGTGGTTCGCGCCGTGGGCGAGCGCGGCGTGGTACAGCGGACGGTCCGCCTCGGCCACCCACTCGGGCACGCCACCGAGGTCGGTGACGAGCCGGGCGGCCAACGGGCGCAGGTCGGCCGGGGCCGTGACGCCGTACGAGATGCCGTCGAGGCGGGCCAGGTCGTCCGGCGTACCGGTGAAGGTCATGGCGGGGTGCAGGGCCAGCGGTCGGGCCCCGAGCGCGGCGGCCGGCGCCAGCACGGCCAGACCGTGCGCGCCGGAGGTGTGCGCGACCACCTGGCCCGGGTGCAGGGCGCCCCGCTGGGCGAGATCGGTGATCACCCCGGCCAGCGCGTCGTCCGGCACGGCGATCAGCAGCAGGTCGGCGGCGGCGCGGGCGACGGAGGCGACCGGACGGCGGGGCACCTCGGGCAGCAGCAGGGCGAGACGGGCGCGGCTGGCACCGGAGTCACCGGAGACGGCGGCCACCCGATGCCCGGCGGCGGCGAGCGCCGCGCCCAGCACGGCCCCGACGCGGCCCGCGCCGACGACACCGATGGTGAGTGGGCGGGAGGTGGCGCGGGCGCCGGTGTCGGCGCGATCCCACGACCCGGCAGGCCCGTGTGGGGCGGCCGGGCGCGGGCGCAACGGTGCGCTCATGGTGACGATCCAGTCCTCGAGAAGGGGTACCGGTCGATGGCAAGTATGCGCCCGCGTGACAGACCCGAAACAGGACATGTGAAAACCTTCACCACGAACCAGAACCCACCCCAGCCCGCCCTTGAAAGCCCCCGCACCCGCCCCCGCGATCTTGCACTTCCGGTGGCGACATAAGGTGCATGTCACGCATAAAGGCAACTCAAAGTGCAAGATCGGCGTGATCTTGGCATGCCATCTAGGGGCGGGCGGTGCCAGAATCCTGCTGATGCCTGTCGGCTGGCGAGACGCGATGAGTCGGGCCCTCTACGGGCCGGACGGCTTCTTCGTGGCCGGCACCGGGCCGGCCGACCACTTCCGGACCAGCGTGCACGCCTCCCCCGCCTTCGCCACCGCCCTCCTGCGCCTGGTCGCGGAGGTGGACTCCGCCCTGGGTCACCCGTCGCGGCTCGACGTGGTCGACGTCGGGGCTGGGCGGGGGGAGCTGCTGATGTCCCTACGCCGCCTTCTCGGGCCCGCCGAGTCCGCCGGGGGCATGGTCGGGGTTTCCGGGGAGCCCGCCCACTCCGGGCGGTCAGGCTTGATCCCTGCGTGGTCGGGCTCCCCGGAAACCCTGACTCCTGCGGCCGCCGTCCGTCGGTCGCCCGACGAGCCGTCGTTGGTCGCCCGCCATCGGTCACTCGCGGAACGAGTCCACTTCACAGCAGTGGAGTACGCCCACCGCCCGGAGAACCTGCCCGAGGAGATCCACTGGACCACCGAGATCCCCGACGGGATCACCGGACTGCTGCTGGCGACCGAGTGGTTGGACAACGTGCCGCTCGACGTGGCGGTGCAGACCGCCGATGGTTGGCGGTACGTGCTGGTCGAACCCTCGACGGGGGTGGAAACGGTCGGCGGGCCGGTCAGCGGTGCCGACCTCGACTGGCTGACCACCTGGTGGCCCAGCCCTGCAAGCTCTCGGGGCGCGGACCGTGGGGAGACCGGTGGTCCCACCTCGACTGACGGTACGGCCGGAAGCGGGTCGGGTTTCCGGGCAGCCCGGCCGGCGCAGGGATCAAGCCTGACCGCCCGGAGCCGGCCGGGCTGCCCGGAAACCCACAGCAGTGACTACCGACGCGCCGAGATCGGCCGAAGCAGAGATGCGGCGTGGGCCGACGCGGTGCGGAAGATCAGCCGAGGGTTGGCGGTGGCGGTCGACTACGGGCATCTGCGGGAGGGGCGGCCGGTGGACGGGACGTTGACCGGTTACCGGGGTGGGCGGCAGGTGCCTCCGGTGCCGGACGGGTCGAGCGATGTCACCGCGCACGTGGCCATGGACTCGGTCGCCTCCGCCGGCGCGGCGGTCGCCCGGTGCGCGTACTCCCTGAGCTCTCAGCGAGAGGCGCTGCGGGCGCTCGGGGCCGACGGCGGGCGACCGCCGCTGAGCCTGGCCGGCACCGACCCGGCCGGTTACGTGCGGGCGCTGGCCGCCGCGTCGACGGTGGCCGAGCTGACCGACCCGGCCGGACTCGGCGGGCACCTGTGGCTGCGCCAACCGGTCGGCATCGAGGTCCCGTCGGCCGTGGCACGATGACGGGCATGAGCACCGACGCCCGGGACCTCCGTGAACTGACCGTCGGCACCGGGGCCGGACTGGTCGCCGGCACCGGCGGTCAGCAGCTCGGCACCGACATGGTGCTCAACATCGGCCCGCAGCACCCGTCGACGCACGGGGTGCTGCGGTTGAAGCTGGTCCTCGACGGCGAGCGGGTGGTCGCCTGCGAACCGATCGTCGGCTACATGCACCGGGGCGCGGAGAAGCTCTTCGAGGTACGCGACTACCGGCAGATCATCGTGCTGGCCAACCGGCACGACTGGCTGTCGGCGTTCTCCAACGAGCTGGGTGTGGTGCTCGCCGTGGAACGCCTGATGGGCATGGAGGTGCCCGAGCGGGCGACCTGGCTGCGGATGGCCCTCGCGGAGTTGAACCGGGTGCTCAACCACCTGATGTTCCTCGGCTCGTACCCGCTGGAGATCGGCGCGATCACCCCGGTCTTCTACGCGTTCCGGGAACGGGAGACCATCCAGGCGGTGATGGAGGAGGTCTCCGGGGGCCGGATCCACTACATGTTCAACCGGGTGGGCGGCCTCAAGGAGGAGGTGCCGTACGGCTGGACGGGACGGGCCCGCGCGGCCATCGGCGAGGTCCGTCGGCGGCTGCCCGACCTGGACCACCTGATCCGGCGCAACGAGATCTTCCTGGCCCGGACCGTCGGCGTGGGCGTGCTCTCCGCCGCCGACGCCGCCGCGTTCGGCGCGTCCGGGCCGGTGGCCCGCGCCTCCGGCCTCGACCTGGACCTGCGCCGGGACGACCCCTACCTGGCGTACGACGAGCTGGATGTCCCGGTGGTCACCAAGACCGCCGGCGACTGCCACGCCCGCTTCGAGGTGCTGCTCGACCAGGTGTACGCGTCGCTGGACCTCGCCGAGCAGTGCCTGGACCGGGTGGACCGACTCACCGGTCCGATCAACACCCGCCTGCCGAAGGTGCTCAAGGCGCCGGAGGGGCACACGTACGCCTGGACGGAAAACCCGCTCGGCATCAACGGCTACTACCTGGTGTCGCGGGGCGAGAAGACGCCCTGGCGGTTGAAGCTGCGCACCGCGTCGTACGCCAACGTGCAGGCGCTGGCCACCCTGCTGCCCGGCTGCCTCGTGCCGGACCTGATCGCCATCCTCGGCTCGATGTTCTTCGTGGTCGGCGACATCGACAAGTGACCGGGGTCGACCCGTCCGTCAGCGCCAGCGGTCGGTGACCGGGGCGCCACCGGCTCGGGGCGCGTCGTCCTGCGGCGGGTAGCCGTACCGTTCCTCGACGCGCCGGCGGCCACCCCGTTCGGGGGCGGGTTCCGGCTCGTGGCCGCGCTGACGCGGCGGACGCCACTCGTCCGGTACGGGCACCCCGCCGACCGGCAACGCCGGCCGGCGCTCGTCCTGCCAACGCGGATCCTCCTCGTGGCGGGCGTCCTCGTGGCGGCGGGCCTCTTCGTGGCGGCGGGCATCCTCGTGGCGGACGGACGCCCAGCGGTCCTGCATCCGGTACTCGGTGCCGGTGGCGTCGGCGTGCACCTCGGCGCGGCGTTCCCCGACATGCAGCTCACGGCCGTTGTCGTCGGCGCGGGCGGCCGCCCACCGGTCACCGGCACGCAGCTGCGACCAGTACTCGCCGGTGTCGTCCGCGCGCAGGGCGGGACCGGGCTGCGGGGCACCCGTACGCTCCGGCTCGACCTGCTCCGACCAGCCGCGCCGCTGCGCCCGACCGTCCCACTCGTCGGCCGGTGCGTACGCGTCGCGCTGGTCGGTCCACTCCGGCTCGTCGCCGCGAGCCGTCCAGCGCGGCTCCTCGGCGCCGCGCGCTGCCCCGCCCCAACCGGCGCCGTCGCGGGCCGGCGGCTCGTCCCGAGAGGTCGGCTGGGCGCCCCAGGACCGGTCGCGGTCGTCGGCGTACCCGGACCGGGGCTCCTGCTCGTCATCCCAGGAACGGGCATGCCCCTGCGCGCCACCGCCCCGGGTCCACTCCTGGGCCGGCGGGGTCCACTGGCCGGCGTACCCGCCGCCGTAGCGTCCAGCCGACTCGGCCGGAGCGCCGTCGACGATGGTGTGCCGGGTCGTGACGTGCACGGTCTCGGTGTGCCGGACCACGCCCACGGGCCGGGCCGTCGGCTCCGGACGGTCGCGCTCACGCGGACGGTCGTACTCGCGCGGCGGGTTGTACTCCCGCGCGCGGTCGTGCTCGGGTGCACGGCCAGTGGCGCCGTACACGTTGCCGGCGGGGGCCTCGGGAGCGTCGGCGGCCCGGTGGCGGTACGCCGGTTCGTCGTCGGCGTGCTCGTCGCGCCCCCACCGACCGGCCGCCGCGTCGGGAGCCGGCACCCGCACGCGCGGGGCCTGGTCGTCGGCAGCCGGACCCGGGACCCGACCGGCGACCTCGCTGGGCGCCGGTACGCGGACCCGGGCGGCCGGGGTGTCGCCGGGGGCCGGTACCCGACTGCGTACGGACGGGGTGTCGTCCGCCGCCTCGACGGCCGGCACCCGGACCCGGCTGGCCGCCGCCGGCTCGGCCGCCGGGGCGCCGCCGGCGAGGGCCGCACCGGTGGCGTCGAGGCGACGACGGATGGCGGCGATCCCCTCCTGGGCGCGCTGCGCCTGGTCGAGCGCCTGGTTGCCGCGCTGCGCGGCGGCCACGATCTCGGCGCGCAACTCCCGGCGCAGCTCCTCCATCTCGTCCAGCAGCTCGTCGACCCGCGCCGAACCGCCGTCCCCGTCGGAGCGCAGCGCGATGGAGAGACCGATCAGCACCACCGCCACGATGGCGAGCACCGCCGCGAGACGCAGTGGACCGTTACCGTCGGCCACCAGGAGGATCAACGCCGCGACGGGCGCCAGCGCCACGCCGCCCCAGAAGAGCACGGTCAGCAGGAGCGGTTGACGCCGGGCGTCAGAGGTGACCGGGGCTGGCATGGAAGTGCAGCCTACCGACGATCCGCACCGGAGGGAACGGGTCCGGCGGACGCACGAACGCCCCCACCCCGCGCGGGGGAAGGGGCGTCCGTGTTACGCCGGATGAGGCTCAGCTCGTGGCGAAGGCGCTGTCCGAGGAGAACACCAGGCCCACACTGATCTTGCCCTCACGCAGGCCGTTCTTGGTCAACGGTCCGCCCTGGTCGAGGGAGGAGAACGACCCCACCGAGAGGCCGTAGGTCTTCTCCAGGCCCGGCTTGCAGAACGGCCGCTGCTGGCACTCCGGCGGGCCGCCCAGCACCGTGGCGCTGCCGGAGCACTTCGCGGCCAGCTCGGAGAGGGTCCGCACGCCGTACTTGTCGGCGAACTCCTGGGTCACCGCGAAGGCGTTCTGGTCCTGCGCGGCGGCCGGAGCGCCGAAGGTGATGCCGACCTTCTCGCCCTCGGCCTTGAGCGCGGTCACCGTGGTGTTGATGTCGGGCGAGGAGACCGGCTTGGCGCTCTGGCCGTTGGCCTTGGTGTTCAGGAACTCGGCCATGGTCGACGCGTACTCCGGGACGACCTGGACCTCGCCCTTCTCCAACGCCGGCTCGTACAGCTCCCGGTTGCCGATCTGCTGCACCTTGACCTGGTAGCCGGCCGCGGTAAGCGCGATGCGGTACAGCTCGCCCAGGATCTGGCTCTCGCTGAAGTTGGCGGCACCCACCACGATCTCGCCGCCCGGGCCCTTGGCGATGCCCGCGGTGAGGTTGTTGGCGCCGGCGAACTCCTCGGCCGCGACCTTGGGGGTCTTGCGGTCGACGTCGACGGCCTTGTTGAGCTGGACCAGCTTCGGCGTGTCGAGCGCCCCGGAGACCTTGTCCAGCGCGGCGATCAGCTGTGGGTTCGCCACCTTGCTGTTGACCGCCGGGATGACGTTGTCGGAGTTCTGGAGCTTCTTGTCGTCGGTCAGCGCGATGAGCTGCTTGCCGGCTACCGGTGCGCAGCCGGCGCCCGAGGCGCTGGTCTGCGGGGCGTCGGTGCCGGACGAGCCGGCGTCGCCACACCCGGTGAGAAGTGCTGCCCCGGCCACGACGCCGACGGCGCCGATCGCGAGACGTGTACGTGCGCGCATGTGCCGCCCGCCTTCCGTGTCCCGGCGCGACCCGTCCCGGGCCGGCCGCGTGTCCGACGGGCGATCCAGGTTGTCGGCCGCCCGCAATTCCCACCCAACATGGTCCGCGACCGACCGACAACTCGGGATGGGCTTCGTCACCGCATCGTCACCGACGGGCCCGCCGCTGGTCGCCGCTTCGGCGTCCACTCACCCGGACGGACCACGCCCGGTGACGGGTCAGGCCCGGCCGGTAGCGTCCGCGGGCTGCGGACGGCCCACGCGCTGCCGACCTCGGCGCAGTGGACGCGGGGTGACCACGCGTTCGACGATCCCGAGCAGCAACTCGGCCAGCAACGCCAGCCCGGCCACCAGGACACCGCCGGCCACGATCTGCCCACCGCCGACGGCGATGCTCAGACCGAACCCGGTACGGATGATCTCGCCGAGCCCACCGCCGTTGACGAACGAGGCCAGCGCGGCCGTGGCGATGACCTGCACGGCTGCGGTCCGGAAACCGGCGGCCAGGTACGGCACCGCCAACGGCAACTCCACCCGCCGCAGCAACTGCCCGCCGGACAGGCCCATCCCGAGAGCCGCGTCGCGGGCCTCCGGGTCGACCTGCCGTACGCCGGTGTAGGCGTTGGCCAGCAGCGGGGGTACGGCGAAGACGGCGAGCGCCACCACCACCGGCGTACGCCCGAAGCCGAGGAACGTCAGCGGCAGGATGGTCAGCAGCGCCAGGGTGGGGATGGCCAGCGTGGCGTTGGAGACCAGCACCACCAGGCCGCCGCCCCGACCGGCGTGCCCGAGCCAGAGCCCGACCGGCCAGGCCACCAGGCAGCCGAGCGCCACCGCCAGGGCGGAGATGGTCAGGTGCTCGCCGAGACGGTCCAGGATGCCGCCGGGGTTGGTCCAGTTCAGCGGGTCGTTGAGCCAGAGCACCCCCTGCTGTACGGGGTTCGCGGCGGCGCTCACCGCACGCCCCGGGCGGCCCAGGGGGTGACCAACCGGCCGACGAGGACCAGCAGCAGATCCAGCAGCACCGCCAACGCCACGCAGAGCACCGTCCCGGTCATGATCTCGGCCTTGTAGAGGTTGTTCTGGAAGCCCGCGAAGATCAGTTGCCCGAGGCCGCCGTGCCCGACCAGCACGCCGACCGTGACCAGCGCCACGGTCGACACGGTGGCCAGCCGCAGCCCGGTCAGGATACCGGGGATGGCCAGCGGCAGGTCGATCCGGAACAGCCGCCGCCACCGGCCGTAGCCCATGCCCTCGGCGGCCTCGCCGACCTCCGGCGGCACCTGGTTGAGCCCCGCCACCACGTTGCGGACGATCAGCAGCAGGGCGTACAGGACCAACCCGACGAGTACCGTGGTGGCGCCGGTGCCCAGGTACGGCGCGATGAACGCGAACAACGCCAGCGACGGGATGGTGTAGATCACTCCGGTGACGCCGAGGATCGGGCCGGCCAGCGGGCGGACCCAGTACGCGAGCACGGACAACGGCAGGGCGATCAGCACCGCGATCAGCACCGCGCGTCCGGTGAGGGAGGCGTGTTCACGCATGGCGGCGAGGATCGTGTCAGAGTTGTCCCGCACGTACTGCCAGGAGAACCAGGGATTACCCGGGTCGGCCCGGTAGCTCAGGCGGAAGGACATACGTGGACGTTACCCCGGAGGCCTCCGGCGCGACCGGATCCCCTCGTGCGGCGTCGATCTCCCTGCAGGGCATCCAGAAGCGCTACCCGAACGGCACCGAGGCCGTCCGGGAGCTGAGCCTGGACGTCAGGGCCGGTGAGTTGGTGGTGCTGATCGGTCCGTCCGGCTGTGGCAAGTCGACGGTCCTGCGCATGATCAACCGGCTGATCGAGCCGACCGCCGGCCGGATCCTGCTCGGCGACGAGGACGTCACGGACGCCGACCCGGTGCGGCTACGCCGCCGGATCGGGTACGTGATCCAGAACGTCGGTCTCTTCCCGCACCAGACGATCCGGGCGAACGTGGCCACCGTCCCGAGCCTGCTGCGCTGGTCCCGCCAGCGGACCCGCGCCCGGGTCGACGAACTGCTCGACCTGGTGGGTCTGGACCCGAACCAGTTCGGCAGCCGCTATCCCCACGAACTGTCGGGCGGTCAGCGGCAACGGGTCGGCGTGGCCCGCGCGCTCGCCGCCGACCCGGTGGTGCTGCTGATGGACGAACCGTTCTCGGCCGTGGACCCGATCGTCCGGGCACGCCTGCAGGAGGAGTTCCTCCGCCTCCAGGCCGAGGTGCGCAAGACGATCGTGCTGGTCACCCACGACCTCGACGAGGCCGTCCGACTCGGCGACCGGATCGCGGTGCTCTCCGAGGGCGGGCACCTCGAGCAGTACGACACGCCGGCCGCGCTGCTGGGCGCCCCCGCCACCGCGTTCGTCCGGGAGTTCGTCGGCGCCGACCGGGGCATCCGCCGGCTGGCGGTCACCCCGCTCGACCGGGAGTCCCTGGAGCCCGTGCCCGGCGACGCCTCCGCGGACCTGCCCACCGTGGGACTGGACGGCACGGCGTACGACGCCCTGGCTGCCCTGTTGACCTCGGGACAGGACCGGCTCCTGGTGACCGACGACGGCCGCCCGGTGGGCGCGCTCACCCGGCAGAGCCTGCTCGGCCTGGGCCGCTAGGCGCCGGCCGGCTCGGCGTCGGCGGGCTCGGCGTCGGCCGGCTCGGCATCGGCGGGCTCGGCGTCGGCGGGCTCGGCGTCGGCGGGCTCGGCTGGCTTGGCCCAGCCAGCCTGGCCGGGATCGCTAGGCGCGGCCGCCGAGGCTCGCGGTGCCGATGATCCAGCCGGTGAGGAACCCGTAGCCGGCGCCGCTGCTCGCATCCTGTAGCGCCTTGAGCAGCGACGGGTCCGGGCCGAGCAGCGCCGCCAACACGGCGGCGAGCCCACCGGCCAGCACGTACGCGGCCCAGCCGGAGAAGAACTGGCTGATCGGCCCGGGCACCCGGGCCACCTGCGCGGCCGGCAGCAGATAGAGCAGCGCCACCGCCAGGACCACCAGCGCGACGGCACGCAGATCGGCGGCGAACAGGCCACCGGCCTGCCCGTCCGCGTCCAGTCGCCAGGCCGGCCAGGCGAGCAGGCGCAGGTAGAAGCCGCCCGCCGAGGCCGGATCGGTGAGCGTCGCGGCGGCCCAACCGGTGTACGCCGGGCTGCCACAGATGCCGACCAGCAGCAGCACGGCGAGCGCACCGGTGCCGGCGGCCGTCCCGTAGCCACGGACCGGGCCCGGACGGACGAGTCCCAGGATCCGCCCGGGTCCGCTGCCGGCCGACCGGGCGGACCTGGGCTGCGTCGGGCGGCTCAGTGCTTCAGCAGGTAGTCGATGAACGCGGCCCGCAGCAGCGGCGCCGACTCCTCGTAGCCGTGCCCGGTCAGCTCCCGCCACAACGCGTTCGCCTCGTCGATCGTCGGGCCGATCGAGTTCGGCGCGCCGTCCAGCACCGTGGCCTCGTCCGCGTTCGGCAGGTGTCGCAGCACCGACCAGTAGAAACCCACGTCGCGGCGCTCCCGGGCCCGGGCGAACGCCCGCTCCCGCAATTCCTCCGTGGACAGCGCGTCGAGTTCCTCGAACGAGGTTCCGCCGGGGGCGGCGGCTGGTGTGTCGGTCATGCGGCGAGCCTAACGGTCGAGATCAGCGTCGGCTCGCGGACGCGACACGGCTCACCGGTCGCCGGCATCCCAACGCCGTGGACCGTCCTCCCAGCGGGGATCACGCCACGGGTCGGCCGGTTCCGGCGCGGGCGGGGTCGGCAACGTCGGCGGCCAGTTGTCGGCCGGCTGGGGCCGGGGCACGCTCCAACCCGAGCTGATCGTGCCGTCGGCCACCGGCTCGGGCTTCTCCACGCTGCCCGGCCGGGGTCGCCCGAACGTCTCGACCAGCCGGGTCACCAACAGCCCGACACCGAGCGCCACCCCGCCCACCGCCCAGCGGCTCACCGACCAGTCGCGCTCCGGCGCGTACGCCTCGAAGACGGTGACCAGACCGACCGCCAGCACCGTGCCGAAGACCCCACCGCGCCGGCCGTACGCGCTGGTGCCGCCGAGCAGGGACACGCCGATGGCCAGCACGGTCCAGTCCAGCCCGGAGGTGGGTACGACGACGCCGGGCGGATTCGCGGCGAGCAGCACCCCGGCGAGCGCGGCCAGCACGGTGGAGCCGACCAGCGCCAGCGCGGCGACCACGGCCGCCAGCGCGCCCCGGCGGCGGGCCGGATCGGCGACCGGCCGGTACCGGCCCACCAGCCGGCGGATCGCCCGGATCGCGCCGAACAGACCTCCGAGGACGGCGACGGCGGCGAACCCGGCGAAGAGGTAGCCGGCGCTACGCCCCGGGTTGTAGTCCCCCTGCACCAGCACCGGCGCCGACCGGCGTTCGATGTACACCACCACCCCGGCCGCGCCGGCCAGGCTCGCGGCCCAGGCGGGCACCTGCAACGCCACCACGGCCAGCGCCAGCACGAGACCACCCAGCGCGGCGACCAGCACGGCCGACCCGACGGACGCGGCCAGCCCCCGGTCGCCCTGTTCCGCGTAGTGCAGCGCGGCGGCGACCGCCACCGGTCCGACGGCCAGGTTGGGGACGGCGGTGCGCAGGCTCAGCCCGGCGGCGAGCGCGAGCAGCCCCAGGCCGACCGCGTCGACCAGCAACGTGCGCAGGTCGGCACCGCGCAACGCGCCCGGGTCGGCCCGCCAGAGCAGCCAGCCCAGGGCGGCCAGACCGGCCAACAGCAGGAGTTCCCAGAAGACGTGCACGCCGACGCGGTCGCGGCCCGGCTCGCCATGGGTGGGATCGTCGAAGACGTTCTCCAGGACGGCGGCGGGAACCGCGGACGAGGCGTCGACCGACCGCTCCCGGCCCGTGTCTTCGTACCCCATGGCACCGCCTCCCCAGTGGCCGGCCGCTTCCGTCCCGGCACACGGACGGACCGGGGCGGCCGTTGCTCTCCGATCGGAGGCACCGTACCCGCGGCCGGAGCCGGACGTAACCCCCTGCTCAGCGCTGGCCGGGGCGGCTCTCGCGCTGGTCCTGCTCGCGCTCGTCGTCCGGACGCTCCGGGACGCGACAGGAACGCTCCAGCCACAGCGCGGCGCCCACCAGCGCCAGCGACGCCAGCAAGCCGCCCCCGGCGGCCGGCCGATCCTCGGTGGCGGCGCGGGTGGTCTCCACGAAGAGCCATCCGCTGAGCCCGGCGTAGAAGCCGGCGAAGATGGACCCGGCCAGCGCCGACGCCTTGGCCAACACCACGAACCGGGCGACCAGCAGCGGATTGACCGGATCCCGACCGGGCTTGCGGTCGATGCGCCCACGCGTGTTGACGGCCGCGTACGCCTCCAGCACGGCGAGCGCGGCCAGCGTCACCACCGGCAGCCACGGCAACCGGGGGATGCCGCTGTAGTAGAACGCGCTGATCAGCAGCCAGGCCACCGCCGCCGCAGCCAGGGCGGCCACGACCAGCGTCGAGATCCGGGTCGGGCCCATCCGCGACCCGTCCGGGCCCGGCGGTGGGGACTTCGCCTGGCTCATGCCGGCCGGCTCCACTGGGTCATGCCGTCGACTCTAACCTCAGTTCCGGCCGGGGACGCAGTTCCAGCGCGTCGTCGGCGGCCGGGCCGGAGGTGAGCAGATCGGTCAGCCAGCCGTGGCCGGGCAGCCGCCCGTACGGTTGGATGTCGATCCACGGTCGCAGCACGAACGCGCGCAGGTGCGCGCGGGGGTGCGGCAGCGTCAGCTCCTCCGCGTCGCTGAGCACCGGCTCGTCGTCGTCGCCCCAGACCGCGATCACGTCCACGTCGAGGGTGCGCGGCCCGAACCGCCGCTGCGGGTCACGGACCCGACCGGCCGCGCGCTCCGCGTCGTGGGCCCGCGCCAGCCAGTCGCGCGGGGTCGCGCTGTCGTCCTGGGCGAGCACCACGGCATTGAGGTACGCGGGCTGGTCGGCGTCCCCCCACGGTGGAGTCTCGTACACGCCCGAGACCACCAGCACGGCGTCACCCAGCGTCGCGACGGCGGTCCGGAGGTGGTCCAGGCGGTCACCGAGGTTGCTGCCGAGCGACAGCACGGCCCGGGTCATCGGGTACGCGTCCGGGTCATCGTGACGGCCACGTCGGTGAACGTGTGCGGCACCGGCGCCTCCGGCTTGTGCACGGTGACCGTCGCGGTGACGACCCGCTCGTCGGCCAGGCAGACCGCCAGCAGCCGGTCGGCCAGGGTCTCGATCAGGTTGACCGGCTCTCCGGTCACCACCGCCACCAGCCGCTCGGCCAGTTCGCCGTAGTGGACCGTGGCGGTGACGTCGTCGCTGGCGGCGGCCGGGGCGAGGTCCAGCTCCAGGACGGCGTCGACCACGAAGTCCTGCCCCTGCTCCCGCTCGAAGTCGTACACCCCGTGCCGGCCGTGGGCGCGCAGGCCGGTCAGCTGGATCCGGTCACTCATCGGTTCGCCTCTTCCCGGTCGTTCGCCTCTTCCCGGTCGACAGGCCGACCATCTGGACGGACGGGCGTGAGGCGCGGCCTACCGGTGGCGGTCCAGACGGCGAGCGCGTCCGCGGTGGCCCGCACGTCGTGCACGCGTACGCCCCAGGCGCCGGCCGCGACGGCCAGCACGCTGGTGGCCACGGTGGCGGCCTCCCGCTGGGCGGTGGGTCTCGGTGTGCCGTCAGCGGCGGCGAGCAGGCGCCCGAGGTAGGACTTGCGGCTCGCGCCGAAGAGCAGCGGGTAGCCGAGGTCCAGCAGCTCCGGCAGGCGCGCGCTGAGTTCCCAGTTGTGGGCGGCCGTCTTGGCGAAACCCAGACCGGGGTCGACGACGATGCGGTCGGCGGACACCCCGGCGGCCAGCGCCGCGTCGACCCGTTGCCCGAGTTCCGCGCGTACCTCGGTCACCACGTCGGTGTAGCTGGCCAGGTCACGCATCTGCCGGGAGTGGCCACGCCAGTGCATCAGCACCCAGGGACAGCCGGCGTCCCGCACGACGCGGGCCATGTCCGGGTCGGCCAGTCCGCCGGAGACGTCGTTGACCACCACGGCGCCGGCGCCCAGCGCCGCCTCGGCCACCCGCGCGCGGCTGGTGTCGATGCTGACCGGCACCCCGGCGGCGCTCAGCTCGCGGATGACCGGCAGCACCCGCTCAGCCTCGGTCGCCGCGTCCACCCGGTCGGCGCCCGGGCGGGTCGACTCGCCGCCGATGTCGACGAGGTCCGCCCCGGCCTCCCGCAGACGGACGCCGTGTGCGACAGCCGCGTCGAGGTCGGCGTACCGTCCGCCGTCGGAGAAGGAGTCCGGCGTGACGTTGAGGACGCCCATCACCACCGGGCCCGGAGCCCGTACCAGATCGGTCACGACTAGACGGTACCGGTCGTGGCGACGGAGCTCGGCGACCCGGGTCGACCATCCCTGACGTGCGCATTAGAACAGGTGTACTATCGGTCGTCCGGGCAGCAACGGGCAGCCCCTTCGCGGCTTGTCGCAATCCGGGGCGGCCCGTACGCTTTGGAATTGGCCAGCATGGAGATGGCGAAGCCTGGAGGGAGGGCCGAAGCGGGGAAAAACCGCCCAAAGCTCGCCACCCTCCGTGGTGAGTAACGAACACAGGGTCGAAATCGCTGCGCCCTGTCCGCAGATTTCCCGCCAGGCTTGCCTACTGCACCGCCGCGGCTCCGCCGGCCGCGATATGGGGAGGTTCCAGTGATCGCCTTCGAGCTCATGGAGACGGCGTCGTCCGGCGTCGCCCACGCGCTCTCCACCCTGGCGTCGGCTCCGCTCGCCGAACCGGCGCCGAAGGGGATCGACACCAACGGTGTGGTCACCTTCTTCGCCAGCAAGATCGCCCCGATCCTGCTCGCGGTCCTGGGCGTCATCTTCATCGGTCGCGCCAGCCGGGGTGAGATTTCCAAGGTCCTGACGAGTTCGGCGATCGCCATCGTCGGACTGGCCTTCATCGCCGGCGCGGCAACACTCTTCTTCGTCGGCGATTACCTGATCGACCTGATCTTCGAATAGGCGCGGTCACCAGATGCGGCTGCGCACCGACGACGACATCTACCGGGCCCGCCTGGTCTACCTCGGGCCGCCCGGCTACACCCTTCCGGTCCACCTGCCCTACGCCCAGTACGGGCTCTTCATCCTGCTCGTCCCCCTCTACATGTTCATCCACTGGCTGTTCACGTTGACGGTCGACCTCTTCCCTGCCTGGGAGATCGCGCTGGCCATCGTGACCACGTCGTTCATCTTCCGGCACGTCGATCCGGACCGGCCGGCGCGGGTGGTCATCCGTACCGCGCTGACCGACTGGCGACGTACCCGGGAGCCGGCGGTCGAGCAGCGTGATCCGCGCCTGGTCGGCAGCCGGATCAGGATTCGGGAGGAGCTGGCATGACCGGGGGTACGTCGAACGGTCTGTTTCACGCGGGTGAGGCGGTCGCATGAGTCGCTCTTCCACGCCGGGTTCCCCGGCCGGCCGCCCGGCCGTGCCGGCCAGTCACCGTGCGCAGTCGTTCGACTACCCCGAGACCGAGGATGAGGTCGCGCTCGATCCCGCGCTGGTGACCTCGCCCGGCCACGGCGCGGTCGGCGTGTTCCAGGCGCCCCGGCCGGTCACCCGCCGGACGCCTCCCGCCGAGCCGAGCACGGTCTCGGCCGGGGAGAACGCCGACATCGACTCGCCCTTCCTGGACCTGTTCGGTGGCGCGCGGCCCGCCGGTCCCCGGGCCGTGACCGCCGCGCCCGCCAGCCGCCGTCAGCCGGCGCTCCCGCAGCAGCCGTCGACACCGGTCCGGCCGGCTCCCGAGTTGGAGCCGCCGTGGACGCCGGACGACCCCGCCAACGGCGGCCACCGGGCGGACACCCATCCGACCGGTCCCACCCGGGTGCCCCACCAGGCGGGCGACCGACGGCAGACTCCACCGCCCACGACCGAGGTGGAGCAGCCCACCGCGTCCGCGCCGACGGTCACCGGCCCGGCATCCCGGGTGTCCAGCGCCGCTTCGGCCGGGCCGACCGCAGCGCCGGTCGAGCGTCCGAGCGCCCCGGCGGAGCAGCCGGCCGCGCCGGCGGCACGAGCCGGCGGCACCACCCCGGTCGACCGACCGGCTCTGGAACGCGGACCGCGCCGGTCGGAGCGGCCCAAGGGCGCCGGTACGGAGGTCGCCCCGCCCCGCCAGCGGGCCACGAACCGTCAGGACCGGCCGATCAAGCCGGTCCGGGTCCGCGCCCCGAAGATCAAGTTCGGCGACCGGGACCCGTCGGTCGAGCTGGCCATCACCGAGATCGCCGGCCACCTGACCTTCACGCCGAACACGGTGACCGCCTGGTACTGGCTGCCCGAGGTGCGCTGGGCCTTCCGGCCGGACGCCGAACGCGAGGCGCTGCTGTCGGCGATCTCCGAGCAGTACGCGGGCCTCGCCGGTTTCCGGCTGCACCTGCGCCGGACCACCCGGCCGTTCCCGGCCGACGAGTGGGCCCGCACCATCGACACCCACACCGCCGCGCCGCTGCCCGACGTCCCCGGCACAACCGGCTGGGCGGACCACCTGGTCGCCGCGCAACGGCACCTGATGGCGGTCAACCACGCCGAAGGACAGACCTACCTGGGCGTCACCTTCGCCCGTCGTTCCCTCGGCGACTCCATGACCGAACGGCTGCTGCGCACCTTCGGCCGGGGCACCGCGGAGAACGAACGCCGCAAGCTCGGCCGCACGGTCGAGCAGTTCGACGAGGTGCTCGGGGCGTTCGGTATGCGCGGCCGACGGGTCACCGCGCAGGAGTTGGAGTGGCTGCTCTACCGCTCGGTCGCGCTGTGCATGGCGCCCCCGGGCCGGCTCTCACCGGTGACCGACGGGCACTGGGAACGCGGTGACCTGCTCGCCCTCACCGAACAGGTCGAGCGCTACCGCACCCCGTACGGCTCGACGGTCAAGCTGGTCAACCGGATGACCGGCGAGGAACGACACGTGGCCGTGCTCGCCGTCGGCCGGATGGAACCGCTGGAGATCCCGGAACGGCACGAGCCGTGGCTGCACTTCCACGAACGACTGCCCTGGCCCATGGAGATCTCCACCCGGGTCGACATCCTCGGCTCCGGCGACTCGTTCCGTAACCTCGAACACCGGCTGCGCATGATCCGCTCCCAGCAGCTGGACTACGCCGAGCACGGCATCGACGCGCCCCCGGAGCTGGAACGCCTCGCCAAGCGGGCGCTGGTGATCGGCGACGAGATGACCACCGGGCTCCCTGTCGACTCGGCGCGCGCACACGGCTGGCACCGCATCGCGGTCGGCGGCCGGACCAGGGAGGAGTGCCTGGAGCGGGCCCGCCGGCTCATCCAGCTCTACTCGCGGGAGCTGCGCATCTCGCTGCAGCACCCGAAGAACCAGGACTGGCTCGCCCGCGAGTTCATCCCCGGCGAACCGATCGCCAACACCGGCTACGTCCGCCGGATGCCCGTCCCGCTGCTCGCCGCCGCGCTCCCCCAGGCCGCCTCCACCGTCGGCGACCGCCGGGGCGATCTGATCGGTCGCACTGCCGGCACCTGCCGCCGACCGGTCTTCCTCGACCTGCACTTCCCCATGGAGGTACGGGAACGCTCCGGGCTCGCGGTGTTCGTGGCCGAGCCGGGCGGTGGCAAGTCGACCCTGCTCGGCGCGCTGGGCTACCTCGCCGCCCGACGGGGTGTGCAGGTGACGCTCCTCGACCCGTCCGGGCCACTGGCCCGGCTCTGCGCCATGCCCGAACTGCGCCCGTACTCCCGGGTGTTGAACCTGACCGGGTCCGAACACGGCACCCTGGCGCCCTACTCGCTGATCCCTACGCCCCTGCGCAGCGAGTTCGCCAGCGGGGCGGCCGGCGACCGCGAGTTCGAGATCGCCGTCTCCAACGCGCGGGCCGAGCGCCGGATGCTGGTTCAGGACATCTGCATGATGCTCGTGCCGCCACAGGTGGCCCGGGAGGCGTCGACCGCCACCCTGTTCCGGCACGCCGTCCGGCAGGTACCCGCCGAGGAGACGTCCACCCTGGACGACGTGGTGAGCTGCCTCGGGCGGCTCGACGACGACGCCGGCAAGGAGCTGGCGAACCTCCTCCTGGACACCGCCGAGATGCCTCTCGCCATGCTGTTCTTCGGCCGGCCGCCCGAAGGGCTGCTCGGCGCCGACGCGGCGCTCACCGTGATCACCATGGCCGGGCTCCGGCTGCCCGACCTCAAGATCGAACGTGAGTACTGGTCGGCCGAGGAGGCCCTCGCCCTGCCGATGCTGCACACCGCGCACCGGCTCGCCGTCCGCCGCTGCTACGGCGGGTCGATGTCGTCCCGCAAACTCGTCGGCCTCGACGAGGCGCACTTCATGGAGGGCTGGCGGTCCGGGCGTTCGTTCCTGGTCCGGCTCGCCCGCGACTCCCGCAAGTGGAACCTCGCCGCGCTCGTCGCCTCGCAGAACCCCCGCGACATCCTCGGCCTCGACGTGCAGAACCTGGTCTCCACCGTCTTCGTCGGCCGGATCGCCGAAGACGCCGAGATCGCCTCCGAGGCGCTGCGTCTGCTGCGGGTACCGGTCAACGACGGGTACGAGG
Source organism: Micromonospora sp. bgisy143 (assembly GCF_057708145.1). Classification (NCBI taxonomy): domain Bacteria; kingdom Bacillati; phylum Actinomycetota; class Actinomycetes; order Micromonosporales; family Micromonosporaceae; genus Micromonospora; species Micromonospora sp. bgisy143. The sequence continues at coordinate 164,077 of NZ_JBYIRN010000004.1, forward strand.
CCACCCTGGCCTCACTCTCCGCCGCCGACAGCAACTCGGCCTCCCGCCTCGGCTTCCGGGAGTTCGTGATGCGCGACGTCGACGGCCGGGTGCAGAAGGTCCGGGTCGACGTCTCGTACGTCGACGGCCTGCTGGACCACCTCGACACGACGCCCGCCGCGATCGCTGCGGCGGCCGGAGTCCTACCGAGCATCTCCCTGCCCGATCTGGAGGCGTGACATGGCTGGGGCCCGGGTTCGGATCGCGTCGTTCCTGCTCGCGCTCGGCGTCCTGGCGATGGCCACCCTCAGTTGGCCGCTGCTCGGCGCGGAAGCGGCCGCAGCCGCCCCACCCGTCACCCAGGCCCGGGCCGATCTCTGCACCACCGCCGAGTGGCAGGCCGACTTCCGGGCCTGCGTGGGGAAGCTCCAGGAGGTCAGCGAGGACGAGGTCAAGTGCCGCAACGCGCCGACCCCGGGCACCCCCGACTCCGGCCTCGCCGGCTGGTTCGCCGCGGCACCACCGGCTGAGGCGGCGAACGGCATAGCCGGTCGGTACAGCCTCTATGGATACGCGGGCTACAGCTACAACACTTACGACATCGACGGCGGCTGCGCATCGAGCGTGCTGCACCCGGACTACAAGTTCACCACGACGATCGCCAACGGCGAATTCATGGCTGCCACCGCGATCATCGGTGCATCGAACGCTCTCAGGGAACGTGCTTGGGACCCGGGCTCGATGTGGGGCTGGGCGGACCCGCTGGTAGAGAAGGCGACGAAGGCCGTCTACGAGAAGGTGTTCAGCGTCTTCGGGATCGTCACGCTGTGCGTGGTGGGGCTCTACCTGCTCTGGCGTTCCCGTCAGTCGGACATGAGCAACGCGATGACCACCGCGGGCTGGGCCCTCCTCGTGATGGTCGCGGTCACGGCGCTGGCCGCCTGGCCGGTCAAGTCGGCGAACATCGCCGACGGCGCGCTCGTCACCAGCCTCGGAGTGGTTCACGATGCGGTAGGCCCACAGGCGAAGGAACCAGACCCCGGGCGATGCATTGACCCCGACCGTTGCAAGGACCTGCGCACTCCGGCCGTCCGCGCGAGCGACACCGCTACCGAGACCATGCTCTATCGAAACTGGGTCCGGGGCGTCCTCGGATCGGCCGACAGCGAGACGGCTCGCAAGTACGGGCCGGCGTTGTACGACGCGCGATCTCTCACGTGGGGCGAAGCCCAGTCAATGCGCGCCAACCCGGCCACCCGGGAGGCGACGATCAAGGCAAAGCAGCAGCAGTGGGCGCGGGTGGCACAGCAGATCCAGACCGAGGACCCGGAGGCGTACGAGTACCTCCAGGGTGTCCGGGACATGGACCGGGTCGGGGCGGGGTTCATCGCGGTGCTGGCCTCGGTGCTGTTCGCCATGTTCGACCTGACGGCGTCGCTGCTGGTCCTGCTGGGCTTCCTCATCTTCAGGTGGGCGGTGATCGCGGCACCCATCCTGGGCACCGTCGGGCTGCTCCGACCGGCGAGCGCCGGACTGCGACGGCTGGCGAACGCCGTCGTCGCCGCGATCTTCAACATCGCCATCTTCGGCACCGGGGCCGCCATCTACCTGTTCGCGGTCGACCTGATCATGAGTACGCCCACCCTTCCCGGATGGCTCCAGGTGGTGCTGGTGTGGCTGTGCGGCGTGGTCGGTTGGCTACTGCTACGGCCGTACCGGCGGATCACCCAGCTCGGCGGTAAGGACAGCAGCGAGGCCGTCAGCTCGGCCGGCTCCTGGCACCGCCGGTTCTTCCGGGACATGCGCGTAGCGGCGCGACTCGACATCGTGGAGCCCGGCGGCACGGTGGAACCGGTGGGCGGGCGTCGCCGGTCACCGGACGCCGAACAGACCCGGCTGCGTCCGGAAGCGCGCCGGGAAGACCCGGCCCCGACGCCGACGCCCAACCCGGCGGGAGGCCGACGCGCCGACGACGCCCGACCGGATGGTCAGGAACGCGCCGACGAGGCGCCGACCACAGACACCGGTGGTCGGGATCGTCCCGTGCCGCCGCAGCCCCGTCGCCGCCAGCCGGCGACCTGGACCGAACCGGACGTCCCGGCGGAGAACCCGTCGTTCGTGGTCTACCGGCCGGGCTCCACCGAGCGTGCGCCGGACCGCACCGGACCGCGGGTGCGTTCCGAGGCTCGGTGACAGCGATGCGACGGGCACTGGAGTTCCTCTTCACCCGGGCGCTACGGTCCCGGCTGGGGGTGGCCGCGGTGATCGCGGTCCTCATCCTCGGGGTGATCGGAGCGGCCCGCCTGGCGTCCGGTCCGAGCGACCCGGCGGACGGGTTGAGCAACCGGCCGAACCGACCGATCACCACCGTTGACCCGACGGCCGGTGACGACGGCGTCGTCGCCACCGAGGCCCCACCGTCGCCGGTCACTCCGCGCGGAGCCCGCACACCGGAGCAGGTCGCCGACCGGTTCGCCTCGGCCTGGCTCGGCCGGCCCGGCATGACGACCGAACAGTGGCAGGCCGGTCTGCGGCCGATGTCGACACCGGCGCTGACCGAGAAGTTGGCCGGCGCCGAGCCGGGCGGGGTGCCGGCGGAGGAACTGACCGGGCCGCCGACAGTGCGGTCGCGCAGCGAGACCTTCGTCGAGGTGCTGCTACCGCTCGACACCGGTCGTCTCCGGTTGGAGTTGGTGATGGCGGACAAGAGTTGGCTGGTCGACGTGGTCGACTGGGAGCGACAGTGATCGCCGGCCGAGCCGGCCGCGTTCTGCGTCGGCCGATCCGCGCCGGTGTGATCGCTTCGGTTGTCACCGGGATCTTGCTCCTGCTCTGCTGCACCGGGGGGACGGCGGCTTTCTTCCTCAGCGGTCTCGGGGGCGACGCGGAGAACGGGGACACCCTGGCCGGCTGGGGCTGCGGGCCGGTGCGTCCCGTCGACATCACCGGCGAACTGCCCCGGTTCAGCGAGTACGGCGACGCGCAGGTACGCAACGCGGCGATCATCATCAAGGTCGGTCAGGACATGGGTGTCCCCTCGCGTGGTTGGGTGATCGCCCTCGCCACGGCGATGCAGGAGTCCGCCCTGCGCAACCTGGCCAACAGTGGTGTACCCGAGTCGCTGTCCCTGCCACACGAGGGCGTCGGCGCCGACCACGACTCGTTGGGCCTCTTCCAGCAGCGTCCGGGGTGGGGCTCGATCGCCGAGCGGATGACACCCGCGTACACCGCCCGGAAGTTCTACGAGAAGCTCGTGAAGGTTCGCAGCTGGCAGCACCGACCGCTGACCGTCGTGGCGCAGCAGGTCCAGGTCAGCGCCTATCCGGACGCGTATGCCAAGCACGAGGAGCTGGCCAGCACGATCGTGGACGCCCTCGCTGGTGGTGCGGCCCGCACCGTTCAGATCAACGGCAAGGCGGTGTGCGACGCGGCAGAGCGCGGCCAGATCGCCGCCTCCGGCTGGACGGCGCCGATATCCGGCGACGTCGGCTCCGGCTTCCGGACCACCGATCGGCCCAGCCACAACGGTGTCGACATCGGCGCGGCGAAGGGCACCGAGATCCGCGCCGCGGCCGCTGGCCGAGTGCTTGTCGCCCGCTGCGACCCGGACCACAAGGGACGCCGGAGCTGCGACGTGGACGGCTACCCGGGCAAGGGTGGCTGCGGCTGGTTCGTCGACATCCTGCACGCCGGTGGGTACATCACCCGCTACTGCCACATGGTGGTCCAGCCCCGGGTCTCGCCGGATCAGATCGTTCCGGCTGGCGAGGTGATCGGGCAGGTCGGCAGCAGCGGCAATTCCTCCGGACCGCACCTGCACTTCGAGGTGCACCTGCGCGGCGACCGGTCCAGCCGGGGCGCGACCAACCCGATCCCCTTCATGCGCGAGCGGGGTGCTCCGCTGCGCGCCGCGGAGTGAGGCCCTCACTGGCATGACCGGACCGCTGCCGGACCCGTTCGCCGACCAGCCCGACTGGGCGCCCCGACCACCCCGCCCCCTGGCCATCGTGCCCGCCACCGGACGCGTCGATCTGCGCGGGCAGCGGGTGCTCGTGGGTCTGCCAGGGCTCGGCTGGCGGGGAGACCTACGCGCGGACGACCGGGTGGTGCAGGGTGCCCGGACCTACGTGCCGGTCATCCCCGAACACGAGTGGTACCGGGCCGAGGCCGACCAGGTCGAGGTGTTCGCGCCGCTGGTGCCGGTGGAGCGGGTGTGGGTGGAGACGGTTGGTGATCGGCCCACGACGGAGGGCGCACGCGACACCGGCATCCGGTTGGTCTCGCTGGACGGCCCCTCCCACCGCACCCCCACCCCGGTGTTCGAAGCGGACGCGGTCACCGGACGCCGGGTGGTGCACGTCGAGGACGGACGCGAGCATCGGGACCTGCGGGCGGTGACCGAGACCTACTCGGGGGCCGAGGGCGACATCTGCGTGCGGATCACACCCGAGGTGGAGTGGTACCGCTGGGCCTGGCGCGGTCAGTCACCCACCACGCTGGAGGTACCCGTCCATCTGCTGTGGATTGAGTGACATCTAGCGGACCTTCGTGCCAGTGCACACACGCCAACCGTCCCTGTCCTGGACATCGAATTGCCAGGCGTCGGCCAGACTCTGTTGGATTCCATCGACCGATGCGCTACGGCGGATTACAGCGACGACCGAGGCACTACTCGAATTGATCTTGGTTACGCTAACACCCTCAATATTGATTGAGAACGAAACGCCTAATTCTTGTTCACGACGGACTGCTTGCGCGTTGAACTCGTCCAGCGCCGGGACCGACCCATCGCAAGTAAAGAGCTTGGCCCTGTTGGGATCGCGAGACACAAGCGCTGCCTGCAGATAGTTGACGACGACCACGTCGGGGGCGCTGCGGTCCGGGGCGGCGGCGCGGTTGTACAGCACGAAGCCCGTCACCACCCCGCCTGCCAGAAGCAGGGCGAGCACCCCACCGACCACGGTGAGGACGGTTCGCAGCCGGCGGCGTCGTGGCTGTGGAGCCGGCGTTGGCGGGGCCGGCGGCAGCTGTTCGGACGGAGTCCGTTGGGCCGGTACGCGGGAGACCTGGGAACCGGCGGGGGGCTGCACTGATTCCACCTCCTGACGTTAACGGCTGGACGGCTCGGAGCCAATGCCTCAGATCCAGCGGATCGTGACGGACCCCTCCCCACCGGTGACATCCGCGACAACACCGGCGCACCGCCGCGGTACCTCCCGGAGGTGGGGCTGTGGCTGGGATACCGTCACTGTTCGGGGAGGGGTTGCCGACCTCGGGTGAGGGGGTGGACACGGTGGCCGGTCCGAAGCGCACCAACCGCGCCGCGGCGCTGCACCGCCGGGCTGCCGCTGTCGTCACCGCCGCCGCCGGGATCCTCGACGAGGTGCGACCAGCCCCTGCTGATCAACGCCGGCAGTACGAGTTGGCCGAGCGGCTGCGGGTTGTTGCCGCGCGGCTGGCCCCGGGCTGGTCGGGGGCCGCCCTGGATGCACTCGGCGTGGAGTCTCCGGCGGGTGACGGTCCACCACCATTCGTGCGGGTCGGCACGGCGGCACCGTTGGACGACGCCCGCTTCCCCGCTCTGGTGCCGCTGGTCGGTACGGGGCATCTGAGCGTGGACGCCGACGGGCGGGAGCCTCGGGTGGCGGGCCTGTTGCGGGCCGTGGTGCTGCGGCTGCTGGGGGCGGCGCCCGCGGGCGCGCTGCTGGTCCGCGCGGTGGATGCCACGGGTGCCGTGCTGACACCGTTCGGCGCGCTGGCCGATGCCGGGCTGCTGCCTCCGCCGGCGGTGGACGTGGCGGGTCTGCGCGCGGTGCTGACCGAGGCGGAGCAGTGGGTGACTCCGGGAGCGAGCGGACGCCGTCGTCACGACCGGACGCTGCTGCTGGTGGTCGCCGCGCTGCCGGAGTTGACCGGTCCGACCGACCTGACGCGGATCGAGGCGCTGGCCGAGCAGGGGCCGGCGGCGGGGCTGCACCTGGTGGTGGCCGGGTGGCCGCCGCCCGGCCCGTACGCGCCCCGGGCCCCGCTGCCAAGGGCCACCTCGCTGGTGTTGCGCAACGCGTACGCGCTGCTCGGTGATCCGCCGGGGGCATCGTTCGCGAGCCCCGGGGCCACGGCGCCCGGTGGGATGAACTCACCGGTCTTCGTGGAGACGGATCCACCGGCGGACCTCGTCGACGGGGTCTGTCGGCGACTCGCGGCCCAGGTGGAGGCGGGCTCCCGGTTGGCGTTGGCGGATCTGCTGCCGGAGACCGGTGACGGTCGGTGGACCGGGGATTCCTCGGACAGCCTCACCACGATGGTGGGTGACGCGGGGGGTCGGCCGGTGCCGTTGGGTTTCACCGAGCTGACGCCGCACTGGCTGGTGAGCGGCCGGTCCGGCGCGGGCCGTGCCGCGTTCCTGACGACCGCCCTGTTGGGACTGGTCGCCCGGTACGGGCCGGACGACCTGGCGCTCTACCTGGCCGACCTGGGCGACGGTGAGTCGTTCGTGGAGTTTCTGCAGACCGAGCGGGACCGTTCCTGGGTACCGCAGGTGCGGGCGGCGGCCATGGCGGCCGACCGGGAGTACGTCCGGGACCTGTTCGACCAGTTGACGGCCGAGGTGCAGCGCCGCGCGGAGGCGGCGGAGCGGGCCGGTGGGCAGCGCTTCGCGGAGCTGCGCCAGCATCGTCCGCTGCCGCGCATCGTCTGTGTGGTGGACAATGTGCCGCTGCTGTTCGCCGAGCGGGATCGGCTGGCCGTCGAGTTGGCCGCGCAGGTGGACGGGTTGGCCCGCGCCGGTCGGGCGTACGGCGTGCACCTGGTGCTGGCCGGTGCGGGTGAGTTGGGGTTGGGCGCCTCCACCGACACAAGACCCCGGGATTCGGTGCTCGGGCAGTTCCCGGTGCGGGTGGCGTTGCCGGGTGGTGGCCCGGTGTTGGAACCGACGAACGATTCGGCGGCCGGCCTACCGGTGGGCAGCGCGGTGGTGAACACCGCCGGCGGTTTGGGCGGTCCACGGGGTGCGATCCGTGGTCACGAGCGCTTGATCCGCCACCCCGATCCGCTCGACGATCCGGAGGTGGTCGAGCGGCTGCGACACGAGCTGTGGGCGGCCCGACCGGCCGACGCGCTCCCGCCGGTGGTGTTCGCCGGGTACGCCCGTCCGCTGCTGGGCAACGATCCGCGGCACCGGGCGGCCCTGGCGGGGCAGGCTCGTGGCCCGGCGGCTCTGCTCGGCCGTGCGGTGGACGTGGCCCGTACGACGGTCGCCGTGCCGATGGGGCCCGCGCCCGGACGCAACCTCGCGGTGCTCGGGTCGGGCGTGGCGGCGGGTGGTCTGTTGGCGACGGCGGCCCGGAGCACCGCGGCCCACCACGTCCCGGGCACCGCCCGTTTCCTGGTGGCCGCGCCCGATTTGGGGGCCGGCCCGCTCGCGGAGGCGTTGACGGCCGAGCTGGCCGCCCGTCATCCGGCCTGGCTGGTGGACCTGCCGACGCTGTTGGCGGACGCCGACGACGAGTTGCCGACGTACCTGGTGGTCTTCGGGTTGGATCGGCCCGGGCCCCGGGATCTGCCGGCGGATCGGCTGCGGGCGCTGCTGCGGGACGGGCCACCGGCGGGCCGGCACCTGCTGGGTTGGTGGCGGGCGGTGCCGCCGTTCGCCGCGCTGCTGGAGCCGGACGGCGAGGTCGACAAGCTGGCCGCCGTGGTGGCGCTGGACGTGCCGGCCACGCAGCTCACCGCCGTGTTCGGCCGGCCGGTCCAGTGGCGGGCGCACCCGGACCGGGCGGCGCTGTGGGACGGTCCCGACGAGCGGGGCACAGTCCTGGTGCCCTTCGCGGACGAGCCACGGCCCGCGGACGAACCAAGGCGCGCGGAGGACACAAGACGCGCGGACGAGACAGGGCGCGCGGGCGAGCCAAGGCGTGCGGAGGGCACAGGGCGCGCGGGCGACACAAGGCACGCGGGCGACACGGGGCACGCGGGCGACACAAGGCACGCGGGCGATGCGGGGTGAGCCGGCGATGCGTTCCGAAGGTGTCGAGATGACGGCGGCGGTGACCGGTCCGGGCCCGCAGCGGACCGCCGGTCCGGACGCCGACGCGGCGCCTGTCGACGCGTGGGCCGAGTACCTGGCGGCGGCCCGTCAGCTCGATGCGGTCCGTCGCAGCGCGGCGACCGCCGCCGGCGAACAGGCCCGCTCGGCGGAAGCCGCCCGGGAGGAACTGACGGTGGTACGCGCCCGCTTGGCGACCCAGCAGGAGCGGTTGCGGGAGCGGGGCGTACCGGCGATTTCGCTGGTGCCGTCGCCGCCGGAGCTGACGGAGGCCACCCGGTCGATGGCCGGCGGCCCGGCCGCCGTGCTGGCGGCGCTGCGGACCGCGCGGGGTCGGGCCGAGGCGGCGGACGCGGCGCTGGCCGCGCGCCGCGGCCTCCGACCGACCTCCTGGTCCGCGCCGGCCCGCAACCTCCTGGTGTACGGGCCGCTGGCACTGCTCGTACCGCTGATCCAGGTCATCGTGTACCTGACGACCGGGTCGGGTCGGGCAAGCGTGACGGCCCTGGTCGGCGGGCTGCCGATGCCGGCAGCCGCCTTCGTCGTCGGCTGGGTCGTTGTCGGCCGGGTGTTCCGGGCCGGCCCCGACGATCAGGTGGACCGCACGGTGCGCTTCGGGGTGCTGGTCTGCCTGGTGCCGGCGGTGCTGGTCACGGCCGGCCTGCTGCTGGCCCTGCTGGCCGGCTGACCCGCCGAGGCGGGCACAGCCAGGCCAGGAGGTGGATCAGCGGGGCAGGATCAGGGCCATCGCCTCGGCCCGCGACTTCGAGTCCGTCTGCAGGATGCCGCGCACCGCCGAGGTGATGGTCTTGGCGCCGGACTTCTGGATGCCGCGCATCGCCATGCACATGTGCTCGCATTCGAGCACGACCACGACGCCGCGCGGAGCCAGCTTGCTCATCAGCAGGTCGGCGACCTGCGAGGTGAGCCGCTCCTGCACCTGGGGACGGCGGGCGAACACCTCGACGAGGCGGGCCAGCTTGGACAGGCCGGTGATCCGCCCGTCCGGGCCGGGGATGTAGCCGATGTGCGCGCTGCCCCGGAACGGCAGCAGGTGGTGCTCGCAGAGGCTCATCACGTCGATGTCCCGGACGATCACCAGCTCTTCGTGGTTGGCCTCGAAGGTGGTGCTGAGGACCTGCCCAGGGTCGACGCGCAGACCGGCGAAGAGTTCGGCGTACGCGCGGGCGACCCGGGCCGGAGTCTGCTGGAGGCCGTCCCGGTCCGGGTCCTCGCCGACCGCGATCAGGATCTCGCGGACGGCTCTCTCAATGCGGCCGAGGTCGACCGCGTCCTCGACGGGACGGCCGGTCAGCTTGCCGCTGATCAGTCGGGCGGCGACGTAGTCCAGCTCGTCGTCGCCGTCGGGTTCGGTCGCGGAAACGGCCAGCTCCCGGTGGGGGGAGCTGGCCGTCGGGTCGTTGCTCAGTGCGTACCGTCCGAGTTGTTGCTGGACGGCGACCCGCCGCCGACGGACGCCTGCGCGCCGTCGGCCTGGGCCTGCGCCTTGAGCTTGTCCTTCTCCGCAGGGGTGAGCACGGGCGGCTCGGTGGACGGCTGGCGCTTGCCGAAGCCGTTGTACGGGGCCAGCGGCGGGCGCTTGACCACCCGGGAGCAGATCCGCGCCATGTCGGCCGTGGAGAGGGTTTCCTTCTCCATCAGCTCGAGCACGATGTTGTCCAGGACGTCCCGGTACTCGACCAGGATCTCCCAGGCCTCGTCGTGCGCCAGCTCGATCAGGGCCCGCATCTCGCCGTCGATCTCGGCGGCCACCGAGTCCGAGTAGTCCCGCTCGTGGCCCATGTTGCGGCCGAGGAACGGCTCGTCCCCGCTGGTGCCGTACTTGATCGCGCCGAGCTTGGAGCTCATGCCGTACTGGGTGATCATCGCGCGGGCCAGCTGGGTGGCCTTCTCGATGTCGTTGCCCGCGCCGGTGGTCGGCTCGTGGAAGACGAGTTCCTCGGCGGCCCGGCCGCCCAGCGCGTACGCCAGGGTGTCGATCATTTCGGCGCGGGTCTGGGTGTACTTGTCCTCGGTGGGGAGCACCAGGGTGTGGCCCAGCGAGCGGCCACGGGACAGGATCGTCACCTTGTGCACCGGCGCGGCGTGCGGCAGCGCCCAGGCGACCAGCGCGTGCCCACCCTCGTGGTACGCGGTGATCTTCTTCTCCTGGTCGCTCATCACCCGGGTCCGGCGCTGCGGACCGGCGATCACCCGGTCGATCGACTCCTCCAGCGAGTCGTTGGTGATCGCCCGCTGGTCCTTGCGGGCGGTGAGCAGGGCCGACTCGTTGATCACGTTGGCCAGGTCGGCGCCGCTGAAGCCGGGGGTACGCCGGGCCACCGAGTCGAGGTCGACGTCGGGGGTGAACGGCTTGCCCTTGGCGTGCACCCGCAGGATGGCCTTGCGGCCCTCCATGTCGGGGGCGTCCACCGGGATCTGGCGGTCGAACCGGCCCGGGCGCAGCAGCGCCGGGTCGAGGATGTCCGGCCGGTTGGTGGCGGCGATCAGGATCACGCCGCCCTTGGTGTCGAAGCCGTCCATCTCGACGAGCAGCTGGTTGAGCGTCTGCTCCCGCTCGTCGTGGCCGCCGCCCATGCCGGCGCCGCGGTGCCGACCGACGGCGTCGATCTCGTCGACGAAGACGATGGCGGGGGCGTTCGCCTTTGCCTGCTCGAACAGGTCGCGGACCCGGCTCGCGCCGACACCCACGAACATCTCCACGAAGTCGGAGCCGGAGATGGAGTAGAAGGGCACCCCGGCCTCGCCGGCGACCGCGCGGGCCAGCAGCGTCTTACCCGTTCCGGGCGGGCCGAACAGCAGCACGCCCTTCGGGATCTTGGCACCGAGCGCCTGGTACTTCGCGGGGTTCTGCAGGAAGTCCTTGATCTCGTGCAGCTCCTCGACGGCCTCCTCGGCACCCGCGACGTCCGCGAAGGTCGTCTTCGGGGTGTCCTTGGTGATCATCTTCGCCTTGGACTTGCCGAAGTTGAGCACCCGGGAGCCGCCGCCCTGCATCTGCGACATGAAGAACAGCAGCAGGAGCACGAGCAGCGCGATCGGCAGCAGGTTGACCAGCAGGCTCACCCAGATGCTGTCCGAGGAGACCTTGGCGTCGGCCGGGCCGGTGACCCGGTTGGCCGCCTTGGCTGCCAGCACCTCGTTCCAGATCTCGTCGCCCACCTGGTACGGGAACTGGGCCTCGATCCGGTCGGTGGTGGTCTCACCGAACTTGGTCTTGTTCTTCAGGTCGAGCTGGAGCGTCTGCTCCTTGTCCTGGAAGATGACCTTGTTGATCTGTGCGGTGTGGAGCTGGTCGAGCGCAACGGAAGTGTCCACGCGGTGGTAGCTGGGACCAGCGGTGAACAGCTGACTGAGCACAACGGCGCCGAGGATGACCAGGATGATCCAGACCACCGGTCGGCGGAAGAAACGCGTACGTTCCATACTGTTGTCGAGCGCCGGAGCGCCCGCATCCTCCTGATCGACGTCCTGACCGTCTGATGGTGTCGCCGCGGTGAGCGGCGGCCGCAGCCGCCGTGCGGGCCGGCTTCGACCCCGAGGCGCCGAAACTGCCGCGCCGCGGTCATTCGACGGTACACCGTGTACGCGAGGAGTGAGCTTGCGAGCCCCGCAGTCGTACACAATGACTGCGGTGTACGCGAGGAGCGCTTGCGAGCCCCGCAGGCGTGCACCGTCGAATCGGTCCGGGAAGGTGCCGGCGTGACGGGGAGTCCGGCCCGGCCACCCGAACGCCCGGTCACGCGGTCGAGGGGTCGGGCGCGGAGTTGCCTCCACGCCACCGGGGTCCACCGTAACCGCAAGAGCTGAGAGCCCGCTGAACGTCGGCTTGACGAACGCCGATACGAGTCGCCCTCACGACGGTCCGGCGGGCGGTTCAGGAGCGGGCGTAGACCTCGGGCTTGAGCACCCCGACGTAGGGCAGCTCCCGGTAGCGCTCGCCGAAGTCGAGGCCGTAGCCGACCACGAACTCGGTGGGGATGTCGAAGCCGACGTACTTCACCGGCACCGGCACCTTGACCGCCTCCGGCTTGCGGAAGAGCGCGACCACCTCGACGCTCGCCGCCGAGCGGGACTCCAGGTAGCGCAGCAGCCAGGAGAGCGTCAGCCCGGAGTCGACGATGTCCTCGACGACCACGACGTGCCGACCGGCGATGTCGCGGTCCAGGTCCTTGAGGATGCGGACCACCCCGGAGGAGGTGGTGCCCTGGCCGTACGAGGAGATGGCCATGAAGTCGAGTTCGGCCGGGGGGCCGTTGCGACCCAGAGCCCGGGCGAAGTCCGCCATGAACATCACCGCGCCCTTGAGCACGCAGACCAGCAGCAGTCCGTCGCCCACGTGGGCGTAGTCGGCGGAGACCTGCTTGGCCAGTTCCGCTGTCTTCTCGCGGATCTGCGCCTCGGAGATGATCACGTGGTCGATGTCGGCGTCGTACCAGGAGCCGTCAGCCATGACTCCTAGCCTGCCGTACGTCGGATGGCCTCCGTCGGCGGGGCCGCACCTTTCGGCACGGTCCCGCCCGGGATTTTTGCCGCAAAGGGCATCAAAGGCATCAGCTGGTACGGGACCGCCAGCGGCGGCCGTCCTCGCTCGGCTTCCAGTCGGCCGAGTCGTGGCTGTCCGCGGTGAGGCCGGCCGCCGAGGCGGCGACGAGCAGGACGAGGAACAGGAGGAAGAACAGGAACTCCATGGCGGCGCTCGCTTTCGCATGATTGCTGTCGGTTTCGCCGCCGGTGCGCACCGGACTGAGACCAGTCTGCGCCGACTCGCACCGTCCGGACAGTGGCAGAGATGCCACTGGGCATCGATTTACTGCCACCTCTGGGGTTACCCTCGTCACATGCTCCGATCGGTTGCCGTGCTCGCCCTGGACCAGGTCGCTCCCTTCGAGCTCGGGGTGCTCGCCGAGGTGTTCGGTACCGACCGGACGGCCGACGGCTTCCCCGCGTACCGCTTCGACGTGTGCAGCCCCGACGGCGCCGTCGTACGCACCTCGGCCGGCTTCCACCTCACCCCGAGCGCCGACCTGACCCCACTCGACGAGGCCGATCTGGTGGCCGTTCCCGCGCACGGTCAGGGCACCGTCGTACCGGACTGTGTGCTCGACGCGCTGCGCCGCGCCGACGCGCGCGGCGCCCACCTGATCAGCGTCTGCTCCGGAGCCTTCCTGCTCGGCGAGGCCGGGCTCCTCGACGACCGGGAGTGCACCACCCACTGGCGGTACACCGACGAACTGCAACGCCGGCACCCCCGCGCCCGGGTGCGCTGCAACTCGCTGTACGTCCAGGACGGTCGGCTGCTCACCAGCGCCGGCACCGCGGCCGGCATCGACGCCTGCCTGCACCTGGTCCGCCAGGTGCACGGCTCGGCCACCGCGACCCGGCTCGCCCGGCGGATGGTGGTCCCCCCGCACCGCGACGGCGGCCAGTCGCAGTACGTCGAGGCGCCGATCCCGAAGGCCCCGGAGGCGCCCACCCTGGAACCGGTGCTGGAGTGGCTGATGGGGCACCTGGACCGGACGATCACGGTGGACGAGTTGGCCGCCCGCGCCGGCATGGCCCCCCGGACGTTCGCCCGGCGGTTCCGGGCCGAGACCGGCACCACCCCGCACGACTGGCTCACCAACCAGCGGGTCCTGCTCGCCCGGCGGCTGCTGGAGGAGACGCCGTTGAGCGTGGAGGCCGTCGCCGACCAGGCCGGTTTCGGCGACGCCGCCGCACTGCGCCACCACTTCACCCGCCGGGTCGGCGCCACCCCGCACAGCTACCGGACCACCTTCCGGGACCGGACCGACGGCGTGGCAGCGCTCAGCGCGGGCTGAGGACCGCCAGCCGGTCGTCGCGACGGAGCACCCGGATGCCCCCGGGCAGGTCCGTCGGCCCCTGACCGTGCCAGTCGGTGACCAGGGCGTCCAGCGCGGCGACGTGCCGGTGCGACAGCGCGCCGCCGACCGCGCCCAACTCCCGGGCCCAGGCGTGCAGCACCCGGCCACGCACGGCGGCGGGCAGGCCGGCCAACTCCGCCACCGCGAGCCCACCGACGGGGTGCCGGGCCGCCGCCAGCGCCGTCGCCGCGATCTCGTCGAGAGCGGCGTTGTCGGCCGCCACCAGCCGGGCGGTACGCGCCAGGTTGTCCACCACACCCGGCCCGAGCGCCCGCACCAACGCCGGCAACACGTCGGCCCGCACCCGGGAGCGGGCGTACGACGGGTCGGTGTTGTGCGGGTCCTGCCACGGGCTGAGCCCCAGGACGGCGCAGGCGGCGCGGGTCTGCTCCCGACCGATCTCCAGCAGCGGGCGCAGCAGCGGCACCCCGGCCAACTCCCGCCGGACGGGCATCCCGGCCAGCCCGCGCGGGCCGGCGCCCCGGGCGAGCGCGAGCAGCACCGTCTCCGCCTGGTCGTCGCGGGTGTGGCCGGTGAGCACGGCGACCGCCCCGTGCTGCCGGGCGGCCTCGGTCAACGCCTCGTAGCGGGCCTCGCGGGCTGCCGCCTCCGGCCCGCCGGGACGTCCGGCCACCTCGACCCGCACCGTCGTGACCGGCGCGAACCCGGCCTTTCGGGCCCAGTCGGCCACCGCCTCGGCGCGGCCCGCCGAACCGTCCTGCAGGCCGTGGTCGACGGTCACCAGGCCGGCGGGCCGACCCAGCCGGGGCGCCACGAACACGGTCGCCGCCGCCAGGGCCAGCGAGTCGGCCCCGCCGGAACAGGCGACCAGCACCGGACCATCGGACGGCAGGTGCGTCAGCGCGCGCCGGACCGCCACCCGGATCGCGGCCACCGGTGGGGCGAGCGCGGCCACCGACGGACGGTCAGCCGGCGGACGGGACGGTGCCGGCCGGCCCGTGCACGCGTGCCACCCAGGCGTCCGGGTCGCCCAACTCGGACAGCCGGGGCAGGGTGAGCGGCGAGCTGAAGATCTGGTTGAAGCCGTCCATGCCGACCCGCTCGACCACCCCGTGCACGAACTTGCGGCCCTCGGCGTACTGGCGCATCTTGACGTCCACGCCGAGCAGCCGGCGGATCGCCTTCTCCAGCGGGTTGCCCGCCTCGCGGCGGCGGTTGAACGAGGCCCGGATCCGCTCCACGCTCGGGATCACCTGCGGGCCGACGCCGTCCATCACGAACTCGGCGTGCCCCTCCAGCAGGGTCATCAGCGCGGTGAGCCGGTCCAGGACGGCCCGCTGCGCCGGGGTCTGCACGATGTCCAGCACGCTCGTCCGGCTGTCCGGGTCGCGGACCGCCTCGGACAGCGTCGCGACTCCGCGCCGCAGCCGCTCGACGAGATGTTCGCCGCCGCTGGACGACGCGTCGACGAAGGCCTGCACCTCGCCGAGGAAGTAGGCCCGCATCCACGGCACGGCGGTGAACTGGGTGCGGTGGGTGACCTCGTGCAGGCAGACCCAGAGCCGGAAGTCCCGGGAGTCGGCCTCGAGCTTGCGCTCGACCTCGACGATGTTCGGCGCCACCAGCAGCAGTTGCCCCGGATCGGCGGAGAAGACCTCGTACTGGCCGAGCACCCGGCCGGACAGGTAGGCCAGCACGGTACCGGCCTGCACGCCGGTCAGCCGCGAACCGATCGCCTCGGTGAGCGCGCCGGGCTGCTTGTCGCCGGAGAGCCGGCTGACCAGTGGGGTGATCACCTCACGCAGCCCGGCGATGTTGGTGGCCGCCCAGTCCCGCCGGTCGACGACCCGCACCGGCGGGTGCGCCACCTGCGCCCGCAGGCCGGTGTAGTCGGCCACGTGTCCGGCCGCCTCGTCGGTGAGCCGACGCAGGTCGCCGACCACGTCGGTGGCCTCGGCGTACGACACCCGGGGGCCCGACTTGCTCAAGGCCCCCGCGGTGGCGGCGGCCAGATCCCAGTCCACGAACTGCGCCATGAACCCACCGTACCCGCGCCGGGACACCCCGGCCCGGGCTCGCGTCGGCGATCGACGCCGGTCGCGGCCGTGCGCGCCGACCCGAACGCCACCCCGACGCTGGTCAGCGGCGGTCGCACCCACCGGCGCGGACGGTCAGCGGCAGCCGCAGCCGGCCAGCGCGGAGGCGATGCGGTCCAGTGCCGGTTGGGCGGTGTCCGTCCCGCCGGGCACCCTGTCGGTGAGCACCGCGAACGTGAGCAGCCGGCCGTCCGCCGTGGTGACCAGGCCGGCGATGGCGTGCACGCCGGTCAGGGTGCCGGTCTTCGCGCGTACGGCCCCGGCGCCGGCGGCGGTCCCCGGCGCGCCCCGGTAACGCTCGCCCAGCGTTCCGGACCAGCCGCCCACCGGCAGCCCGCCGAAGACGCCGGCCAACTCCGGATGGTCCGGACTCGCGGCCAACCGGATCAGGTCGGTGAGCAGCGACGGGCTGATCCGGTTACGGCGCGACAGCCCACTGCCGTCGGAGAGGGTGATCTCCTCGGCGGGCAGGCCCAGCGCCGCCACCTCGGCGTCCATCGCGGCGGCGGCGCCGTCGAACGACGCCTTCTGGTTGCGCGCCAGCGCCACCTGACGGGCCAGCGCCTCGGCCAGCAGGTTGTCACTCTCGCTGATCATGATGTCGACCAGCCGGATCAGCGGTGGCGACTGCACCACGCCCAACTCGGTGCCCGCCGGCGGGGTGCCACCGGCGGCGGTCGCCAGGGCCGGTGCGGTACCCCGCTTGACCGCGCTGGTCGGTACGCCGAGCAGCCGGGCGAACGACCGGCCGGCGGCCAGGTCGGGCTCGGCGACCCGCTCGGCGCCGCCGGGCTCGGCGCCCGGGTCCTTGCGCGCGCCGTCGGTCATCAGCGCGGTCACCGCGCCGCCGTACCCGCCGGTCGGGATGTCGTCGTCCCAGCCGGGGCCGTACAGCGGGCCGGAGTAGACCGTGCCGTCGACGGTGACGCTGGTCGGGGCGGTGCCGCCGAGAGCGGTACGCACCTGCGCGGCCAGGTCGTCCAGGCGTGCCGCGTCGGGGTAGTAGCCCTTCTTGTTCACCGCGAGCGTGGGGTCACCACCGCCGATGATCACCACCTCGCCCGGCTTGGTGCCGGCCACCGCCCGGGTCGGGATGCGGAATCCGGGGCCGCGGGCGGCCAGCACGGTCACCGCGGTCGCCAGTTTGGTCACCGAGGCGGGCACGGTCCCATCGTCCGCCCCCTTGGCGTACAGCGTCTGGCCGGTGGTCACGTCGGCCACCGAGACGTTCACCCGGTCACCCAGGGCGGGTACGCCGACCAGCGGGTCGAGCGCGGCCCGCACCGCGTCGGCGGCGGGCAGCGGAGCGTTCGGGTCGGGGCCGTTCAACACGTCCGACGGGTCGGGTTCGGCGCTGGGACCGGCGGCGGTCGGGGCGGACGCGTCGTCCTCGCCCAGCCAGCCCGCGACCGGGCCGGGCCGGGTCACCACGACGCCCACACCGGCCAGCACCAGCAGCACCACGACGGCCAGCACGGTCACCAGTCGCCCGCGACGGCGCGGCGGGGGCGGCGGCGTCAGCGGCGGCTCACCGCCGGCCGTCGAGGGCAGCGCGGAGATCGGCGGACCCAGCGGCGGTACGCCGTTGCGATCGTGGCCGGTCGGTCCCGCACCGGACATCGGGCCGCCCCAGGTCGGGCCGCTCGGGGCGTTCGGGGCGGGTTGGACCGACGCGCGACCCGTGGGCTGTGCGCCGCCCGCGGAGCGGTCCGGGCCGAGGGCCGGGAAGCGACCGTTGTTCGGGGCCGCCGGAGCCGCGCCGGACGGATGCCACGGCAGCGGCGGTGGCCGCTCGGGGACGGACTCCTCCGGCGTCCGGGGGAGGTGCGCGTCGGGCACCGGGACCCGCCCGGTCGCCCCACCGGGGCCGGATCGTCCGTTACCGCGCGCGACGCCCCCGTCCGGGCAGTAGTGTGAATCTTCCCTCCCCACGACCCCCTCCTCCCCCAACGAAAATCGGCTTGGGTGACACTACTTCGGTCCGAAGACTATGCGGCGGCCGGAGTCGGCGGGTGGGCATTCACCTGTCCGGAGGGCCGCCAGTGGTTCCGTTAGCCAGCGTGGGCAGACGAGGGAGCGTGCAGATGGATTTCGACGTGACGGTTGAGATCCCGAAAGGTCACCGAAACAAGTACGAGGTGGACCACAAAACCGGCCGGATCCGGCTGGACCGCACCCTGTTCACGTCCACCCAGTACCCGGCCGACTACGGCTTCATCGAGGACACGCTCGGTGAGGACGGCGACCCGCTGGACGCGCTGGTGCTGGTCCCCGAGCCGACCTTCCCGGGCTGCCTGATCCGCTGCCGGACCATCGGCATGTTCCGGATGACCGACGAGAAGGGCGGCGACGACAAGGTCCTCTGCGTGCCCTACGAGGACCCCCGCCAGGAGCACCTGCGCGACATCCACCACCTGGGCGAGTTCGACCGCCTGGAGATCCAGCACTTCTTCGAGGTGTACAAGGACCTGGAGCCCGGCAAGTCGGTCGAGGGCGCGACCTGGGTCGGCCGCACCGAGGCCGAGGCCGAGATCCGTGCCTCCTACCAGCGGGCGCGCGACGCCGAGGCGCGCGGCGAGTCCACCCACTGACGTACGACCACCGACCGGGCCCGCGGGCTGCTTACCCGAGCAGCCCTCGGGCCCGGTCGTACAGGTCGAGCACCGCGCAGGCCACCGGCACCACGGCGACCACCAGGGCCGTGTCGGTCAGATCCGCCACCCGCCCGAGGTACGGCGAGACCGGCCGCCGGGCGTAGCCGGTGCCCGCCGTCACGGTCAGCAGGCCCAGCGTCGCCCCGCCGAGGACCAACGCCAGGCGACCGACGTCGTCGGCCCGGTCGGCCAGCATCGCCCCCAGCACGGCGTAGCCGGCCAGCCCGGCGAGCACCGTCGGCACCCGGTGCCGGAGCGCCACGAAGAGCCGCGACCGCAGCAGCAGCACGGCCGAGACCACCGCCACCAGCACCAGGCCGGCCGTCCCCCCGGCCACCCCGAGGACGACCGCGGCGCCGACCGCCAGCACGGCGTGCCCGAGCAGCATCCCGGTGAGCATCTCCTCGGTACGGGTGACCGCCGCCTGCACCCGACCGGAGTCCGGTAGGTCCCCGGGCCGTTCCGGCTCGGCCGCGGGCGGGGTGGCCGGCAGTGTGATCGGCGGGAGCGGCAGCTTGCCGAGCCGGATGGCCAGCAGCGGGATCGCACCGATGGCGAAGACCAGCGCGCTCAGCAGCACCGCCGCCGTGCCGGCCGGGGTCAGCGGCAGCGCCGCGAGCGCCGCCCCGGCGCCGAGCAGGCCGACCGTGCCGCCGGCCACGAAGATCCGCTGTCGGCTCGCCACCCCGAGCAGCCCGACCAGGGCCACGAGCAGCAGCGCCACCGAGCCGACCAGCAGTTCGGGCGCGCCGATCCAGCGCACCGGCCCGAGCGGCCCGACCGGATCCCCCGAGCCGACCGCCAGGGCGCCGGCCACGAAGGCGTACGGGAGGGCGTACCCGCCGAGCGTCGCCCCGGCAGCGCCGTCGCCGTTGGCCCGGCTGGCGACCGCGCCGGCCACGGTGAGCAGCAGTGCCACCACCGCCGCCGCGACCCAGCCACCGCTCGCCGTCGGACCGCTGGCGAGCAGGGCGAGCAGCCCGACGGCGAGTGGCACGGCGGCGCCGGCCAGACCGGCGACCCGGGTGGCGGCGGGCGACCAGGCCCCGCCACGGCGGCGGGCCCCGTCGGCGATCGCCTCCACGACGTCGTCGTACTCCAGTTCTGGCCAGTGGGCGCGGGCCGGCACCAGGTGCAGCACCTCGCCGTCGCGGACCCCCTGCGGCAGCAGCGCCTGCGCGGTCGCCAGCAACGCCCCGTCGGTGCGCCGCAGCACCCAGCCGCCGTGCCGCTCACCGTCGTCGGCCAGTCCCTCGCCGGCGTGCCGGAGCACGTCGGGCAGCAGCTCGGCCAGGGGAACCTGCTCCGGCAGGGCGACGTCCACCCGCCGTTGGGGCGCGCTGATGGTGACGCGGGCCAGTCCGGTCGTCATCGACTGGTCTCCATATCGAGCGGTGTCGGAGGCTGCGGGGACGACAGGACTTTACCTACCATGAGCCAGGCTCGGGTCACCCAGCGCAGTCAGGAGGCCGAGTGTCCACAGTCGTCATCAAGCGCCCACCGCGCCTGCCGGCGCCGGAGATCCCGGTGGGCGAACTGCCCGTGGAGGCACCGCCGGAGATCCCGGCGGTGGCCGGCGGCCGGTGGCAGCAGGCACTGATGGTCCTGCCCATGCTCGGCGGCACGGTGGCGATGGCGATGATGTTCGGGCGGGGCGGCGGCGCGTACTCGTACGTGGTGGGTGGCATGTTCGGGCTCTCGTCGCTGGCGATGCTGGTCACCACATGGGGCAGCGCCTCGGGCACCCCGAAGAAGTCCGAGATGATGGCGGCCCGCCGCGAGTACCTGCGCCACCTGGCGACGTTGCGGCGTCGGGTCCGGCAGACCGCCGGACAGCAGCGCGCCGGGCTCTACTACCGACACCCCGACCCGGCCCGACTGTGGTCGACGGTGGACAGCGGTCGGGTCTGGGAACGTCGTCCCGACGACCCGGACTTCGCGGTGGTACGCGTCGCCGTCGGGCCACAGACGCTGGCCACCCCGCTGGTGCCGCCGGTCACCCGGCCACTCGAGGAGCTGGAGCCGATGACGGCCGGCGCGCTGCGCCGCTTCCTGGACGCGTACTCGGTGGTGCCGGAACTGCCGGTAGCCCTGTCCCTGCGCAGCTTCGCCCGGGTGCACGTTCGCACCGCTCGCGGCGGCCCGGCCGGCGGCGGGCCGCCCACGCCGACCGGTGACCCGGCGGCGCAGGCCCTGACCCGGGCCATGGTGATCCAGCTCGCCGTGTTCCACGCGCCCGACGAACTGCTGATCGCGGTCTGCGCCGGTCCGGAACGCCGCGCCGCCTGGGAGTGGGTCAAGTGGTTGCCGCACGCCCACCATCCCGGTCGCGTCGACGCGCTCGGGCCGCTCCGGCTGGTGACCTCGTCGGTCGCGGAGCTGGAACGGCTGCTCGCGGACGTGGTGGCCAGCCGCTCCCGGTTCAGCCCGACCGGTCCGGCCACCGACGGCCCGCACGTGGTGGTGGTCCTCGACGGTGGCGACCTGACCGGCGCCACCGACCTGACCGGCGACAGCGGCATCGACGCGGTCACCGTACTGGACCTGGACACGCCGCCGCCGCGCCTGCTCGACCGGTACGCGCTGCTGCTGGAGCTGCGCGGCCGGCGGCTGCACTCGTGGTCGGTCGAGGGGCACGCCGAGGTGGGCACGGCCGACCACCTCGACCTGGCCGACGCCGAGGCGGTGGCCCGACGGCTGGCGCCACTGCGACTGGCGGGTACGTCCCGCGGCCCGGACGCCCCGCTGGAGGCCGAGCTGGGCCTGCCGGAGCTGCTCGGCCTCGGCGACCCGGAGAGCTTCACCGCCGAGCAGGGTTGGACGCCGCGCTCGTCCCGGGACCGGCTGCGGGTGCCGATCGGGGTGGGCGTCGACGGCGGCGCCATCGAGCTGGACCTCAAGGAGTCCGCCCAGGACGGGATGGGCCCGCACGGCCTGCTCATCGGGGCCACCGGCTCGGGCAAGTCCGAACTGCTCCGTACGCTCGTGCTGGGGCTGGCCGCGACGCACAGCTCCGAGCAGCTCAACTTCGTCCTGGTCGACTTCAAGGGCGGTGCCACCTTCGCGCCGTTCGACCGGCTGCCGCACACCGCCGCTGTGATCACCAACCTGGCCGACGCGTTGCCGCTGGTGGACCGGATGGTCGACGCGATCAACGGGGAGCTGGTCCGCCGGCAGGAGCTGCTACGCCGGGCCGGCAACTTCGCCAGCGTGCGCGACTACGAGCGCGCCCGGGCGGCCGGCAGCCCGCTCGCCCCACTGCCGTCGTTGCTGCTGATCTGCGACGAGTTCTCCGAGCTGCTCTCCGCCAAGCCGGACTTCATCGACCTGTTCGTGCAGATCGGCCGGCTGGGGCGGTCGCTCGGCGTGCACCTGCTGCTCGCCAGCCAGCGCCTGGAGGAGGGCCGGCTGCGCGGGTTGGACACGCACCTGTCGTACCGGATCGGGTTGCGTACCTTCTCCGCGCTGGAGTCCCGCACGGTGCTCGGCGTGCCCGACGCCCACGAGCTGCCCCGCTCGCCGGGCCACGGCTACCTGCGTGCCGGCACCGACCCACTGGCCCGGTTCAAGGCCGCGTACGTCTCCGGCACCGTACGCCGGCGGACCACCACCGCCGGCGCGACGGGCGGCGACGAAGCCCGCCTGCTCACGTTCACCACCCACGCCGTACCGCTGCCCGAGCCGGCCACCCCGGCCCTGCCCATGGTGGCCGAGGACGAGACGGCCCGGGAGACCCTGCTGGATCTGCTGGTCGGACGGCTCGTCGGGCAGGGTCCGCCCGCACACCAGGTGTGGCTGCCGCCGCTCGGTGACCCGCCGGCTCTGGACGAGTTGGTCGGCGCGGTCGAGGTGGACCCGACGCGCGGGCTCACCGTGGCCAACCCCGAGCTGCACGGGGCGCTCGGCGTACCGGTCGCCGTGGTGGACCGGCCGTTGGAGCAGCGCCGGGACCTGCTCTGGCTGGCCCTGGACGGCGCGGCCGGGCACGTGGCGGTGGTCGGCGCTCCACAGAGCGGCAAGTCCACCGCGCTGCGGACGCTGATCTGCGCGTTGGCGCTCACCCACACCCCGACCGAGGCGCAGGTCTACTGTCTCGACTTCGGCGGCGGCGGCCTCACCGCGCTGCGCGACCTGCCGCACGTGGGCGGGGTGACCGGCCGCGCCGACCCGACCGCGGTACGACGCACCGTCGGCGAGCTGACCACGCTCCTGGTCGACCGGGAGCGCCGCTTCGCCGAGCTGGGCGTCGAGTCGATGGCCAGTTACCGGGACCGCCGGGCCGCGTCGACGACGACCGACCAGCCGGACGACGACCCGTTCGGCGACGTCTTCCTGGTGGTGGACGGGTGGAGCACCCTGCGCAGCGAGTACGACGACCTGGAACCGCTGGTCACCGACCTGGCGACCCGTGGTCTGTCGTACGGGCTGCACGTCGTCGCCACGGCCGTGCGCTGGCTGGACTTCCGCCCGGCGATCCGGGACCTGTTCGGCTCCCGGCTGGAGCTGCGCCTCGGCGACCCGGCCGACTCGCTTGTCGCCCGGCGGGCCGCGGCGAACGTGCCGGAGCGCCCCGGTCGGGGGGTGACGGCCCAGAGCCTGCACTTCCTGACCGCGCTCCCGCGACTCGCCGGCCCCGACGGTGGCACCGCCGAACTCGTCCAGCGGATCGCCGACAGATGGGCCGGGCCGGTGGCGCCTCCGGTCCGGCTGCTGCCACCGGTGCTGCCGTACTCCGATCTGGATTTGACCGCCGCGAGCGGGCTGCGACTGCCGATCGGGGTCGCCGAGGCCGACCTGCGGCCGGTCCAGCTCGATTTCGCCGCCGAGCCGCACTTCGTGGTCTTCGGGGACGCCGAGTGCGGCAAGTCGTCGTTCCTGCGGGCGCTGGCCGCGTCGATCACCGCGCGGTTCACGCCGGAGGAGGCCCGGGTGATCCTCGTCGACTACCGGCGCAGCCTGCTCGGTGCCATCGAGACGCCGCACCTCATCGGCTACGGCACCGCCGCCGCGCACACCGCCGACCTGGTGGAGTCGGCCGCCGGTTACCTCCAACGACGGGCGCCCGGGCCGGAGGTCACGCCGCAGCAGTTGCGCGACCGTTCGTGGTGGTCGGGGCCGGAACTGTTCGTGCTCGTCGACGACTACGACCTGGTGGCCACCGGTCCGGCGAACCCGTTGCACGCGCTGGAGGAGCATCTGCCGCACGCCCGCGACGTCGGCCTGCACCTGGTGCTCGCCCGCCGCTCCGGGGGCGCGGGCCGGGCCCAGTACGAGCCGATCGTGCAGCGGCTGCGGGAACTCTCCACCGCCGGCCTCGTGATGGCGGGCAGCCCCGAGGAGGGCGCGCTCGTCGGACCGGTACGCCCCGGGCCGTTGCCGCCGGGCCGTGGTCGGCTGGTCACCCGGCGGGAGGGCGTACGCCTCGTGCAACTGGCACATTTGCCGCCACCGTGACCTGTCTTCGCGGTTCCTCCCGTGACGCGTGAGGAAACCGGTAATCTCCGATCGTCATGGTTCCGTCGGGATGAATGGCAGAGGATGTGACTGGGGTTCGGCACAGCGCTCCGGTAGTGGCCCGGCGGGCCGGCCGGGCGCTGCTCGGCGTGGTGGCGCTGGCCGCCGTCGCGGTGCCGACCGCCGCGCCCGTCGCCGCCCCGAGCAGCGGTGGGCAACTCGCCGGCGCGCCGGCCGCGTTCGCTCCCGGCGACAGCGTCTCCCGCACCGACCAGGTCCGTGACGAGCAGTGGCAGCTGGACGAGTTGCGGGCCGACACGGCCTGGCGCACCTCCACCGGCCGCGGCGTGACCGTCGCGGTGGTCGACTCCGGTGTGGACGGCAACCATCCGGACCTGGCCGGTCAGGTGCTGCCCGGCCTCGACCTGGTCGGGCCGGCCGGCGGCGCCGGCCCGGATCCGGTGGGCCACGGCACCACGGTCGCCGGCCTGATCGCCGGCCGCAACGACGACAAGCGGGGCGTGGTCGGCCTGGCGCCGGACGCCCGGATCCTCCCGGTCCGAGTGCTGGACGAGCGCAACAAGTACGACGACGCCCTGATCGTCGCTAAGGGCGTCCGGTGGGCGGTCGACCACGGTGCCCGGGTGATCAACCTGTCGCTCGGCGGCAGCGGCGACAGCCCGGCGCTGGCCGCTGCGCTGGACTACGCGTTCGCCCGCGACGTGGTGGTGGTCGCCTGCACCGGCAACCTGGCCACGTCGCCCGACACCAAGGTCTGGTACCCGGCCCGCGAGCCGGGCGTGATCGCGGTTTCCGGGTTGGAGCGCAGCAGCGACAACCTCTGGTCCGGGGCGATCACCGGCCGGGCGACGGTGCTCACCGCCCCCGCCACCGGCCTGGTGGGTGCCCGTCCGGCCGACGGGTACTGGCGGGTGCAGGGCACCAGCTTCGCCGCGCCCCTGGTCGCCGCCACCGCCGCGCTGGTCCGCTCCCGCTACCCGGACATGCCCGCGGGTCAGGTCGTCAACCGACTACTGGCCACCGCCCGGGACATCGGCCCGACCGGCCGGGACGACCGCTTCGGGTACGGGGTGGTCGACCCGGTGGCCGCGCTGACGGCGGACGTCCCCGCTGTCGCGGTCAACCCGCTGGACGACCAGACCTCGCCGGGCGTGGTCGGCTTCGGACCGGCCCCCGGTTCGGGCGACGACGACCCGGTGAGCGGCGCCGGCAGCGACCCGCTCGGGTTCACCGCGCCCCGGCAGCAGACCGGCTGGACGGCCCGCCCGGCGGGCGTACCGGCCGAGTCCGCGCCGGAGCAACTGTGGACGGGGGCGGCGCTCTTCGCCGCTCTGGTCACCGGCGCGGCGCTGATGGTGCGCCGGTTCCGTCAGCGCGCCCGCTGACCGTCGCGCGGCAGGCCTGATTGCCCGGCGGTTGGGGTAGAACCGACCGCATGAGTACGCCCGCCACCCGTACCCGCGACACGACCCGGCACCCGTCCTGGCGGCGGCGTCGCCTCGACCCGGACCACTCCCTGGGTCTGCGGCTGACCCTGGCGGCGACGGCGGCGTTCCTGGTGCTGGTGCCGTTCGCCCTGCTCGCTCTGCTGGTGCTCGGAGCGTGGGCGCCGCTGCACCGGCTGGACGCGACGATCACCGACGCGCTGCACGGGCACGCGGTGGACCACCCGGCGTGGGTGCTGCTGATGCGGGTGTGGAGCGAGGTGTTCGCGCCGATGCCGTTGCGCGCCGTCGTGCTGCTGGTGGTGATCTGGCTGCTGCGCCGACGGGCCCGCCGGTTGGCGCTCTGGGCGGCCACCACCATGGTCGTCGGCGGACTGCTGGGGCCGCTGCTCAAGTTGCTTGTCGGGCGGGACCGGCCGGAGCTGCTCGACCCGGTGGCGCGGGCCGCCGGCTACTCGTTCCCCTCCGGGCACGCGCTGAACGCCACCTTAGCCGCCGGCGTGCTGCTGTTGGTGTTCCTGCCGTACGTCCGGCGCTGGGCGTCGCGGGTCGCGCTCTGGGTCGCCGCGTTGCTGATCACGGTGGTCACCGGGCTGAGCAGGGTGGTGCTCGGCGTCCACTTCACCAGTGACGTGCTGGGCGGTTGGCTGCTCGGCGTGGCGGTGGTCGCGGCGACCACCGCCGCGTTCACCAGTTGGCGGGCGCACACCGGTCTGCGGCCGGTCCGACCGGTCCGCGACGGCGTCGCGCCCGAGGTCGAGCGGCGGCCCGACGCGACCTGAGGCGTGACGACGACGCCGAGGGGGTACTGGCCGGCTCATGTCCGACATCGTGGTCCAGATCGTCCGGCGGGTGCTGCTGCCGGTGTCCCTCCTGTTCGGCGTCATGGTGCTGCTCGGGGTACTGGTCACCCGGGTGTTCGCCCATACCTGGCCGTTCACCGTCGAGGACGCGGTCAACCGGGAGTTCGCCGGTGACCGTACCGGCGGCTGGAACGATGTCTCGCTCGTGTTCAGCACCTTGGCCAGCACCCAGATGATCGTCGTGGTCACCGTGCTGGTGGCCCTGGCGCTGCGACTCTGGCTGAAGCGCTGGCGGGAGCCCCTGTTCCTGTGCGCGGCGGTGACCGCCCAGGCGCTGGTGTTCCTGTTCACCACGATGGTGATCGACCGGCAGCGGCCGGCGGTGGAGCACATGGACACGTCGCCGCCCACCTCGAGTTTCCCGTCCGGGCACACCTCGGCCGCGGTGGCCCTCTACGTCGGTATCGCGGTGCTGATGGCCCTGCGGGCGCGCAGCACCGGCGCGAAGGTCGCCTGGTGGACGCTGTTGCTGCTGGTGCCGGTGGGCGTGGCGCTGACCCGCATGTACCGGGGGATGCACCACCCGAGCGACGTGGCGGCGTCCTTCCTGAACGGCGGCACCTGCGTCGCGATCATGGCGCGGGCGGTCCTGGACCGGGGCCTGCGCTGGGGACGCGCGAAGCTGCCGGCCGCCGCGACCGCCCGGACCTGATCGGTACGGCGCTCAGGTGCACTCGCCGGTGGCGACCGCCCGGTTCCGCTCGGCACCGGCCAACGCCACCGGGCGGGCCTCTGCGGCGGTCACCGCGAAGCCGGTGTTGGGGTCGTCGGCCGCCGCCGCGAAGATGACGCCGAGCACCAGGCCGTTGGCCGACAGCAGCGGACCACCGGAGTTGCCGCTGCGCACCAGGGCCCGGATCGTGTAGATCTCCCGGGTGACGTCGCCGGAGGAGTAGATGTCCGGCCCCTTGATCCGGTCGACGTCACGCACCCGGGCCGACTGCGCGTTGTACGGGCCGTCGAGCGGGAAGCCGAGCACGATGGCGTCCGAGCCGCTGCCCGCGTTGCCGGCGGCGAACCGCAGCGACGGGCCGGGGAGCCCCGGCACCAGCAGCACAGCCAGGTCCCGGTTGGGGTCGTAGACCACCACCTGGCCGTCGTACCGCTCCCCGCCCAGTTCCACGGCCACCGAACGAGTACCGGCGACCACATGGGCGTTGGTCATCACCCGGTCGTCGGCGTACACGAAGCCGGAGCCCTCGATGCGGCGCGAACAGCTCGGCGCGGAGCCGAGCACCTTGACCACCGAACGCTGACCGTTGACCACCACCTGGGAGCCCGCCAGCGCCGGGTCGGGCGGCTCGACCTGCCGGGCCCGGGTGGGCGCGAGGCCACCGAAGACGTCCGGGAAACCGTCGGTGTCGACGGTGTCCTCCAACGCGGTCGAGAGCCGGTGTGCCTCCTCCGGCAGGATCCCGTTCACCACGCTGATCAACGCGCTGTTGCGCACCGAGGCGGCGAGCCAGGGCACCGACGACGACCCGAGCGGTACGGCGACCAGCCAGGCCAGCAGGAGCACCGCGAACAGGGAGACGAACGCGCCACCGATGTCGTCGACCCGCCGGCCCACGTCGCTGGTGATCGTCTTGCGGAGGTGCGACCCGAGCCAGCCGGCGAGCGCCTGCCCGATCACCGCCAGACCGAAGATCGCCACCAGTGAGATCAGCACCCGGGTCCCGGCGTCGACGAACTGTCGGGCGAACAGCGGCCCGAGTTGCAGGCCGAGCAGGAGACCCAGGAAGAAGCCGGACAGCGAGGTGATGCCGATGACAAAACCCTGGCGGTATCCGCTGATCGCGAACACGAGCATGAGCAGCAGCAGGACGAGATCCACGACGGACACGGGGTCCAGCGTACGGGCACCGCGCCCGGCGGATGACCATCGCTTGCGGAAGGTGACCGCGTGGTCAGCGCAGGGCGGTCTCGTCGACGTCGTCGGTGCCGGCCGAGGGGGCCGGAGTGGCGCCGGTGGGCGGCAGGTCGACGAGCCGGCCGGGCGACCACGGGCGGGCCCAGCCACCCATCTCGAGCAGGGCCGCCAGCACCCCGGCGGTGAAGCCCCAGACGAGCATGCCGCGCGACGAGAACGCCGGCCCCACCCAGCCGCTGGGATGGCGGACCCGCAGCCGGTTGGCCGGGTCGACCAGTTCGCGGATCGGCAGGCGGGCCACGTGCGCCACCTCGGCGGGCTCCCGGGGGTGCACCGGGTGCGGGTCGTGCCACCAGGCCAGCACCGGGGTGACCACGAAGTCGCTGACCGGTATCCACAGCTTCGGCAGCTCAGCCAGCACGGTCACGCTGGCCGGGTCGAGACCGACCTCCTCGTTGGCCTCGCGCAGCGCGGTGGCGCGGGCGTCGGCGTCCTCCGGGTCGGCCGCCCCACCGGGAAAGGCCGGCTGGCCGGCATGGTTACGCAGGGTCGCGGCCCGTTGCAGGATCAGCACGTCCGGCCCGGTGTCGGGCTGCTCGCCGAGCAGCACCAGCACGGCGCTCTCCCGGCCACCCTCGGCGGGGGTGGTGAGCCGGGTGAAGTCCTCGACGCGGGCCGTGCCCAGCCGGCTCAGCAGCGGGTCGATCCAGCCGGGAGGTCGACGGGTCACGCCGGCACCGCCACGCCCAGGTGCGCGCGCACCAGCGTGCTGAGCTGAGCATCGTCGAGGGCCCCGGTGGCGTCGACGTGCCGGATCCGGCCCGCCGCGTCGACGAAGAGGGTCAGCGGGAAGGCGTTGCGCCGCAGCTCCCGTTGCAGCGCGTCGCCCTGGTCGACGAGGACCGGAAACCGTACGCCGAAGTCCTCGCCGATGGACTGGGCGCCACTGCGGCTGTCCCGGGTGTTGACCCCGACCACCTGGAGCTGGCCGGCGGTCCGCTCGCTGAGCCGCTGGAAGGCCGGCAGCTCCTTACGGCACGGCCCGCACCAGGAGGCCCACACGTTGATCACGGCTGGCCCGGCCACGTCCCGCAGCGCGACCGGCGCACCGCCGGTGAAGCAGGGCAGGGTCAACGCCGGCAACTCCGGCCCGCCCGCAGGTGCGGTGTTCGCGGCCGGCGGGGCGGAGACAGCACCGGGGCTGGGCGTCGGTGCCGCGCTCAACGCGGCGCAGTCCCGGAAGGGCGACGGTCGTTCGGCGGCGGCGGGCGGCTTGGGTGCGGAGTCGTCGGCCGGGCTGCCGGTGCAGCCCCCGACGAACAGCGTGAGGGGCACGGCGAGCAGGGCGAGCCGTCGGGTGACGGCACCCGTGCGCAGGCGGTTCACGGCACCTCCGCGGCGACCGCCTGCGGCGGCACCAGCTCCGGGTCGACCCCGGCCGCCACGGCCAGCTCACGCGCCCGGGGGCCCTTGAGCAGCTTGGCGGCGGCGGCCGGCTCGGTCGGCCCGGTGCCGTACGAGGGGCAGAGCTTCGCGAGCGTGCACGCCCCGCAGGCCGGTTTGCGGGCGTGGCAGACCCGCCGCCCGTGGAAGATGATCCGGTGCGACAGCATGGTCCAGTCGCGCTTGGGATACAGCGCGCCGATCGCGTGCTCGATCTTGACCGGGTCGGTCTCGGCGGTCAGCCGCCACCGGTGCACCAGCCGCTGGAAGTGCGTGTCGACGGTGATGCCCGGGACGTCGAAGGCGTTGCCGAGGATGACGTTGGCGGTCTTGCGGCCGATCCCGGGGAGCGTCACCAGGTCGGCGAGCCGGCCGGGGACCTGGCCGTCGTACCTGTCGACGAGCGCCTGCCCGAGCTTGAGCAGCGAGTCCGTCTTGTTGCGGTAGAACCCGGTGGGTCGGATCAGCTCCTCCATCTCGCCCCGGTCAGCACCGGCGTACGCGGCGGCGTCCGGGTAGCGGGCGAAGAGCTTCGGGGTGACCTCGTTGACCTTCTTGTCGGTGCACTGGGCGGACAGGATGGTGGCGACGGACAGCTCCAACGCGTTGGAGTGGTCCAGCTCGCAGTGCGCGTCGGGGTGCGTCTCGGTCAGCACCCGGCCGATCTTGCGGGCGCGGCGGGTGCGCCCGAGGTCGGTCTCGCTGGCGCCGGGAGGGCTACTGGTCACGACGGCCAGCCTACGTCGCACCCCGGACGTTCCTCCGCGGTCAACCGCCGGTCGGCGCGGTGATCCTGCCCTGCCCGTCGAACCGGGCCCCGGCCTTGGGGAAGTCGGTACGGCTCAGCTCGGTGACGAGCCCCAGGCCCCGGTCGTCCGGATCCATCGTCGGCTTGCCGGTCGAGTTCATGTACGTCGAGGCGAACGACCCGCCGGCCCAGCTCCCGTCGGGCTTGAGCGACACCTTCAGCACCCCGCCCCAGCCCAGCCGCCCGGCGTTGCTCAGCGAGTTGCCGCCGCCGGCGAAGTTGCCCAGGCTGTACGCGATCAGCCGCCCCTTGTAGAACTCCATGCCGCGCAGCACGTGCGGCCCGTGTCCGACGATCAGGTCCGCGCCCGCGTCGATCATGGCGTGCGAGAACTTGACCGGATCGCCCCGGTTCTCGCCCAGGAACAGCTCGGTGCCCGGCTTCACCCGGGTCTTGTCCGCTCCCTCGCCGCCCATGTGCACCTGCACCACGACGAGGTCGGCCATGGTGGCCGCCTTGGCGACCACCGTCTTGGCCTTGGGAATGTCGACCAGGCTGTTGGACCAGACGTACGAGGAGAAGCCGACCACCGCCACCTTGACGCCCTTGACGGTGACCACGGTTATCTCGTCGGGGGCGCCGGTGTGCTCCAGGTCGTATTTCTTCAGCGCCTTCTGCGTGTTCTCGTAGCCCTTGGGCCCGTAGTCGTACCCGTGGTTGTTCGCCTGGTTGAGCACCCGGAAGCCGGCGTCGCGCAGATGCGCCGCGTACTCGGGCGGGGCCCGGAACTGGAAGCAGCGGGTGGAGTTGGCCCCGCACTTGCCGGTGCCGGTGTCCACCGTCAGCGGCTCCTCCAGGTTGCCCATGACCAGGTCGGCCTTGAGTGCTCCGGTGACCGAGTCGAAGAATCCCTTCCCCCCGGCGGCGGGCAGGCGGCCGGGCGCGTTGCCCATGATGATGTCGCCGGTCGCGGAGAGCGAGATGGCGCCGCCTCCGCCGGCGGCCGGCGCGTCGCCGCTGGCCTTCGGGCCGGCCGTGCTCACGGGCGCGCCCGTGCCACCGCCACCGGCGCCGGGTTGCCACGTCGGGGCCTCCCCGCTGTCGGCGCAGCCGGCGACGAGCAGGGCGGCCAGCAGCGCCGCGAGGCCGATGGCGACGCGGCGGAACGGGCGGGGCGCGGAAGGGGCGGCAGCGTACATCGCCCGCGACCCTACCGACCTCGGGACGCGCCGACGAGGGCCGATCGGTCGGAAGTTCAGCCCGTCAGCCGGTCTGACCAGGGCACGACCGGCCGCTCGCCGCCCGCGCGTACGGCGGCGTGCACGGCTCGGGCCAACGGGGCGCCCCACGTCGAGCGCGGTCCGCCGTACGCGGCCTCCGGCCCGTCCACCGGGCAGAGCACGGTGACCGCGTCGGTGGGCGTGCCCGTCCCCGGCAGTCCCAGCTCGCCGATGGCCTGGGTCTTCGCCTCGGTGGCGGTGGCGACGGCGTTGACGAGGGCCGAATCGGCGAGCCGGGCCGGCACGTACACCACGATGTTGACCGTGCCCACCCGCTGGCTGAGCGCGCCCGCGGCCGGTGCGGCGGCGGGCACCGGCGTGCCGATCCCGACGGTCGCCCAGGCCCGCACCCCGGTGTCCGTCCGGGCCACCACCTCGGTCACGTCGACGCCGGTCAGCAGACCCACCCCGGGACCGTCCAGGGCCAGGTCCGCGGCGAGCGCGGCCAGGTGGACGGCGGGGTCGTCCCGGTCGTACGACATGGGCACGGTCGCGTTCAGCACCCACCGCCGGACGCCGACGCCACCGCCCAGCGGGCCGCTGCTGGCCGCCCGAAGGGGGCCGTCGGCCCGCCAGACGAGCAGCGGTACGGACCGCCCGCCCTCGACGCGGCTGGTCAGAATCGGGTCCCTCAGCACGTCGGGCAGGTTACGCCCACCGATCAAGATTCCAGGGGCGACCTCTGATTCGTGCTCACGTGCGCCTAGACTTGGCGGCGCGCGAGGGGATCAGCGGACGGCGGCCCCGGCCGACGGACGGCACGCGCAACCGGAGGTGCGCGATGGATGAGGTACTGGCCCGCAGCGGGATCTTCCAGGGTGTGGACCCGGAAGCTGCCGAGGCGCTCGCCAAGGAGATGGAGACGATCGAGGTCCGCAAGGGCGAGATCGTCTTCAATGAGGGCGAGCCCGGTGACAGCCTCTATATCCTGCTGTCCGGGAAGATCAAGGTCGGCCGCCGGGCGGCGGACGGCCGGCAGAACCTGATCGCGGTGATGGGGCCGTCGGACATGGTCGGTGAGCTGTCGCTCTTCGACCCGGGTCCGCGTACGGCGACCGCCACCGCGGTGACCGACACCCGGCTGGTACGGCTGCGCAAGCAGGCGCTGCGCCCGTGGCTGAACAACCGGCCGGAGATCGCCGAGCAGCTGCTCCGCGTGCTCGCCCGGCGGCTGCGCCGGACCAACGACTCGCTCGCCGACCTGATCTTCACGGACGTGCCGGGTCGGGTGGCGAAGAACCTGCTCCAGATGGCCGGTCGCTTCGGCACCCGCGACGGCGGCGTCCTGCGGGTGACCCACGACCTCACCCAGGAGGAGATCGCCCAGCTCGTCGGCGCCTCCCGGGAGACGGTCAACAAGGCGCTGGCCGACTTCGCCTCGCGCGGCTGGCTGCGGCTGGACGGCAAGAGCATCATCATCCTGGACCCGGAGCGCCTGGCCCGCCGCGCCCGCGTCTGAGACATCGGTACGTCCCCGCCTCTCCGTCACCGACGGCGAGGCGGGGACGTCTTTGTCTGCCCGGGTTGTCTGCCCGGCGCAGAATCGCTGGATCGGGGCGACCGTCGGGCCGAGAGTGGGGCAATGCTGAACCGGGTTGCCGTGCTCTCCGACATCCATGGCGTACTGCCCGCGCTGGAGGCCGTGCTGGCCGAGCCGGACGTCGCCGCCGCCGACCTCATCGTGCTGACCGGCGACATCGCGGCCGGTCCGCAGCCGGTCGAGGTGCTGGACGTGCTCGCCGACCTCGGTGACCGCGCCTGCTGGGTCGCCGGCAACTGCGAACGTGAGCTGGTCGACGCCCGCGCGGGCCGACCCGCCTCGATCGAGGTGTCGAACTGGGCGGCCGGGCAACTCCGGAACGATCAGGTCGCGCGGCTGGCCGCGCTGCCCGCGACCGTGACGCTGGAGATCGACGGCCTGGGCCCGACCCTGTTCTGCCACGCGACACCCCGAGACGACGAGGAGATGGTGCTCGTCGACTCGCGGATGGAGCGCTGGGCCGAGGTGTTCGCGGGCCTGCCGGCCGAGGTCCGCACGGTCGTCTGCGGGCACACCCACATGCCCTTCACCCGGCTGGTGGACCGACGGCTGGTCGTCAACCCGGGCAGCGTCGGCATGCCGTACGGGGGCGCTGGCGCGTGGTGGGCCCTGCTCGGGCCGGGCGTGCAGCTACGCCGTACCGCCTTCGACGTGGACGCGGCGTGCGCCCGGGTGGCGGCGGAGTCGGCCTTCCCCGACGCCGTGGCCTGGGCCGACGAGTACCTGCGCTCCCACCACAGCGACGCCGACGCGCTGGTCGTCTTCGGCCCCCGCGACGGCCGCTGACCCGCAAGACATCACTGCTGACGTCTCGCTGCGGTGGGCGCCGACGAGGGACCCCGACATAGGTGACCGAGTCCTGTCGAGCTGCCCCGGATTCGGGGCAGCCCCGGGTAGGTGTGACCGAGTCCTGTCGAGCGACCCCGGGGTAGGTGACCGAGTCCTGTCGAGCGACCCCGGGGTAGGTGACCGAGTCCTGTCGAGCTGCCCCGGGATTGGGGCAGGAGACGCCTATCAGGACGCGACTCGCCGCCCCATTTCTGGGGCAGCTCGACAGGACTCGAGTTAGAGCGGGTGGGGCCGGCACGGCAGACCGCGAGCACACCGGGTGGGAGCGGCTCCGGTCCACTGTTCGCCGCCTCGGAGCCATAAAAAGTCAGTCTTGACTGTTTGTTTCTCAGACCGCAGGCTGTTCGCGTGCCCCTCCCATCGACCCCCGCCGCATGGACGCGTGTGCCTCAGCAGGAGCGCAGTCGCGCCACCCGGGCCCGCCTGCTGGAAGCCACCGTCGACTGTCTCATCGAGCACGGGTGGTCGGGCACCACGACCACCGTGGTGGCCGCCCGGGCCGGCGTCTCGCGGGGCGCCCAGTTGCACCACTACCCCACGAAGGCCGCGCTGGTCACGGCCGCCGTGGCGCACCTGGCCGAACGCCGGGCCCAGGAGCTGCGCACCGAGGCCGAGGCGTTGCCCGCCGGGCCGCAGCGCCTCGACCGGGTGATCGACCTGCTCGGGGCGGCCTTCACCGGGCCGCTCTTCGTGGCCGCGCTCGAACTGTGGGTGGCCGCCCGCACCGACCGCGAGCTGCGCGACGCCCTGGTGCCGTTGGAGGCGACGGTCGGCCGGGAGATGCACCGGCTCACCGTCGCGCTGCTCGGCGTCGACGAGCGCCGACCCGGCGTCCGCGAGGCGGTACAGGCCACCCTCGACCTGATGCGCGGGCTCGGGGTGGCCAACCTGCTCAGCGACGACTCGGCCCGTCGTACCGCCCTGCTCGTCACCTGGAAACGCCAGCTCGCCACCCTGCTCACGCCCTGACCCCGGCCATCGGGGCCCGCACCGACCGGAGGCACCATGGTCGACCTCAGTGACCTGCTCACAGATCTGGCCGACGAGTCCGCCGACCTGGACGCGCTGGTCACGCCGCTGTCCGCGGCCGACTGGGCCCACCCGACGCCGGCGGCAGGCTGGACCGTCGCGCACCAGATCGCCCACCTGGCCTGGACCGACCACATGGCGCTGCTGGCCGCCACCGACGCCGAGGCGTTCTACGCGACGGTGATCGCCGCGCCGGACGTGACCCGGCTGGTGGACGCCGGGGTCGACGAGTTCCTGGCGCCACCGGTCGACCTGCTGGCCCGCTGGCGGGCCGGCCGGGGCGCGCTCGCCGACGCACTGGCCGCCGTTCCGGCCGGCGAGAAGGTGCCCTGGTACGGCACCCGGATGTCGGCCACCTCGATGGCCACCGCGCGGATGATGGAGACCTGGGCGCACGGTGAGGACGTGGCCGACGCCCTCGGTGTCGTCCGCCCGGCCACCGGCCGCCTCCGCCATGTGGCGCACCTCGGTGTGCGTACCCTCGGGCACGGGTTCACCGCCCACGGCCGTCCCGCGCCGACGTCGCCGGTCCGGGTGGAGCTGGCCGCGCCGGACGGCGACACCTGGGCCTGGGGCCCGGCGGACGCCGCCGACCGGTTGAGCGGTCCGGCCCGGGACTTCTGTCTCCTGGTCACCCAGCGCCGGCACCGGGCGGACCTCGCCCTGCGGCCGACCGGCCCGGTCGCCGACGAGTGGCTCGACGTGGCCCAGGCCTTCGCCGGGCCGCCGGGCGACGGCCGGACGCCAGCCGGCGGAGACGGGGTACGTCCGTGATCCGCATCGGCAACGCCTCCGGCTTCTACGGTGACCGGTTCACCGCCTGGCGGGAGATGCTCGACGGCGGCGAGCTGGACGTGCTGACCGGTGACTACCTGGCCGAGTTGACCATGCTGATCCTCGGTCGGGACCGGCTGCGCGACCCCGACCTCGGCTACGCAAAGACGTTCCTGCGGCAGGCGGAGACGTGCCTCGGCACGGCCCTCGACCGGGGGGTACGGCTCGTGACCAACGCCGGCGGGCTGAACCCGGCCGGCCTGGCCGCCGCCATCGAGGCGCTCGCCGGTCGGCTGGGCCTGGCGGTGCGGGTCGGGTACGTCGAGGGCGACGCGCTCCCGCGAGCCGACGCGCTCACCGCGAACGCGTACCTGGGCGCGTTCGGGATCGCCGCCTGCCTCGACGCCGGGGCCGACGTGGTGGTGACCGGCCGGGTCACCGACGCCTCGCTGGTGGTGGGTCCGGCCATCGCCCGGTACGGGTGGCGCCGGGACGACCTCGACGAGCTGGCCGGGGCGACCGTCGCGGGGCACCTGATCGAGTGCGGCGCGCAGGTCACCGGCGGCAACTTCAGCTTCTTCACCGAACTGCCCGACGGCGGGCACCGGCCCGGCTTCCCGATCGCCGAGGTGCACGCCGACGGCTCGGCCGTGCTCACCAAGCATCCGGGCACCGGTGGCGCGGTCACCGTGGAGACCGTCACCGCCCAACTGTTGTACGAGGTCGGCGGGCCGGCGTACCTGGGGCCGGACGTGGTCACCCGCCTGGACACGGTGACCCTGCACCCCGACGGGCCGGACCGGGTGCGGGTCAGCGGTGTACGGGGCACCCCGCCGCCGCCCACGCTCAAGGTGGGCGTCAACAACCTCGGCGGGTTCCGGAACTCGATGACGTTCGTCCTGTGCGGCCTCGACATCGAGGCGAAGGCCGCTCTGGTACGCGGGCAGATCGAGGAGGCGGTGGGCACGGACGGGCTGGAGTTCACCCTCGCGCGTACCGATCACCCGGACGCCGCCGACACCGAGGCGGCGAGCGCCCTGCTGCACGTACACCTGCGGGACAGCGACCGGAAGCGGGCCGGGCGGGCCTTCTCGGCCGCCGCCGTGGAGCTGGCGTTGGCCTCGTACCCGGGTTGCACGCTGACGACCCTGCCCGGCGACGCCACCCCGTACGGCGTCTTCACCGCCGACACCGTGCCGCAGGACGAGGTCGCCCAGGTGGCGGTCCTGCCCGGCGGCGAGCGGGTGCCGATCCCCCCGCCGATCCGCACGGCTCCCGTGACGCCGGACGAGACGGCCCCGGGTGGCGACGCGCCGGTCACCGGCCCGACCCGGCGCGGCGCGCTCGGTGAGCTGGTCGGCGCGCGCTCCGGCGACAAGGGCGGCGACGCCAACCTCGGCGTCTGGGCGCGCTCCGAGGCCGGGTACGCGTGGCTGCGCGCCTGGTTGACCGTCGAGCGCCTGGCCGAGTTGCTGCCCGAGACGGGGGCGCTGACCGTCCGGCGCTACGAGCTGCCGAACCTGCGCGCGGTGAACTTCGTGATCGAGGGTCTGCTCGGGGCCGGGGTCGCCGCGTCCACCCGGTTCGATCCGCAGGCCAAGGCGCTGGGCGAGCTGCTCCGCGCACGGATCGTCGACCTGCCGGCGGAGGTGGCCCGATGAGCATCGTGGACACCCCGGAACGCCGACAGCTCCGCGAGTTGACCCGCGCGTTCGTCACCCGGGAGGTGCTGCCGCACCTGGACGACTGGGAGCGGGCCGGCGAGGTTCCCCGGGCCCTGCACGCCACCGCCGCGAAGCTGGGCCTGCTCGGCATCGGCTTTCCCGAGTCGGTCGGCGGCAGCGGCGGCGACCTGCTCGACTCGATCATCGTGACCGAGGAGCTGATCCGTTCCGGCGGGTCGTCCGGGCTGGTAGCGGCCCTGTTCACGCACGGCATCGCGCTGCCGCACATGGTCGCCGCAGCCGGTGCCCGTACCGGTGGATCGCTGGGTGGCCGGCTCACCGGCGTCGCGTCCCCGGGTGACGACGGGCTGATCGAGCGGTACGTCCGACCCACCCTGGCCGGCACGATGATCGGCGCCCTGGCCATCACCGAGCCGGACGGCGGTTCGGACGTGGCCGGCATCCGCACGACCGCCGTCCGGGACGGCGACCACTACGTGGTGAACGGGTCGAAGACCTACATCACCAGCGGTCACCGGGCCGACTTCGTGACCACCGCCGTGTGCACCGACTTTCCGGGCAGCGGCGCGCTGACCCTGCTCGTGATCGACAAGGACTCGCCCGGGTTCACCGTGGGACGTCGGTTGGAGAAGTTGGGCTGGCACTGCTCGGACACCGCCGAGCTGTCCTTCGTGGACGTGCGCGTGCCGGTGACCAACCGGATCGGCGCGGAGAACACCGGCTTCCTGGCGATCATGCAGCACTTCGCGCCGGAGCGGCTCTCTTTGGCGACCCAGGCGTACGCGACCGCGCAGCGCTGCGTGGAGCTGGCGATGCGCTGGTGCCGGGACCGGGAGACCTTCGGGCGTCCGCTGGTCGGCCGGCAGGTGGTCCGGCACCGGCTGGCCGAGATGCACACCCGGGCCGAGGCGGCCCGGTCGTACGTGCACGAGGTGGCCGCCCGGGTGGCGGCGGGCGAGCCCGTGGTGACCGAGGTGGCCATGGCGAAGAACGTGGCCGTGGCCGCCTGCGACCACGTCGTCGACCAGGCGCTGCAACTGCACGGCGGCTTCGGCTACCTGCGCGACGCCGAGGTGGAGCGGCACTACCGCGACGCGCGGATCCTCGGCATCGGCGGCGGCACCACCGAGATCATGAACGAGATCATCGCGAAAGGCATGGGCCTGTGAGCGCGAGGAGTGAGCCGGGTTTGCGAGCCCCGCAGTCGCGAACGAAGGAGGAACGGTGAGCATCCTGGACAGCGCGATCGACCCGACCGCCCCGGGGTACGTGGCGAACCGGGCGGCCCTGGTGGAGCGGCTGGCCGAGTTGGACGCCGCACTCGACCAGGCGCGGGCGGGCGGCGGCGAGAAGTACGTCTCGCGGCACCACGCGCGCGGCAAGCTGCTGCCCCGGGAGCGGATCGAGCTGCTGGTCGACGCGGACAGCCCGTTCCTCGAACTGTCGCCGGTCGCCGCGCACGGCACGGACTTCCCGGTCGGCGCCAGCGTGGTCACCGGCATCGGCGTGGTCGAGGGCGTCGAGTGCCTGATCGTCGCCAACGATCCGACGGTACGCGGCGGCGCGGTCAACCCGTGGTCCCTCGCGAAGACCCGGCGGGCCGGCGAGATCGCCCTCGCCAACCGGTTGCCCATGGTCAACCTGGTCGAGTCGGCCGGGGCGGACCTGCCCACCCAGGCGGAGATCTTCATCCCCGGCGGTCGGGTGTTCCGGGACCTGACCCGGCTGTCGGCGGCCGGCATCCCCACGGTCAGCGTGGTCTTCGGCAACGCGACGGCCGGTGGCGCGTACGTGCCGGGGATGTCCGATCACGTGATCATGATTCGGGACCGGTCGCAGGTGTACCTGGCCGGGCCGCCGCTGGTGAAGATGGCGACCGGCGAGGTCACCGACGACGAGTCGCTGGGTGGCGCGGCGATGCACGCCGGCACGTCCGGGTTGGCCGACTACCTGGCCGAGGACGAGCGCGACGGCATCCGCCTGGCCCGCCAGTGCGTACGCCGGCTGAACTGGCGCAAGCAGGGTCCCGCGCCACGGACGGCCGTGCCGCAGCCGCCGAAGTACGACCCGGAAGAGCTGCTGGGCATCGTCAGCTCCGATCTGAAGGTGCCGTTCGACCCGCGTGAGGTGCTGGCCCGGATCCTGGACGGCAGTGACTTCGACGAGTTCAAGCCGGCGTACGGGGACTCGCTGGTCACCGGCTGGGGCGAACTGCACGGCTATCCGGTGGGTGTGCTGGCCAACGCGCGCGGGGTGCTGTTCAGCGCGGAGGCGCAGAAGGCGGCCCAGTTCATCCAGCTCGCCAACGCCTCCGACACCCCGTTGGTCTTCCTGCAGAACACCACCGGCTACATGGTCGGCACCGAGTACGAGCAGCGCGGCATCATCAAGCACGGCGCCTTGATGATCAACGCGGTGTCCAACTCGACGGTGCCGCACCTCACGGTGAACCTCGGTGCCTCGTACGGGGCCGGCAACTACGGCATGTGCGGCCGGGCGTACGAGCCGAGGTTCCTGTTCACCTGGCCGAACGCCAAGTCGGCGGTGATGGGCCCGGCGCAGCTCGCCGGGGTGCTGTCGATCGTGGCCCGGCAGGCCGCGGCCGCCCGGGGGCGGGACTACGACGAGGAGTCCGACGCGGCGATGCGGATGATGGTCGAGCAGCAGATCGAGTCGCAGTCGGGCGCGCTGTTCCTCTCCGGCCGGCTCTACGACGACGGGGTGATCGATCCTCGGGACACGCGTACCGTCCTCGGGCTCTGCCTCTCGGCGATCCACAACGGACCGGTGAAGGGCGCCGACGGCTTCGGCGTCTTCCGGCACTGAAGGGCTGACATGATCACCAGACTGCTCGTGGCCAACCGGGGCGAGATCACCCGCCGGGTCTTCGCCACCTGCCGGGCGATGGGCGTGCAGACCGTCGCCGTGCACTCGGACGCGGACGCCCACGCGCCCTTCGTCGCCGAGGCCGACCAGGCGGTGCGGCTGCCCGGGGACACGCCGGCCGAGACGTACCTGCGGGTGGATCTCATCCTGGACGCGGCCCGGCGCAGCGGCGCGGACGCCGTCCACCCCGGTTACGGGTTCCTCGCCGAGAACGCCGAGTTCGCGGCGGCGGTCGCCGACGCGGGCCTGACCTGGGTCGGCCCGCCGGCCAAGGTGATCGCCGCGATGGGCGACAAGCTGGCCGCGAAGGCGCTGCTCGCCGAGGCGGGCGTACCGATGCTGCCGAGCTGGACCGACGCCGATCAGGTCACCGACTTCCCGGTGCTGGTCAAGGCGTCCGCCGGCGGTGGCGGGCGGGGCATGCGGATCGTCCGGGACGCCGCCGGGCTCGCCGAGGCCGTCGCCTCCGCGCGCCGCGAGGCGGCTGCGGCGTTCGGCGACGGCACGGTCTTCATCGAGCGGTACGTCGAGCGCGGCCGGCACGTCGAGGTGCAGATCCTCGGCGACACCCACGGGACCGTGCAGGTGCTCGGCGTCCGGGAGTGCTCGATCCAGCGCCGGCATCAGAAGATCATCGAAGAGGCGCCCGGTCTCGTGCCGGCCGAGGTGCGGGAACGGCTGCACGAGGCGGCCGAGGCCGCCGGGCGGGCGGTCGACTACGTGGGCGCGGGCACCGTCGAGTTCCTGCTGACGCCCGACGGGGCGGTTTACTTCCTGGAGATGAACACCCGGCTCCAGGTGGAGCACCCCGTCACCGAACTGGTCACCCCGGCCGGGCTGGACCTGGTCCGGATGCAGCTGCTGGTGGCCGAGGGTGAGCCGCTGCCCGCGCAGCACCACGCCCCCGCCACCCGCGGCCACGCGATCGAGGTGCGGCTCTGTGCCGAGGAGCCGGCGCAGGACTGGCGGCCCGCCACCGGCACGCTGCACCGCTTCGACGTGCCCGGGGTGGACCGCGAGTTCGGCGGGGTCGACCGGTCCGGCCTGCGGCTCGACTCGGGTGTGGTGGCGGGCTCGGTGGTGGGCGTGCACTACGACTCGCTGCTCGCCAAGGTGATCGCCGTGGCGCCGACCCGCGCGGAGGCGATCCGCGCACTGGCCGGCGCGCTGGCCCGGGCCGAGATCCACGGCGTCGCCACCAACCGGGATCTGCTGGTGCGGGTGCTGCGCAGCCGGGAGTTCGGAGCCGGCGAGATCGACACCGGCTTCCTGGACCGGCACCCGGAGGTCTTCGCACCGCTGCTCCCCGCCGACCAACTCCCGGTCACCGCGCTCGCCGCCGCGCTGGCGGCTGCCGCGCACCGACGAGCGAGCGCGCCGGTGCTCGCCGGGCTTCCGTCCGGCTGGCGCAACGTGCCGGCCGTTCCGCAGGTCACCCGGTTCGCCGGCCCGGAGGGCGAGCTCGAGGTCCGTTACCGGCTGGACCGTACCGGCGGCCTCGCCGAGTGGTCTGTCGCGCACCACACCGTCGCGGATCACGGCGGCCCGGGCGACACCGACGAGCGCCGCGCCGCCGGCCGACCCGGTGCCGCTGACGACAGCGCCGAGCGGCAGGTGGTCGAGCTGGTCGAGGCCACACCCGACCGGGTGGTCCTCGACGTCGACGGGGTGCGGCGGTCGTACCGCGTACACCGGGTGGGGTCGGAGTTCTTCGTGGACGGCCCGGACGGGGCGGCGAGCCTGGCCGAGCTGCCGCGTCTCCCGCTGCCGACGGCGGAACTGGCCGCCGGCTCGCTGCTCGCGCCGCTGCCCGGCGCGGTGACCCGGGTGCACGTCGAGGTCGGCCAACGGGTCTCGGCCGGCGATCCGCTGCTCACCCTGGAAGCGATGAAGCTGGAACATCCCGTGCTCGCCCCGACCGACGGCGTGGTCACCGAGCTGCCGGTGCCGGCCGGTGGTCAGGTGCGCACGGGCGCCGTGCTGGCCGTTATCGGAAAGGACCACTGATGACCTTCGACCTCACCTCCGAACAGGACCAGTTGCGCGACGCCGTGCGGGCGCTCGGCCGCCGGTACGGGCACGGCTACTTCGTCGAGAAGGCGAGGGCCGGGGAACACACCACCGAGCTGTGGGCCGAGGCGGGCCGGCTCGGCTACCTGGGGGTCAACATCCCCACCGAGTACGGCGGCGGGGGCGGCGGCATCACCGAGCTGGCCATCGTCTGCGAGGAGCTGGCGGCGGCCGGCTGCCCGCTGCTGCTGCTGGTGGTCTCCCCCGCCATCGCGGCCACCGTGATCGCCCGGCACGGCACCGAGGAGCAGCGCAAACGGCACCTGCCCGGTCTCGCCGACGGGTCGGCGAAGATCGTCTTCGCGATCACCGAGCCGGAGGCCGGTTCCAACTTCCACCGCCTCGGCACGGTGGCCCGCCGCGACGGTGACGACTGGGTGCTCAACGGCCGCAAGTGCTACATCTCCGGGGTCGACGAGGCCGGTCACGTGCTCGTGGTCGCGCGGACCGAGGACTCCGCCACCGGCAAGCTCAAGCCCGCCCTGTTCATCGTGCCGACCGACGCGGCCGGGCTGACCCGGTCCAAGCTGGACATGGAGATCGTGTCCCCGGAGAACCAGTTCCTGCTCTACCTCGACGACGTCCGGGTGCCCGCCGA
Organism: Micromonospora sp. bgisy143; assembly: GCF_057708145.1. Classification (NCBI taxonomy): domain Bacteria; kingdom Bacillati; phylum Actinomycetota; class Actinomycetes; order Micromonosporales; family Micromonosporaceae; genus Micromonospora; species Micromonospora sp. bgisy143. Next base: position 207,272 of record NZ_JBYIRN010000004.1, read on the forward strand.
CGCGCTGGTCGGCGAGTCGCTGGACGCCGGGCTGCCGGCGCTGTTCAGCGGGCTGAACCCGGAACGGATCACGGTGGCCGCGATGGGCGCCGGCACCGGCCGGTACGCCATCGAACGCGCCAGCGAGTACACCGCCACCCGCAAGGTCTGGGGTGGCCGGAGCATCGGCTCGCACCAGGGGGTGTCGCACCCGCTCGCGCACGCGGCGGTACAGGTGGAGCTGGCCCGCCTCATGATCCAGAAGGCGGCCACGCTGTACGACGCGGGCCGCGACCTGGAGGCCGGGGTGGCCGGCAACATGGCAAAGTACGCGGCCGGCGAGGCCGCCGCACTCGCCGTGGACACCGCCGTGCAGGTTCTCGGCGGGGCCGGCATGACCACCGAGTACGGGGTGGCGACGCTGCTCGGCGCGGTACGGGCCGGCCGGATCGCCCCGGTCAGCCGGGAGATGATCCTCAACTTCGTGGCCCAGCACGTCCTGGGTCAGGAGAAGTCCTACTGAGTGGTGTCGCGGGGTCCGCCGGGCGCACGGCAGGCGGCGTCGATGCGGTGCACCGGGCGGACGCGGCGGCCCAACCCCTCCAGCAACGAGTCCTCGACGTGGAAGTCGTGGATGCGCAGCCGGTGCCGGGGCAACTCCTCCTCGCTCGGGCAGAGCACCTGCGCCCGGACCAGGCCGACGGGCACGTACCGGACCCCACCCCGTTCCTGCAGGATCACCATGTTGACGTCGTCGGTGGTCACCACGTGCCCCCGTACGTCCTCGGTCGGGCCGTTCTCGACGCCGACCGTGGTGACGGTGAGCGGCAATACCGGTGTGCTGATCACCGGCAGCGCGGCCCAGACCAGCATGACCAGGACCGCCACCTCGGTCACCGACGCCAGTGGACGGATCACCATGCCGGGCAGCGGTCCGGCGATGAACAGCGCCAGTACCGGCGGAACCACCAGCAGCGCCAGCACCAGCAGCTCACCCTGCGCGCCGGCCTCGCGCAGCGTGGGCACCATCAGCCACCCGTACCCGGCGAACAGCGCGACGATCGCCAGCACCCGGGGTACGACCCATTCGTGCAACCGCTCCGGCCGGAGTTGGAACGCGGCCGCGAACGCCGGCAGCAGCAGCGGCAGGTAGAGCAGCGGCCAGGTGAGCAGGGCGAGCAGGAAGCTGGCCAGCACGAACCAGGCCGGGGTGAGGTCCGCCCAGCGGGCGAAGAGCGGGCGGCGTCGGGTGCCCGGCGGCAGGCGATCCACGCTCACCGCCAGCACCGCGCCGAGCGCGAAGACGGCGACCAGACCGGTGGAGAGCAGTCGGGCGGCGGTGGTCAGGAATCCCGCCAGCAAATTGACCGTCCCGACGTTCGCGACAAGCAACAGCGTGGTCTGTAGCTCCCCGCCCGCCTCCACGCCGAGCCGGAGCACCGAGAAGATCGCCGGTACGCCCACGACGGCGGTCCAGAACGACTGGCTGGCCCGTGCCCGCCGCTCGGCCGGGTCCCACCGTGCCGGCCCGGCGTCGCCGACCGGCTCCGGATCGGCGGTGGGTCCGGTGGGTTCGGCGCGCCGCGTCTCGTCGGCGTCGACCTCGACGTGGTCGGTCGGTACGGCCGCGCGTGGTGTCGGCACCGGGCCGTCGGAGCCCGCTTCACCGGTCGCGGTCCACGTCGCGCTCACCGCCGGGGGGCCTTGTCGTCGAAGTCGACGAGCTTCGGTACCTCAAGCGGTTGCGGCTGGCTCTTCTCGATCCGCAGCCACGGGCCCAGGGTCCGGTTGTACGCGGTCTGCCACGGACTGGACTGCCCGTTGCGCCCCTGTAGGTAGCTCTTCTGCAGGAAGAACGCGACCAGGTCCCGCAGGGCCGGGTCGCCGATCGGCACACCGATGCCCAACAGCTCGCTCGTGCCGAAGGGCAGGTCGACGATCTCGAACTCCTTCGGGTACGTGGCGAGGAAGCCCGCGAGGATCGTCTCGTCCGAGCTGACGGCGTCGTACCGGCCGGCGCGGATGCCGTTCACGCAGTCCCAGACGTCCTTCACCACCAACGCCTTGACCTGGCGCTTCTCCAACTCGATCTCGGTGGTGGAGCCACCGCTGGTGCAGATCTTGTACTTGGGGTTCCGCAGGTCCTCGATGGTGCGGATCTCATCCCGCAGCCGGACCGGTACCAGCAGCTCCTGGGTGGTGACGAAGTACGGTCCGGCGAAGCTGACCAGCTTCTTGCGCTCCTCCGTCATCGAGAAGCTGGACACCACCAGATCGACCGTGCCGCCCTGGAGGTACGGGATCCGGTCCTCGGTGGCCACCGAGACGAACTCCAGCTGCTGCTCGCCCTCGTAGCCGAGGGAGGCGGCGATGTACCGGCCGATCTCGACGTCGAAGCCGATGTGCTGGCCGTTGCGGAGGTCGCCCATCAGCGGCTCGTTGGTGGCGACGCCGATGCGCAGCTTGGACTGGCCGTAGATGTGCGACTCGCGCATCTTCTCCTGCACCGACGGCAGGTCGGGCTCCTTGCGGCTGTCGCATCCGGCGGCAGCGGCCAGGGTGAGGGTCAGGGCGACCGCCAGAGTCGTCGCGACCGAGCGGAGCCGGGACTGCGAAATGCGTGCGTTCATGGGCGACCTCGCTGACGGAGCAGCCTGCGGAACACCGAGAGTAGCGACAGCGGTCCACTGCGTACGCATGCCGTTCGGTCAGGTCGATCCAACCGTTCGATCAACGCCGATCGGCGTGGCGGATCGCCTCTGCGGTTGACAGCGAGCCGGGCGACGACATGCTGGAAGGGTGACTCGACTGTCCAGGATCGATGCGCGGATGGTGGCGGCGGTCGCGGCGCCGGGAGCCCTCGCGCTGCTGATCCTGCTGGTCGTCCTGCGCCGGCAGGACCTCGTCGGCGTGGTTCTCGCGCTGTTGTGCGTGCTGCTGGTCATGGTCACCGCGGTCGCCGTGTCGGCCGCCCGTCAGCGTGACGAACCGGAGCCGGCGGAGCAGCCGCACCTGACCGGCCCGCCGGAGTTGATGCCGTACGGCATCGACGCGGACACCCTCGACGCGCTGGACAGTCGGGACGCGTTGCGTGCGGTGCGTGACCGGCGTGGGGCGCGCGGCGGGTTCAACGACCGGTGAGAGTGGGGGCGGTGAGCGCGTCGACGCCCCGTCCCGCAAGGCACCGGTAGACCCGGTCGACGTTGCCGTCGACGGGCGGCAGCACCGCCAGGTGCCAGCCGGTCGGCTCGGTGATCTCGGTGGTCAGCCGGAACGTGTCGTCGCTGCACACCTGCCGTACCTGCTCGGCGGCGATCACCTCGTCGTAGTCCGCGCCCACCAGCGGCACCGGCAGGATGCCCTCGGCGTACGTCTCCCAGGTGTGCCGGCCGTCGCAGGGGACCCGCGCCGCCTCCGCGCGTTGACCACGGATGCGCACCGGACCGAAGCACTCCAACTCGGGCAGGCAACGGGCGCCGCCGGGCAGTGCGCTCGGCGCTCCGGCGCCCGTGGCACAGCCGGGCAGTGGCCCGGTCGCCGGCGCCGCGACCCGGGTCACCGAGGGGGACGGGCCGGGTGGCCCGTCGCTGCTGGCCACCCATGCGCCGGTGGTGGCCGAGGCGGCGAGCGCCAGCACGCCGGCACCGCCGAGGAACCAGCGCCGCCGCCAGCGCCGGCCGCCGGGCACCCCGGGACGGGTGTCCTCGACCGAGGAACGAGGGCTGGGCTGGCCGGTGCCGTACAGGCCGGAGCGGGTCGAACCGCCGCCGATCGGGGTGCCGCCGCCGATCGGTGCGCCACTCACCGGGGCGGTCGGCGCGCCGAACGGCAGGTTGGCGAGCAGTTCGTGCAGTTCGAGAGCGGAGGGCCGCTCACCCGGATCGTTCGCCATGCCGAGCCGCAGCACGTCGACCAGCTCGTCCGGCACCCCCGGCAGGGCGGGAATCGGCTGGTTGAACATCTCCAGCACGGTCACCAGGCTGGGGTTGCGCTCGGACTGCCACCGCGGCGGACGGCCGTGCATCACCGCGTAGAGGGTGGCGCAGAGCGCGTACACGTCGACGGCCGGCGACGGCGGGCTGTGGCTGAACATCTCCGGTGGCGCGTACGCCGGGGTGAGCACTTCCAGGGTGACCGAGGCGTCCCGGGCCTCGGCCAGCACGGCGAGCCCGAAGTCGGCCAGCACCGCCGAGTTGAAGTGCGAGTAGAGGATGTTCGCGGGCTTCACGTCCCGGTGCAGCACCCCGGCGCCGTGCGAGTGGGCCAACGCATCCGCGATCTTGAGGCCGAGGTCGCGGGCCTCCACCGGGTCGAGCGGCGAGTTGCGCATCCGCTCGGCATACGACCCGTCGCAGAGCTCCATGATCAGGTACGGGTGCTGGTCGACGGTGACGCCGACGTCGAAGAGGTCCACGACGTGCGGGTGGGACGACATCCGCCCGGCCGCCCGCGCCTCGCGCAGGAAACGGGCCTGGTCGCGTTCGCTGTCCAGGGTGCGGTTCTCCACCTTGACGGCGACCTCGCGGCCGACCGAGATCTGGGTGGCCTGGTAGACGGTGGCGTAACCGCCCCGGGCAAAGACCCGCAAATCAGTCAGACCGGGCACGATCGGCACCGGCAGGCCGCCGCTCGGGGTGTCGGTCACCGCTTGAAAATACCCAACCCTGCCGGTGGCTCAGCGCGCCGCGTCCGCCGAAGCGGTTGGCGCGGGGGCGGCGGGGACGGCCGGCGCGCCCCGGCGGGCGTCCACCCGCAGGCCGATCGCGGTGGCCACCGCGCCGAGCCCTTCCCACGCGGCCACGCCGAAGAACCGCTCGGGAGCGATGTCGGCCAGCACGGCGATGGTGAACACGGTGAAGGTGACCAACCGGAACACCACCGTGAACCGGTAGAACGCCCGCCACTCGGTGACCGTCGCGAGCAGGTAGTAGACGCCCATGTTGAACGCCGCCATCGAGGACGCCAGCAGGAAGGTGCCGGTGTAGTCGCCGGGTGAACGCGTCGTCGGCACCTCGAAGCCGAGCATGCGCAACTGCGCCTCCGGCCAGAGGATGCCGACGGCGCCCATCACGAGCGCCAGGACGCCGAAGACCGCGATGGTCCAGCCGGCGACGGAACGCGGCAGCTTCATGGTGAGCCTCCCCCAGGCACGGCGACGGTCACCACTGTGGACCACCGCGCGGTGGTGACACGCTACGCCGCTCCCCGGGACAACCACATCCCCCCACTGCGTCGATCATGAAGTTATTGCCACCGCTATCGGCGTGTCGACGCAATAACTTTATGATCAACGAGCAGGAGCGGGGTGGGACCCCGCAGGGGTCAGGCGCTCTTGGAGGGTTTTGGCCGCTGCTCGTTCGCTGCGTTGTTCCGTCGCGTACGCCAGGCGGACGGCCTCGTCGGCGCAGGACCGGGCCTCGTCCGGGTAGCCGCAGGCCGCCAACGCCTCGGCGAGCACGCTCGCCGCGATCACCTGACTGCGCACGTCCTCGGCCGGGGCGGCGACCGCCCGTCGGGCCCAGTCCAGCGCCTGCTCCCGCTGACCGTGCGCGAGCAGCGCCGACGCGTACCGGGCCATGGTCTGGCGGCGGGACAACAGCAGGGAGGGCGCGGTGGCGGCGGCCGTCGCCACCGGGGCGAGCAACCCGACCGCGGTCGCCGGGTCACCGGCCGCCAGTCGAGCGGTGGCCAGCAGCACCCGGGGCGCGACCTGCGCCGGCGCCTGCGGGTTGTGCGGCTCGACGGCGGTCAGCACCGCCCGGGCGGCCTGCTCGGCGGTCTCGTGGTCGCCCATGTCCAGCGCCACGGAACCGCGCAGCGTGCCGGCCATGCCGGTGAGCAGCGGGTGGGACGTCTGTTCGGCGTACGCCAGCGCGTCGGTGAGCAGGTCGGCGGCGTGTTCCGGCTCGCCCAGTCCGCGTGCCACGACGGCCCGGACCACCAGCGCGAACCCGCGCCCCCAGTCGTCCGACGCGGCGGCGAACTCGCGGTACGCACGGCGGGCCTCCCGGTCCGCCTCCGCCAGGTCGCCCAACTCCGCGGTGGCGAACGCCGCGACCGCGCGCAGCGTACCCACCGCCCACGCCTCGCCGACCCGTTCGCCGAAGGGCAGGAAGACCTGCGCCAGGCGGCACGCCTCCCGCAGCCGACCGGCCAGCAGCCGGGCGAACGCGGTGGTGCCGCGGAGCCATGCCCGCCCGTACGGGTCCTTCAGCTCGGCGAAGAGCCGGGCGGCCCGGCCGAGCACCGCGTCGGTGCCGGCGAAGTCACCGCGGGTGGTGGTCACCCACGCCAGGTTCTGGAGCGACCACGCCTGCCCGCGCCGGTCCTGCGCGGCGAGGCTGACCTGGTACGCGGCGGCCAACCGGCTGCTCGCCTGGCCCAGCCGACCGGCCACGAAGTCAGCCATGCCGAGCCGGCGCATCGCGGACGCGCGCAGCGTGGGCAACCCTTCGGCGGTGGCCACCTGCAACGCCTCCTGCCAGGCGGCCTCCGCCCGACCCTGGTCGCCGAGGGTCTGCTGGGCCTGCCCGGCGAGCAGCAGTGCGCTGGCCCGGGTGGCGTCGTCCCCCGCGTTCGCGGCGATCTTCTCGGCGAAGGCCAGCGCGTCCCCCACCCGACCGATCTGCAACAGCGCGCGGGCGTGCACCACCCGGTCGCTCGCCGGTACCCCGTCGCGGGCCAGTTCGCTGGCGCGTTCGGCGTACTCGACGGCGAGGGCGGGCTCCCCGGCGGACAGCGACCGGCGGGCGGCCCGGCCGAGCGCGGCGATCCCGAGCGGGACCACGGTGCGGGCCGGCGCGTCCGGTCGTAGTTTCACCGCGTCGGCGAGGGCGGCGGCCCGCTGCACGTGGGCGGCGACGAAGTCGTCGCGGTCCTCCTCGGTGAAACCGCCCGTCGTGACACCCTCGGCCGGCGCGGCCCAGCGGGCCAGCGCGGCGTGCCGCTCGGCCAACTCCGCCTTGCTCACCCCGGCGTACGCGGCCTCCCGCATCAGCGGGGTGGCGAACGCGTAGCCGGCGCGGGTGCGGTGCAGCATGCGGCGTTGCAGCAACTCCTCGACGGCCCGGTCGAACTCGACGGCGACCACCGCGGACGGTCGCCCGTCCCGGCCGGCCCGCTGCTCGCGCAGCGCTTCCAGCGCGCCGGTCGGCACGGTGTCACCGACCACGGCGGCGTCGCGCAGCACGGACCGGGCGTCCGGGGGCAGCGCGTCGATCCGGGCGGCGAGCACGGCCGCGAGGTCCCGGGAGAGCAGCCGGCTGCCCAGCGAGCCGGGCACCAGCCGCCAACCGGACCCGTCCTGGTCCCGCGTGCCGGCGGCAGTGGTCAACGCGCCGCGCTCGATCAGCAGGGTGACCAGCTCGGCCAGGTAGAACGGGTTGCCCTGGGCGGTGGCGAGCAGTCGGTCGGCATCGGCCGGCGGCAACTTCCCGCCACCGAGATAGCTGGTGAGCAGACGGGCGGCGTCCGCGCCGCGCAGCGGCGGCAGGGCGTGCACCTCGGCGTCCGCGACGCGGGTCAACGCACCGGCGGTACGGACCAGCTCGGGGCGGCCGAGCAGCAGGACGAGCACCGGGCCGGTGAGCCGGGACAGGGTCGACCCGAGCGCGCTGATGGTCTCGGCCGTCGCGTCGTGCAGGTCGTCCACCACGATCACCAGCGGCGCCTCCGAGGCGAGCCCGCTGAGCAGGTCGGCCACGGCGCTCGGCACCGCCTCGGCGTCGGCGGCCGCCGACCCCGCGCCGCCCCACTCGCCGTTGTCGGTGCCGCCGTGCGCGGGCAGTTCGGCGTAGCCGAGCAGGGCGAGCAGTTGGTCGTTGGCGATCGGGGCCGTCTCGCCAGAGCGGGCCAGCCGCTGGGCGAGTCGGCGTAGCCGCTCCTCGACGGCGGGCCGGGTCAGCGCGGTGGCCGCGTCGGTGGGGAGACCGACGGCGGCACGGACCAGGTCGGCCAGGGGCGCGAGCCGACGCCGCTCACCGAAGGCGGCGCAGCGCACCGAGAGCACCCGCGCGCCGGTGTGCGCCGCGTACCGGCCGGCACCCACGTCGTACCCGGCCGCGAGGCGTTCGACCTCGGCGGCGAACCGGGACTTGCCGATGCCCGCCTCGGCGGTCATCAGCAGCACCCGCGGGTCGCCCTGGTCGATCACCTCGGCGAGCCGTCCGGCGACCCGCCCGATCTCGGTCTCCCGGCCCACGTAGGGCGCCTCGTCACCGAGACCCGAGCGGGTGCCCGGCGCGTCCAGGAGGCCCAGCAGCTCGTACGCCTCGACCGGCTCCCGCTTGCCCTTGAGTCGCAGCGGACGTAGCGCCCGCCAGGAGGCGACGTGCCGGGTGGCGGCGGCGGTACGCGCGCCCGCGTAGACCGCGCCGACGGCGGCGGCGTCGGCCAGCCGGGCGGCGGTGTTCACCGTGTCACCGATGACCGTGTACTCGATGGCGGCCTGGATGCCCGCGATGACGTCGCCGGTGTTCAGCCCGACACGCAGGCCCAGCGGCGCGCCACCGCCCCGCTCGTCGTCGAGCACCCGACGCACCGCCCGCTGCATCGACAGGGCGGCCCGCACGGCCCGCTCGGCGTCGTCCTCGTGCGCCACCGGAGCGCCGAAGACCGCCATGATCCCGTCGCCGGTCAGCTTGTCGACGTGCCCGCCGAAGGTCTTGACGGCACCGGCCAGGGCGGCGAGCACCCGGTCGGTGACCGCGCCGACGCGTTCCGGGTCGAGGTCCTCCGACCAGGAGGTGAATTCGGAGAGGTCACCGAAGAGAACGGTGACGACCCGGCGCTCGGCCGCCGGCAACGTGGCGGCCGCCGGGAGCGCGGCACCGCAGTTGTGGCAGAACCGTGCGCCGGGGACGGCGACGGTTCCGCACACCGGGCAGGTCACATGTGCTCCAACCCACTGACCCCCGGCGCAGATTCCCCGGTGTCGACGCCCAGATACTCCAACTGGGCACGGACCGACCATTCCGCCGCCCACCAGAGCGAGCGGTCCACGTCCGCGTAGACCGCCGCGACCACGTCGGCGGGCGTCCGGGCGCCCGCGTCGACCGCCGACCGGACCTGGTCGAGCCGGGCCCGCCGGTGGGCGAGGTAGAACTCGGCGGCGGCGGCGCAGTCGGCCAGCGCCGGGCCGTGGCCCGGCAGCGCCGCGATCCCGGTGTACGCGGAGAGCAGCTCGAGGCTGTTCAGATAGTCGCCGAGGTGCCCGTCCGGGTGGGCGACCACGGTGGTGCCCCGGCCCAGGATGGTGTCGCCGGTGAGCACCACCCGCTCGTCGCCGTACTCGACGAGGAAGCAGACCGAGTCGGCGGTGTGGCCGGGGGTGTGCAGCAGCCGGATGCCGAGGGTCTCGTCGAGCGCGGTGTCGGCGCTCAGTGGCGTACCGCCGATGGTGTGCGCCGGGTCGGCGGCGAGGACCGGCGCACCGACCAGCTCACGCAGCCGGGCTGCTCCCTCGGTGTGGTCGGGGTGGCCGTGGGTGATGAGGATCAGGCCGATCGGGCCGTGCTCGGCGATCCGGTTCAGGTGCCCCTCGTCGGCCGGCCCCGGGTCGACCACGACGGCGTACCCGGCCCCTGGTGCACGCAGCACCCAGGTGTTGGTCCCGTCGAGGGTCATCGGCCCCGGGTTGGGCGCGCGCAGCAACGAAACCCAGCTCGGCAGTTCGTCGGCAAGTGCCGCCACGGCCCCCGTCACGTGCCCGCTCATGGCTGCGATCGTACGACCCCGCCCGCCACTCCCCGCGATCTTGCACTTCCTGCTGTTGCTTCATACCTGTTCACGGCATTCGTCACCACAGAAAGTGCAAGATCGCGGGGGTCAGAGCGGGGGTCAGGCGACCTCGACGATTAATTCGATCTCCACCGGGGCGTCCAGGGGCAACTCCGCCACGCCTACCGCGCTTCTCGCGTGGCGACCCGCCTCGCCGAAGACGGTGCCGAACAGGTCGGAGGCACCGTTGATCACGGCGGGCTGGCCGATGAACCCGGGGGCCGAAGCCACGAAGCCGGTCACCTTGACCACCTTGACCACGTTCTCCAGCCCGACCAGCGAGTCGACCGCCGCCAGCGCGTTGAGCGCGCACCGCTCGGCGAGATCCTTGGCCTGCTCGGCGGAGATCCCGGCGCCGACCTTGCCGGTCGCCAGGAGCTTGCCCTCGGCGATGGGCAACTGGCCGGAGACGTACACGTGCTGCCCGGACTGCACCGCCGGCACATAGCTGGCCACCGGCGGCACCACGTCGGGCAGTTCGAGGCCCAGCTCGGCGAGCTTCGCGTGGGGACCGTTGCTCATCGGGTCACCTCGTTGTTCGCGATCGCGGAGCCTCGCCGGGCCGACGTCCCGGCGCTCACGCCTTGGGCCGCTTCAGGTACGCCACGAGCTGGTCCGGGTTCGGGCCGGGGACCACGGCGACGAGTTCCCACCCGTCCTCACCCCAGTTGTCGAGGATCTGCTTGGTCGCGTGGACCAGCAGAGGGACCGTGGAATATTCCCACTTCTGCATCGCTGGAGGGCTCCCTCGTGGTGCGGATTTCGTCGAGGCACAGCCTACGGTCCGCTGGCCGGGCGAGGCGCGGGACGTTGCTCCGGCGTGGCCGGCACCTCGCCGCAGGGCCCCTCGTGGCCGTACCCCTGGGGGCAGCGCGAGCGGTCGGGCAGCAACAGGTCGCAGAAGACCCGGTGCCGGTTGTTCTGGTCGTCCGCGTTCGACACGGTCGTCTCGCCCGCGTCCAGCTCCGGCAGGAAGCCCAACGACACCGCGACCCGCCCGGCCAGCGCGGTCGCCGACGCCAGGTCGGGTACCCGAATCGGCAGGTGGATGACGAAACCCGGCTCGTCGTCGTCCCGCAGCCGCTCGACCGACCGGTGCGACGCCCGGACGCTCTCCGGCGGCTCCGGAACCCGACGGTACGACCGCTCGTTGATGGGCAGGTTGCCGCCCAGCCCGCCGGCCACCTCACCCACGGACCCGAGCCGCCGTTGCCGGTCGTTCGTCGGAAACTGGGTGCGAGGGATGTTGTCCGCATCGCGCATGAACTGCCTCCGGTCGTACCTCTCGGATCACGCTTCCGGTCCGGTTCACTCAACCGTTCCGGCCCCCGCACCGGGACGAAGGTAGGCCCGCGGAGGCGGTCTCGCCAACAGGGCGCGCACGATCAGTCACCCAGAGTCACATATGTGACAGACCGGCGGCAGGAATCCCGACTGCCTCAGATGTCACCATGCGCTTCTCCGGGTCGAGAGGTGACGTACGGCGCGGTAGGGGCGACACCGAACCGCCGGCCGGCCGCTACCCTCTCGGTCGGACGGTCGCGCAGCGCCCGGCCGCCCGCTCGATCTCGCTCGGCGCCCGGGGTGGCGGCCGGGCGCCGCACCCCCGGGGGAACGAGATGACCCAACCGCCCAGCGGCGACCAGGCCGGCCCGCGCGCTCTTCCGCCGGCCCAGCCGGACCCCTCCGGCCAGCCCGAGGTCGCGGCAAACCCCGCACCGTCCGACCCGGCGTCCTCCGCCGGGGATTCCGGCCCGTCGTCCGCACCGGGCCAGCCGGTCATCCCCACCCAGCCCGGGCCGTCGACCCAGCCCGGCCCTTCGACCCAGCCTGGCCAGCCGGCACTGCCCGGCCAGCCGGCGCTGCCCCACCAGAGCGCCGCCGGGCCTGGTCAAGCCACCCCCGGTGGACAGCCCACCCTCCCCAGCCAGCCCGTCTCCGGCCAGCCCGTCTCCGCGCAGCCCGTCTCCGCGCAGCCCGTTTCTGCTGGTCAGCTCGGGGCCGGAGCGTTCCCCGCGCAGCCCGGAACGCCCACCACGCCCGCCCCACCCGGTGGCGTGCCGCAGCCCGCAGGCCCGACCGACACGCCGTTGCCGGTCTCCCCGGGCGCGATCCCGCCGCCCCCGCCCGGCTATCCGCCGTACGCCGGCGCCGCCGAGCCGAAGAAGAAGCGCGGCCTGCTGATCGCGCTCATCGCGCTGGGCGTGATCATGGTGCTCTGCGTGGGCGGCGGCGTCGTGACGTTCCTGACCCTGCGCAACGCCGAGTCCGGCGAGGGCGCGAAGGAGCCGGCGGTCGCCGTCGACGAGTTCCTCACCGCCGTCTACAAGGACCGGGACGCCGGCAAGGCCGCGGACCACGTCTGCGCCGCCTCGCGCGACGACAAGAAGATCGCCGCCAAGGTGGCCGAGGTGGAGAAGTACGCCGCCTCGTACCAGAACCCCCGGTTCAAGTGGACTACGCCCAAGGTCGACAACCAGACCGGGGACCGGGCCACCGTCTCCACCCGGATCACCATGACCACGGCCGACGAGAAGGTGGCCGACCAGGACCTGCGCTTCACCGTGGTGCAGAAGACGGGTTGGTGGGTCTGCGAGGTCGCGTGACCCGTCGCCCTGGATAGGCTCGACAGGTGCGTGCACCTGAGCGGCCGTCCGACCCGGCCGGTAGCGGATGGTCGGCCCGCCTCCACGTCGTGACCGGCAAGGGCGGCACCGGCAAGACCAGCGTGGCGGCGGCGCTGGCCCTGGCGCTGGCCGCCGGTGGCCGGCGCACCCTGCTGGTGGAGGTCGAGGGCCGGCAGGGCATCGCCCAGCTCTTCGGGCTCGACCCGCTGCCGTACGAGGAGCGACACCTCACCGACGCGCCGGACGGCGGCGAGGTACGGGCGCTCGCGGTGGATGCCGAGGAGGCGCTGCTCGAGTACCTGGACATGTTCTACAAGCTGGGGGCGGCGGGTCGGGCGCTGCGCAAGCTGGGGGCCATCGACTTCGCCACCACCATCGCCCCGGGCCTGCGGGACGTGCTGCTCACCGGCAAGGTGAAGGAGGCCACCACCCGCACCTCGGGGCAGCGGCGCGCGTACGACGCGGTGGTGCTGGACGCGCCGCCCACCGGTCGGATCGGCCGCTTCCTCAACGTGACGGCCGAGACCGCCCGGCTCGCCAAGGTCGGCCCGATCAAGACCCAGAGCGAGGGGGTCTCCGCGCTGCTGCGCTCCCCGATGACCGCCGTGCACGTGGTCACCCTGCTGGAGGAGATGCCGGTGCAGGAGACGGTGGACGCCATCGCCGACCTGACCGCCCTCGGCTTCGGCATCGGGAAGGTGATCGTCAACGGTGCCCGGCCCTCGCTGCCGGCCGGTCCGGCGGTGACCGCGGCGGACCTGCGGCGGGGCCTGGTCGCCGCGGGACTGCCGGCCGACCGGGACATCGTGGCCGGGTTGCACGACGAGGCACGGGACCAGCTCATCCGGCGCGAACTGGAGGATTCTCTCCGCGCCGACCTGATGGAGTTGGGGCTGCCGATGGTCGAGCTGCCGTTGCTGCCCGACGGGGTGGATCGGGCGGGCCTCGCAACCCTGGCCCAGGCCCTCGTCCGCGCCGATTGACTCACACCTGAGCTCAGCACGGGCGCATGGACCGACGCGGCCCGATACGCTCGATTGGTGCCTTCCGAAGACGCGGCGCCGCAGCTGGACGTCGACCAGATCCTCGCCGACCCGGGCGTACGGATCGTGGTGTGCTGCGGTGCCGGCGGGGTGGGTAAGACCACCACGGCCGCCGCCCTGGCGCTGCGGGCCGCCGAGCAGCACGGCCGCCGCACGGTGGTGCTCACCATCGACCCGGCCCGCCGGCTCGCCCAGTCGCTGGGCCTGACCGAGCTGGACAACACGCCCCGGCAGGTCAAGGGGATCGACGTCGAGTCCAGCGGCGGTGAGCTGCACGCCATGATGCTGGACATGAAGCGCACCTTCGACGACGTGGTGCTCCAGCACACCGATCCGGCGAAGGCCGCGGAGATCTTCGCCAACCCGTTCTACCAGGCCATGAGCTCGACGTTCGCCGGCACGCAGGAGTACATGGCGATGGAGAAGCTGGGCCAGTTGCACGCCCGGGGCGAGTGGGACCTGATCGTGGTGGACACCCCGCCGTCCCGCTCGGCGCTGGACTTCCTGGACGCGCCGGCCCGACTCTCGCGCTTCCTCGACGGCCGGATGCTGCGTCTGCTGCTGGCCCCGGCGCGCAGTGGTGGGCGGAGCATGTTCAGCCTGGTCACGGCGTCGTTCGGGATGTTCTCCAAGGTGGTGCAGAAGGTGCTCGGCGCGCAACTGCTCACCGACCTGTCCGGCTTCGTCGCCGCGCTCGACTCGATGTTCGGCGGCTTCCGGCAGCGGGCCGAGCAGACGTACCGCATCCTGCAGGCACGGGAGACGGCCTTCGTGCTGGTCGCGGCGCCCGAGCCGGACGCGGTCCGGGAGGCCGCCTACTTCGCCGGCCGGCTGCGCGAGGAGAAGATGCCGCTGGCCGGCCTGGTACTCAACCGGGTGCACCGCCCGGTGGTTCCGGAGTTGGACGCCGAGCGGAGTCAGGCCGCCGCTGAGCGGCTGGCCGAGCTGGGTGGGCACGAGGGCGCCGCCGACGTGCTGCGGGCGCACGCGGCGCTGGCGCGTCAGGCGGTACGCGAGCAGCAGGTCGCCGCGCGGTTCACCGAGGCGTTCCCGGCGGTGCCGGCGGTGTCGGTGACGGCACAGCCCGCCGACGTGCACGACGTCGACGGGCTACGGACGATCGGCGCGGCGATCAGCCGGGCGTGACCGGCGTCAGTTTGCCGCGGTGACCAGGATCTTGTCCTTGCCGGCCTTGTCCTTGCTGTTCTTCTTCATCGCCGCCTCGAACATCTTGCGCCAGCTCGTCACCTGGGGGTGACGACGCAGCAACGCCCGGCGTTCGCGTTCGGTCATACCGCCCCACACACCGAACTCGATCCGGTTGTCCAGCGCGTCGGCCAGGCACTCGTACCGAACTGGGCAGCTCCGGCAGATCCGCTTGGCCACGTTCTGTTCGGCGCCCTGTACGAACAACGCGTCCGGGTCCCCGTTCTGACATGCCGCCAGTGACGGCCAGTCAGTGATCATGCCCATGTGTACTCGTCCCCCCTTGCAGTACCTACCGACCTCGTTGCACGGCAGCCGGCAATTTCCCCCCGATCGCCCGGCTCGCCTTCCCCAAGGCGGCGCGGACGACATGTGGCGCTGTCGCCGCCATCATCATGCTCTGTAGTCGACCGATTACGCAACGTTGTCGGCGAAATCCATCATTCCGGACACTCCCGGCTTCCCGGGCTCTCGACCGCCGGTTACCCCGCCGAGGTCCGCGAAAACGCTGCGCGGCCTCCACCGATCGGAGGAGACTCGCGCCAGTCACACGCAACCTCGTACCGGGGGTCATGCGTTTAGCACAACGAGGGCAGCGCGCGCAGGAAATGGGGAAAGACGCCCAGGCGCCCCTCGTTCCCTACTCGCGTACCATGCCGAGGTGACCTGGATGCGGAAACGTGACCACAATGTGCTGACCAACGCCGCATCGCTGCTCATATGTGGCCTGCTGGCCGGCGTGGTGGTCGCTGCGGCGGCCTTCCCCGCGGTGGCGATGTCCGGACTGGCGGCGAAGGCCGGCGCCGAGACATTCGGCAACCTGCCCACGGAGCTGACGGTGGCCCGCGCGCCACAGATCAGCTACCTGCTGGCGTCGGACGGCAAGACCCCGCTGGCGACGATGTACGACGAGAACCGCCGCGACGTGAAGCTCGCCGACATCTCGCCGTACATGATCAAGGCCATCATCGCGGCCGAGGATCACGACTTCTACAAGCACAACGGCGTCGACATCAACGGTGTCGCCCGCGCGTTCGTCAACAACCAGAACGAGGGCGCCGGCCGCCAGGGCGCCTCGACGCTGACCATGCAGTACGTCCGGCTGGCGATCGCCTACTCGGCCACCCACCCGGCCGACGTCGTCGCGGCGACCGAGGACACCAGCGCCCGCAAGCTCCGCGAGATGCGGCTGGCCCTGCAGGTCGACAAGGAGTTCTCCAAGGACGAGATCCTGACCCGCTACCTCAACCTCGCCTCGTTCGGCAACGGCGCGTACGGCATCTACGCCGCGAGCCAGGTCTACTTCGGCAAGCCGCCGAGCAAGCTGAAGATCGAGGAAGCGGCGCTGCTGGCCGGCATGGTCAAGGCGCCGACGACGAACGACCCGACCACCAAGAGCGGTTACCCGCTGGCGCTGGACCGTCGCAACTACGTCATCCAGAACATGGTCGACACCAAGGCGATCACCCAGCAGGAGGCCGACGCCGCCAAGGCGGTCAAGCTGAAGGTGCAGGACAAGCGCACCCCGAACGGCTGCGTCGCCACCAACGTCAACAGCTGGGGCTTCTTCTGCGACTACTTCTACCGCTGGTGGATGCAGCAGGAGACGTTCGGCTCGACGTCGTACGACCGTGAGCGGCGGCTCAAGAGCGGCGGTTACACCGTCGTCACGTCGATCGACGTCCAGGCGCAGAAGGGTGCGGACAAGGCGGTCCGCAAGGCGAAGAGCGAGAACAGCAAGGAAGCCGCCATGGTCGCCGTGGTCGAGCCGGGCACCGGCCGGGTGCGGGCGCTGGCGGTCAACCGGCAGTTCAAGCTGGACGACCCGAAGAACCCGAAGAACAAGATCTCCAGCGATCCGGCGAAGAGCAAGCGGGGCATCAAGGGCAACTACCCGGCGACGGTGAACCCGCTGCTCACCGGCGGCGACGGCATCGCCGGCTACCAGGCGGGCTCGACCTTCAAGATCTTTACGGTCGTGGCGGCCCTGGAGAAGGGCATCCCGCTCAGCTACTCGATGAACGCCCCGCAGCAGTTCAAGTCGGAGTACATCATCGACAGCAGCAGCCCCGCGGCCTGCCCCGGCACCCACTTCTACTGCCCGACCAACTCCGGCAAGAAGGCCGGTGGCGTGCAGAACATGTGGACCGCGTTCGCCCAGTCGATCAACACCTACTTCGTGCCGCTGCAGCAGCAGGTCGGCGCGGAGAACGTGGTCGACGTCGCCCGGCGGGCCGGCATCCAGTTCCGGGCCAGCAACGACGCCAAGTTCGCCTCCACCAAGGACTACGCCCACCAGTGGGGCGCCTTCACCCTGGGCGTCTCCGCCACCACGCCGCTGGACCTGGCCAACGCGTACGCGACTCTCGCGGCGGACGGCAAGTACTGCGAGCCGATCCCGGTGCAGGAGATCCGCGACCCGGAGGGCAAGAAGCTGGACATCGCCAACCCGCGCTGCGAGAAGCGGTTCAGCACCGACGTGGCCCGCGCCGCCGTCGACGCCGCCCGCTGCCCGGTCGGCGACAACTCCAAGACCAGCAAGTGCGGCAGCAGCCGTACGGCCGCCGTGGTGAAGGGCATCGTCGACGCGCCGGTGGCCGGCAAGTCCGGTACCACCGACTCCGAGAAGACCGCCGCGCTGGTCGCGATGACCAAGCAGTACGCGGTGGCCGGCATCATGGCCGACCCGGACTGGCCGCAGACGAACGTCAAGATGAAGCACGCCGAGAAGGACGGCATCAACCCGCCGGTGTACGAGACGCTGCGGGACGCCATGAAGGGCAAGCCGCGCATCAACTTCGAACCCCCGGGCCAGAAGATCTCCGAGGGTGACCAGCGCAGCATTCCCGACGTGAAGTGCCAGCCGCTGGACACCGCGAAGTCCCGGATCAAGGGCGCCGGCTTCGAGCCCGTCGTCTCCGACGCGAAGGTGGCGTCGAGCTGCCCGGCGGGCACCGCCGCCGGCACCAGCCCGGACGGGCGCACCATCAAGGGCGGCGTGGTCACCATCCAGGTCAGCACCGGCGCCGGCGGCACTCCGCCGGACAGCAACAAGCCGGGGCAGCCCGGCAACCCGCCCGGCCGACCCGGTAACCGTCCCGGCGGCTGAGCCCCGGCGACACACGCGAACGGGCGGGCACCCTCTCCGGGGGTGCCCGCCCGTACTCGTTGAGTCGAACCGGAGCCGCGTGGGTGGATCAGAGGCCGAGCTGTCGCCGTACCTCGGCAGCCACCCGACCGCCCTCGGCCTGGCCGGCCACCGCGGCCTGGGCCGCCCTCATGGCCGGGCCCATCTGGGCCTTGCCGGTGAAGCCGCCCGCGGCGAGCGCCCCCGAGACCATCTCGGTCAGCTCGGCATCCGAGAGCTGCTTGGGCAGGTAGCGGTCCAGCACCTCGCCCTCGGCGGTCTCCTTCGCGGCCTGCTCGGCGCGGCCCGCGTCGGCGAAGGCGGTGGCCGCCTCCCGGCGCTTCTTGGCCTCCATGGTCAACACCGCGAGCACCTCGTCGTCGGTGAGCTCGCGCTTGGCCTTGCCGGCCACCTCGGCGTTGCCGACGGCGGCCAGGGCCATCCGCAGCGTGGAGGTCGTCAGCTCGTCGCGCGCCTTGAGCGCGGAACGCATGTCGGCGGTGAGGCGGTCCTTCAGCGTGCTCATGGACGGTCAAACTACCCTGAACGACATGCGAAAGCGCACACTATTCCGCCTCGCCGCCGGAACCGCAGCGGTCGGAGCGACCACCCTCGCCTACGCGTCGCTCGTCGAGCGCAACCTGTTCACCCTGCGGCGGTACGACGTGCCGGTGCTGCCGGCCGACGCGGAGCCGCTGCGCGTGCTGCACCTGTCGGATCTGCACATGATGCCCAACCAGGCCCGCAAACAGCGCTGGGTGGCGTCGCTCGCCGCGCTGGACCCCGACCTGGTGGTGGTGACCGGCGACAACATGGCGCACCCCGAGGCGGTGCCGGGCGTGCTGCGGGCGCTGCAACCGCTGCTGGACTATCCGGGCGCGTTCGTGTTCGGCTCCAACGACTACACCGGTCCGGTGCTGAAGAACCCGTTCAGCTACTTCCTGCCCGACCGGGAGTACACCGAGGGCGTCGAGCTGCCCTACGAGGAGCTGCGCCAGGTCTTCACCGGCGCCGGCTGGGCAGACCTGAACAACGCCCGGACGAGCCTCAAGGCCGGCGGGCGGGAGTTGAACCTCGTCGGTGTCGACGACCCCCACATCGACCGGGACGACTACCCGTCCGTGTCGGGCCGGGTGGCGTCCACCGCCGACCTTTCCATCGCCGTGACGCACTCCCCCGAACCGCGGGTGCTCGACCAGATGGCCGCCGACGGCTTCGGCCTCCTGCTGGCCGGGCACACCCACGGCGGGCAGGTCTGCGTCCCCGGGTACGGGGCGCTGGTGACCAACTGCGGCCTGCCCCGCTCGATGGCGAGCGGTCTGCACCGGTGGCCGGGCTCGGACTCCTGGCTGCACGTCTCCGCCGGCCTCGGCACCCACCCGACCGCCCCGATCCGCTTCGCCTGCCCACCCGAGGCGAGCATCCTGACCCTCATCCCGCGCTGAGGCTTGATCGACTCGACTTCCTGCAAACCGGCCCATCCGCCCGGGCCGGACACCGCGTCTTCAGGGAAGGCGAGTCGATCATCCTCGGGACGGGTCGGGCACCGGGGGTACCGAGTTTGACCATCGGGGCGGGTGGGCTACTATTTGTCGGCACGCCTCGGGGTGTGGCGCAGCTTGGTAGCGCGCTTCGTTCGGGACGAAGAGGTCGTCGGTTCGAATCCGGCCACCCCGACCAGAGGTAAGAGGGCACATCCGATCGATCGGATGTGCCCTCTTCGCGTTACCTGCCCAGGCCGGCCCGCCCGTCAGTCGTGCCGTTCGGTGCGTTCGATCTCGGCGAATGCGGCGGCCAGGTAACCGTCCAGCGGCGCACCCGTCACCGCCAGCAGGTCGGCCACCAGCAGCGGGGCGTGCGCCGCCAGGGCGGAGGCGTCCGGCGGCGCGTCGTCACCCTCGGGGTCGTACACCCCCAGTGCGCCGGCCAGCAGGACGAGCACCACGTGCGGGTCGACCTCCGGACGCCAGCGTGTCGCGCCCTGCACGCAGCGGGTCAACACCTGGCGGACGTCGTCGCCGTCCAACCCGTCCGGGTGGCTCTCCTCCAGCAGAAGTCGGACCACTGTCCCGAGCACCAGACCGGACCGCTCGTCGGCCGCCAGGTCGTCCACCGCCTCGTCGTACGCCTGCGCGTCGCGTTCCCGGGCGGCGGCGACGGCTGCGGTGGCGGTCACCGCGATGGCGCGGGCGGGCGCGGGCAGATGTCGCCAGGTGCTGGTCATCGGGCCAGCATCGCAGACCGGGCCGACACCGGCCGTCGCCGTGGCGTTGGTCACCGCGAGCCCGAGCTCCGCCCAAAACGGTTCGCCTGACGTCACACCCACCGCACAGAATGCCGGACATGCTGCGCCGTGCTCTACCTCGCCGTCCAGAAGCCCGCCGGATCCTCGTCGGCACCGTGCTGTCGGCGATCGGGCGCGGCCTCACCCTGCCGTTCCTGTTCATCTACCTGACCGATGTACGCGGACTCACCGACGCCCGGGCCGGGCTCGTGATCGGCTGGTACGGCGCGGTCACCCTGGCCCTGTCGCCGCTGGGCGGGACGCTGATCGACCGGTTCGGCGCACGTCGGGTGGTGCTGCCGTGCCTGGTGATCGAGGCGGTCGGCACGGGTTCGCTGGCGCTTGTCGACTCGGCCGGCTCGGCCCTGCTGGTGATGACCGTGATCGCCGTCGGCAGCTCGGCGATCTGGTCCGGGCAGAACACCATCCTCGCCTCGCTGACCGACGACGATGAGCGGCAACGCGTGTTCGGGCTCAACTTCGCCCTGCTCAACCTGGGCATCGGCATCGGTGGCATGACGTCCGGCGCGATCGTCGACACCACCCGCCTCGGCACCTTCCAGACGATCTACCTGCTGGACGCGGTGACCTACCTGCTGCCCGCGATCATCCTGCTCACCCTGCCCGGGGTGGGCCACCGGCTCGGCAGCCGTCCGGGCGGCGACGAACCGTCGAACGGCGGTTACCTGACCGTGCTCCGCGACCGTCCGTTCCGACGGCTGGTGATCTTCGGCCTGATCCTCACCACCTGCGGATACGCGCAGATCGAGGTGGGCTTCGCCGCGTACGCGGTGCGGGTCGCCGAGGTGCACACCCGGGTGGTGGCGTGGGCGCTCGCCGCCAACACCGTGATGATCGTGCTCGCTCAACTGGTGGTGATCCGCCGGATCGAGGGACGCAGCCGTACCCGCGCGTTGGCCCTGGTGGGTGCCGTCTTCGCCACCGCCTGGCTGGTGCTCGGCGCGGCTGGCCTGACCAGCGGTGAGAATGCCCTGTTGGCCGCCGCGTGCGTGGTGGCCTGCTCGGCGATCTTCGGCTTCGGCGAGACGATGCTGTCACCGGTCATGCCCGCGTTGACCAACGCGCTGGCCACCGACGAGCTGCGCGGCCGGTACAACGCGATGAGTTCAATGATCTTCGGTATCAGCGGTGTCATCGGCCCGGTGACCGCCGGACCGCTGATCGGTGCCGCCGACGGGAAGGTCTGGGTGGCGACGGTGGTCGGCGGCTGCCTGGTCGCCTCCCTGGTCGCGGTCTCGCTGCGCCGACTGCTCAGCGCCGACCAGGACGGCCGGCTGACGCCGACCCCCACCTCTCTCGACCCGACCCCCACCCCCGCCTGACACCCGACACGCCCCGCGCCCGACAAGCCCGACGCCCGCGGCGTCCGACGTCCAGCACCCGGCACCCGGCGTCCGGCGCCCCGCGTCCCGCGCCCGACGTCCCGCGTCCGGCGCCCGGAGCCCGGCGCCCCGCGCCCGACGTCCCGCGTCCGGCGTCCCGGCGTCCGGCGCCCGGCGTCCGGGGCGCAAGATCCGCGCAAGCTCCCTGATGTTGCTGTCTCCGGGGCGCGGGAGGCAGCAACATCCCCGATGTCGCGCGGATCTTGCTCGCGGAGCCGATCCCGCAAGATCGCGCTCGATCCTGGATCGAGTGGCGTCCGCGCGCCCGGAGGCCACTACTTCCAGGTTCGAGCGTGATCATGTGACCGCCAGCAACAGGGATGGGAACGGATCGGGCCCCGGAGCGGGTGCTCCGGGGCCCGATCGTCGCGGGGTCGGCCGTCAGGCGGCGGGAACCTCGGCGGTGGTGCGGATGCGGTCCAGCGTCGGGGCGGAGACCGGCGACTGCGCGGTCAGGTACGCCACGAACGCGTCCAGGTCGATCTGGCCGGTGACCTGGTTGGTGCCGCCGGTGAGGGCGCTGAAGCCGTCGCCGCCGCCGGCCAGGAAGTTGTTCACCGTCACCCGGTAGGTGGCGGCGGTGTCGACGGCGGTGCCACCGATGGTGAGGCTGCCCCGGACCACGCGGGTGCCGGAGCACGGGTCGGCCGCGGTGCCGGTGGTGCCGGCCGGGTCGACCACGTAGCCGACGGTCGACGACGGGTACAGCGTCCGGCCGGTGACGAACTGCTGCTCCAGTACGCAGTAGAGCTGCGCACCGGTCAGGTCGAGGGTCACCAGGTTGTTGGCGAACGGCTGCACCGTGAACGCCTCCTCGTAGGTGACCGGCCCGGCGTTGAGGTCGGCCCGGACACCGCCCGGGTTCATGAAGGCGGCCACCGCGTTCTGTTCGTCGTCGGTGGCGGCGAGCTGCGCGTCGGCGATCAGATTGCCCAGCGGGGACTCACCAAGGGTCGTACCGAAAAGGGTTTCCTGGGTCTTGGTGATGGCCTCGGTGGTCTCGCCGACCTGGCGGTCGGCGACCGGGCCGAGCACGGTCTTGTAGCGGTCGATCAGGGCCGTCTGCTTCGGGTCCTTGGCGACGTCCCGGGTGACGACGACGTTGTTCGCGGCGGCGGACACCACGTCACCGCTGTGGCGGTCGATCTTCAGGTCGATGTCGGTGACCAGGCGGCCGAACGAGCTGGCGCTGGTGACCAGCTTGCCGTTGATGTTGCAGTTGTACGCCTGGTGGGTGTGGCCGCTGACCACCACGTCGATCGACGGGTCCATCCGGTTGGCGATGTCCACGATGGGCCCGGTCATGCCGACGCAGTCGTTGATGCCGCCGGTCGACGCCTGGGCGCCACCCTCGTGCAGCAGCACGACGATGGCCTGTACGCCCTTGTGACGCAGCTCGCGGGCGTACCGGTTGGCGGTCTCCGCCTCGTCGGTGAAGGTGAGGCCGGCGACGCCCTGCTGGCTGACGATCTGCGGGGTGCCCTCCAGGGTCATCCCGATGAAGCCGACCTTGACGCCCTGCACCTTGTGGATCGCGTACGGCGCCATCAGCGGCTTGCCGGTCGCCGTCTTGAAGGCGTTGGCGGAGAGGTACTTGAAGCCCGCGCCCCGGTAGGGGGTGCCGTCGGCGCAGCCGTCCACCGGGTGGCAGCCGCCGTTCTGGATACGCAGCAGCTCGGCGGCGCCCTCGTCGAACTCGTGGTTGCCGACGCTGGCGTAGTCGAGACCGGCCATGCTCAGGGCCTCGATGGTCGGCTCGTCGTGGAACGCGGCGGAGAGCAGCGGGGACGCGCCGATCAGGTCGCCGGCGGCGACGGTGATGGTGTTCTTCTTCTTGGCGGCGGTGCGCAGCTCGGCCAGGTGGGTCGCAAGGTATTCGACACCGCCCGCGGTCTGCCCGGCGATGGTGCCGCTGGAGCCGCTCGGGGGTTCGAGGTTGCCGTGGAAGTCGTTGAGTGCCAGCAGGGTGACGTCGACCGGCTTGGGTCGCGCGTCTGCCTGCTCGGGGGTGGTGGCGACCGCGCCGAGCGCTGCCACCGCGAGCGCGGTCAGGCCGACAGCGGCCCGGCGCATCCCGGGAATGGACATGAAACTCCTCGTGAGAATCGGCGTACGGTGCCCGGCCTGTGGGTCGGCCGGGCCGCCGACCGACACCGTCGGAAGGGTCGGTCGCGGATAGGCGGCGGTCGGGGATCGCCGCCCGCTCCGACAGCCTCTCATCCGGACGCCGGTCGGTCGAGTCGAGCAAACGGATCGCAACCGACGCGTCGGGAAGCCCGCCAGAGCTGCGCATACGCCCGTACTCGCCGCACGGCGACCGGACGAACGGTCGATGACCGGTCGCGGAACATCGTCGATCCGATCGTCCAGAGAGGACGGGATCACCCGATCCCGACGAGCGCCTCGGCAACCAGGGTCGTGACCCTGTCGCGCTTCCAGCCGTCGGCCACTCCGGGACGCCGCGCCAGGTACTCGGCGATCCGTTCGGCCGGCCAGCCGTGCGACTCGTGCAGCCCTCGGGCGATCATGCCCAGGTAGGCCGGTGCCGGTGGCCGATGCGGCACCGCGGACGCCGGTTCAGGGGCGGTGAAGGTGAGCATCGGTACGCCGGCACGGCGACCGGGGCAGACCAGGGTCTCGTAGCGGCCCGGGCCGAGCGTCGCCCGCCCGTGGGCGACGGCCGCGTCGATGGCCGCGCTTGTCGCGGGGAGCAGGTCGTCGGTGTCGCCCGTCGGGCGGTACATCTCTTGGGCGGCGATGTCGGTGAACTGCTCGACGGTCACCAGGTAGGCCCGCGCGGCGGCCGCGCCCGGCAGCTCCGGGTCGTAGAACGCCATACCGCCGGTCCACGCGCCGGACTCGCCGGCGAAGTAGATCCCGCCGGGCATCCACACCGGCGCCGACCGGCTCGGTGGGCGGTTGTCGCGGCAACCCGGGTACGTCCGCCGACCGCCGGGTGGGCAGCCACCGCCGATGTACCAGGCGAGCCGGGCGGCGTGCATGTTCGACCCGTACGCGACGTACCAGACGAGCACGGCGACGGCCTTCAGAAGCCGCAGGTCTGCCCGGCCGAGTGGCTGACCTGCACGGTGTGCGTCACGCAGCCGTCCGGCCCGATCCGGTGCAGCAGGAAGGCGGTCGGCTCGGCGACCCAGCCGATCACCTCGTCCGTGGCCATGGTGAGGGTGCTCTGCTTCCAGGTGCTGGGCGCCACGGTGAGGACCGTGCCCGCGTACCCCGTGGTCACCGTGCGGTGCAGGTGCCCGGCGGCGACCCGCACGACGTGCCGGTGCCGGCCGATCACCTCGGCCAGCGCGGGCCCGTCGGCGAGGCGGATGGCGTCCGCCGCGGGGATGCCGACCGCGACCGGCGGGTGGTGCAGGCAGAGGATGGCGGGCACCTCCGGCCGGCCCGCGAGGACCCCGTCGAGCCAGCCGAGCTGTTCCTCGCCGAGTTGGCCCGCGTCGCTGCCCGGGACGAGGGAGTCAAGCACCACGATGGTCGCCGCCTCGTGGTCGACGTGGTAGTAGGCGGAGAAACCGCCGCCGAGCCAGGGCGTGCCGCCGAACGCGTCGAGCAGCGACTCGCGGTCGTCGTGGTTGCCAGTGGCCAGGTAGATCGGCAGTGGGAACCGCCCGATCAGATCGCGCAGCGCCGCGTACTCGTCCGGTCGGCCGTGGTCGGCCAGGTCGCCGGTGATGACGACGCAGTCCGGTCGCGGGCGCAGGGCGAGCACCCGGCCGAGCGCCCGGTGCAGCCCGGCGGCGGGCTCGGCGGCGAGCAGCCCGGTGGTCAGGTGCGGGTCGCTGATCTGCGCGATGATCACGTGGCTGCCTCCTCGGCACCGGAACCTCCACGCTATCGTCCGCCGCCACTTCCCACAGGCCCGTCCACAGCCTGTGGATAGCACATGTGTACGAAGCTGAAGGCCCACTCCGCGAACGTGAGTACGCTTGCTCCAGCCCCTTCCCTACCTGGAACGACGTGCGAGTGGATCATCAGCGAGTCATCCGTGACGTCACCGTCCGCCTGTCGATGGCGTCCAGCGCGCCGGAGGCCTGTCGGTGGACGGTCAACGCACTGTCCCACCACACCCCGGCCACCATCTCGGTGCTGCTCGAGGCCCACGACCGGCTGCGCTGCGTGGCGGCGACCGGCGCGTGGCAGGTCTTCGCGACCGTACCGGCGCGTACCGGGATCGTCGGCCGGGTGTACGCCAGCGGCACCGCCGCCGTGATCCCGGACGTCGCCGTCGACCCGGACTACCTACCGGTACGCCCCGACGTGACGACCGAACTGTGCGTGCCGGTACGCGACTCGGGCGGTCGGGTGATCGGCGTCCTGGACCTGCAGTGGACTGACCCGGTCGACCTGCGGCCGTGGCGGGAGACCGCGCAACGGCTGGCGACCCGGCTCGGCGCGCGGATCGCCGCCCTGGGTGGCCCGCCGTCCGAGAGCCGCAGCGAGAAGCTGCTCCGGCACGCCGCGGCGCTGTCCGCCGCCCCGACCGAGGCGGCCGTGGTCGGCGCGGCGACCGAGGCCGCCCGGGAGGTGTCCACCCTCTCCACCGCCGTGCTGCTGATCGGTGGTCAACTCGACCCGCCCCCGGCGACGCCGGATGACCTGGAGACCCGGATCCGGACCGAACTGGCCGGCGCGGGCCCGGCCGCCCTGGACCGGATGGTCGAGCGGGCCCACCGGTACGGCGCCGGATACACGCTGGGCGAGGCCGGGCACCCGCCGACCGAGGACTACCGACCGTTGACCCGGGCGGGGGTGCGCACGCTGGTCGCCGTACCGGTCGGGCCGGCGGACGCAGGCGGAGTGCTGCTGGTCGCCGACGAGCGCGCACTGCACCCGGACCCCACCACGGTCAGCCTCATGGAGTTGCTCGCCGGGCAGGCGTGGACCAGCCTGGACCGGCTGCGTACCCTCGCCCGGCTGCGGGAGCAGGCCAGCTCGGACCCGCTCACCGGACTGCGGCACACCGGCCCGTTCGGGCAGCGGATCGCGGCGGCCACCCCGGGGCGTACCGCCCTGCTGGCGATCGACGTGGACGGCTTCAAGACGGTCAACGACACGTACGGGCACCAGGCCGGCGACCAGGTGCTGGTCGGGTTGGCCCGGGCACTGGAGGGCGCGCTGCGGCACGGCGACGAGCTGTACCGGATCGGCGGTGACGAGTTCGTTGCGGTGATCGAGGTGAGCCGCCCCGAGGAGGCGGTCCGGATCGCCGAACGGTTGGCCGAGGCGGCCCGCCGTACCGGCCGCACGATCAGCGTCGGCGTCGCGCTGCCGAGACCAGGCGAAACCCCCGACCGCACCCTCAAGAGAGCCGACCAGGCCCTGTACGCGGTAAAACGCCAAGGCCGAGACGGAGTCCACCTAGCCGCCGCCTAACCCCGCGCCCGCGCCCGCCCCCGCGCCCGCCCCCGCGCCCGCGCCCGCCCCCGCGCCGATCTTGCACTTTCGGTTGTCGTTTTGCCCGCCTTCACACCTTATGCGGCGACAGAAAGTGCAAGATCGCCGCGGCAGGGCGCGGGGCAGGGCGCGGCGCGGGGCAGGGCGCGGCGCGGGGCGCGGCGCGGGGCAGGGCGCGGCGCGGGGCAGGGCGCGGCGGGTTACGGGGTGCGGAGTTCTTTGGCTAGGAGTTCGGCTATCTGGGCTGTGTTGAGGGCTGCGCCCTTGCGGAGGTTGTCGCCGGTGACGAAGAAGTCCAGGGCGCGCGGGTCGTCCAGGGCGCGGCGGATGCGGCCGACCCAGGACGGGTCGGTGCCGACGGCGTCGATCGGCATCGGGAACTCGCCCGCGGCCGGGTCGTCGACCAGGATCACGCCGGGCGCGTTGCGCAGCGCCTCGCGGGCGCCCTCGGCGTCGACCTCGGTGGCGAAGACCGCGTGTACGGCGACCGAGTGGGCGGTCACCACCGGCACCCGGACGCAGGTGGCGGACACCTTGAGGTCGGGCAGGCCGAGGATCTTCCGCGACTCGTTGCGGATTTTCATCTCCTCCGACGACCAGCCTGCGTCGGCCGACGAGCCCGCCCAGGGCACCACGTTGAGCGCCAGCGGCGCCGGGAACGGGCCGAGGTCATCGCCGACCGCCTGGCGGACGTCACCGGTACGCGAGCCGAGCGCCCGATCCCCGGCGACCTTGGCGAGCTGGTCGTGCAGGATGTCCACGCCGGCCTGACCGGCACCGGAAACCGCCTGGTAGGAGGCGAGCACCAGTTCCCGCAGGCCGTACTCGCGGTGCAGCGGCGCAACTGCGATGATCATCGCGAGGGTGGTGCAGTTGGCGTTGGCGATGATGCCCCGGGGCCGGTTGCGGACCTGCTCGGGGTTGATCTCCGGGACGACGAGCGGGACGTCACGGTCCATCCGGAAGGCACCGGAGTTGTCCACCGCGATCGCGCCCCGCTCGACGGCGATCGGCGCCCACTCGGCGGAGACCTCGTCCGGCACGTCGAACATGGCCACGTCGACCCCGTCGAACGCCTCCGGGGTCAACGCCTGGACGACGATCTCCTCGCCTCGGCAGCGCACCCGCTTGCCGACCGACCGCTCGGAGGCGATGAGCCGGATCTCGCCCCAGACGTTGCGACGCCCGGTGAGCAGCTCGCACATCACGGTGCCGACGGCACCTGTCGCTCCGACCACGGCGAGGGTGGGCAGCGCCGTCATCGGCGCTACCTACCCGTCCCGGCGTAGACCACGGCTTCGGTGTCGCCGCCCAGCTCGAACTGATCGTGGATGGCGCGTACCGCGGCGTCGAGGTCGGTGTCCCGGCAGACCACGGAGACCCGGATCTCGGAGGTGGAGATCATCTCGATGTTGACCCCGGCGGCGCCGAGCGCGGCGAAGAAGCCGGCGGCCACGCCGGGGTGCGAGCGCATGCCGGCGCCGATCAGCGACACCTTGCCGACGTGGTCGTCGTAGAGCAGGCCCTTGAACTTGACCGGCTCCTGGATCTTGCTGAGCGCGGCCATCGCGGTCGGGCCGTCGGCCTTGGGCAGGGTGAACGAGATGTCCGTGCGGCCGGTGCCCTCGGTGGAGACGTTCTGCACGATCATGTCGATGTTGATCTCGGCACCGGCGACGGTGTCGAAGATCCGTGCGGCGGCACCCGGTTCGTCGGGCACCCCGACGATCGTGATCTTGGCCTCGCTGCGGTCGTGCGCGACCCCGGTGATCAGTGCCTGCTCCACGGAAAGGTCCTCCATCGATCCGGTGACCATCGTGCCGGTGTTGGTCGAGTATGACGAACGGACGTGGATCGGCAACCCCGCCCGGCGGGCGTACTCCACGCTACGCAGGTGCAGCACCTTCGCGCCGCACGCGGCCAGCTCGAGCATCTCCTCGTACGTGATGTCCTTGATGTGCCGGGCGTTGGGCACGATCCGCGGGTCGGCGGTGAAGATGCCGTCCACGTCGGTGTAGATCTCGCAGACGTCGGCGTGCAGGGCGGCGGCGAGCGCCACGGCGGTGGTGTCCGAACCGCCCCGACCCAGCGTGGTGACGTCCTTGGTGTCCTGCGAGACGCCCTGGAAGCCGGCCACGATGACCACCGAACCCTCGTCGAGCGCGCCCTTGAGCCGCCCCGGGGTGACGTCGATGATCCGGGCGCGGCCGTGCACCGACGTGGTGATCACGCCGGCCTGCGAGCCGGTGAACGAGCGGGCCTCGTACCCCAGGTTGTGGATGGCCATGGCCAGCAGGGCCATGGAGATCCGCTCCCCGGCGGTGAGCAGCATGTCCAGCTCGCGGCCCGGCGGCAGCGGGCTGACCTGGTTGGCCAGGTCGAGCAGCTCGTCGGTGGTGTCCCCCATCGCGGAGACCACCACCACCACGTCGTCGCCGGCCTTGCGGGCGGCGACGATGCGCTCCGCCACCCGCTTGATCCGCTCGGCGTTGGCGACGGAGGACCCGCCGTACTTCTGCACCACGAGTGCCACGACGTGCACTCCCTCCCAGCGACCCTGAGCGTGCCGACGCCGCCGGAACCGGGGCCGGCGGCGCGTGTCAAACCCCTTGAGGGTATCCGGCGGGTCACGGCGGTGGGACGGGTGATCCCACCATCCGGCCCGCGCGGCCGTCCGGCCGACGCGGTCGGCCAGGTCCGCGAAGGGCCGGAGGTACGCGGACAAGCCGCCCCGACACGCCGGGAGGCGACCGCTGTGCGCCGTTGCCCACCGGCGCTCGGCACCCACCAGAATGGGCCGGTGCCCGTCCTCTACCGTTCGGCCGGCCGCCTGCTCGGACTGCTCGTGCTCGCCCTGCCGGCAGCCCTGGTCGCCTGCGACAGCGCCCCGCCCCCGTCCCCGCCGCCGGCCGACCCCGGGCCGGTCCAGGTGGACGGCGCCCGGGACGAGCTGGCCGCCCTGGCCGCCGCCGCACAGGATCGCCACCTGGTGGCGCAGTACGTGTTCAGCGGGAGCGGCCAACCCGACCGCACCATGGTGTTCACCAGCGCGAACGACGGCAGTTGGCGGGTCGACGTACCGGGTGGGGCACTCGGCGGCACCGCCGACGTCTCGCTGGCCGCCACGGCCGACGGCCTGTTCCAGTGCGCGCTGCCCTCGACGGGCCACCCGGAGCCGGCGCGGTGCGTACGCCTCGGCGAGCGCGACGACGCCATTCCACGCAAGCTGGATCCCCGGATCCAGCACCCGCTCACCGACTGGTTGGACGTGCTGACCGACCGGCGCGCGCCGCTCGCGGTGGCCGTGGCGGCCACGCCCAAGGGCCTCACCGGCGCCTGTTACTCGGTCGACTCCACGTCCGCCTCGCTCAACGCGCCGCTGGACGTCGGCATCTACTGCTTCGACCCGGACGGCACGCCGACCGGGGTCCGGACCGGGGCGGGGACGCTCCGACTGGCCGCCCCGCCGGGCGCGGCGCCCGCCACCGTGCAGTTGGCCGGCCCGGTGGTGGACGGAGAACCGCTCGGCACGGCGGCGCCGCCGACTCCCGACCCGTCGGTCAGCCCGAGCGCGGGAACGTCCTGATCTTCGTACCGTTACGGGTGCTCTTGCCCACATTCGGACAGCCCACTTCCCCCCCGAAAAACCCCCATAGGGGACGATCGCCGTCATGGCTGACCTGACCCCGCTCCTCGCCTTCCGCTGGAGTCCCAGGGCCTTCGACCCGAGCGCCACCCTGACGTCGGCGGAGGCGGCCTCGCTGCTGGAGGCCGCGCGGTGGGCGCCGTCGACGGACAACGGGCAGCCCTGGCGGTTCGCCCTCGGGCACCGGGACGACGAGAACTTCAAGCGCATCCTGATCAACCTCCCGGACGACGACCAGTGCTGGGCCCGACACGCCGCGACCCTGGTCGTCGGCGCGCACACCGGCGGCGACGCCGAGCGGGCCGCGTACGACCTCGGTCAGGCCATCGCCCACCTGACCCTCCAGGCCACCGCCCTCGGCCTGCACGTCCGTCAGCTCACCCGGTTCGACCGGGCCGGCCTCGCCACCGAACTCGACCTGCCCGGCGGCATCCGACCGCTGGTGGTCGCCGCGGTCGGGCGACTCGGCGACCCGTTCGCCCTGCCGGCCGAGCTGCGCGCCAGCGAGACCGGGCTGCGGCACCGCCGTCCGGTCGCCGAGCTGTTGCTCGCCTAGCGCTGTTTTCGGAAGGCGTCCGACCCTGACCTCAGCCGCCCCGGCTGGCGCGCAGCAGCACCGCCGCCGCGTCGGTGTTGCGGTAGAGGACGTGCCGGCCCTGTCGAGCGCGGTCGACCAGGCCGGCGGCGTGCAGCGCGGTCAGGTGCGCCGAGACGTTCCCGGCCGACATCCCGGTACGCCGGGCCAGATCGGTGGTGGTGGTCGCCGTGTCGAGCAGGTACAGCAGCGCCGCCCGGCCGGAGCCGACCACCCGGGCCAGCGGGTCGCCCGGTGGCGGCGCGGCCGTCTCCCAGAGCGTCCCGACCGCCCGGACCGGGTACGCGCCGACCGGCAGCGAATCCTCCAGCAGGTTCCACAGCACCCGGTGTTCGCTGAACACCGTCGGGTTGAGCGCCAACCCCCGGTCCCGCAGGTCGAAGTCCCGCCCGAACGGGTCGTCGCTGATCACCCGGTCCCCGTGCCAGCGCAGGCTCGGGTGGAGCTGCTCGAAGAACCGACCGGCGCCGTTCTCGGCGAGCTGGGCGGCGCGGTAGGCCACGTCGGCGTCGAGCAGCGCCCGCATCCGCGGCCAGTCCGGGGCGATCGCCTCGTCGTACCAGACCCGCACCGCGTCGACGAGCTGCGGCAGCAGCCCGCGGGGGTCGGCGAGCAGCGCCTGCCCGAACGGGCTCAGCGGCCGGCGCGGGGTGGTTGCCAGCAGGTCCTGGACCACCACGGCCGGCGGTGTCGCGGCGATCTGGTCGAGCTGTTCGGCCATCTCCACGTTCGGTCGGGCCGCCGGGGTGAGGAAGTCGGGCAGCCAGCAACGCGGCCGGGCCAGCTCCACCAGCGGTCGAACCCGGGTGGCCACCTCGGGCCGACGCATCGTGACCCGGGCGCGGTCGGTCCAGGGCAGGTGCACCGCGTGGTAGACGGGGCTGGCCAGCGCCCACATGCTCATCACCGTCTCGTTGACCGGCGACACGGCGAGCCGTACGCCCGCCACGTCAGCGAGGCTGAACCGCAACTCGGACACACGCACCCCCGGGAGCAGGATTCGGTCCAGCCTAAAAGGCTCGACCTATCTCGTGGGGGGACGGTTCACTCCCCTGCCATGGGGGCCAGAGAAACCATTCGCACCGCTGTCGCAAACGTCGTACCGCCGGCCGGGTTGACCCGCGCGCTGGCCGTGCAGGCCATGGTCTACGCCGTCGGCAGCGGCCTGTTCCACGCCGGCAGCGCCGTCTTCTTCACCCGGGCGTTGGGGCTCAGCGCCGCCCAGGTCGGGCTGGGCCTGTCCATCGCGGCGGGGGTGTCACTGCTGGGCACGGTGCCGCTGGGTGGGCTCACCGACCGGTACGGGCCGCAGCGGGTGTGGGTGGTGGGGCTGGTGCTGGACGCAGCGCTCTTCGCGTCGTACCCGTTCGTGGGCGGCTTCGCGAGTTTCCTCGCCGTGGTGGTGGCGTTGGCGGCGGTGGACGCGTCGACGGGCGTGGCCCGGCAGGTCTACTCGATCAACGCGCTCCCGCCCGCCGAACGGGTCACCGCGATGGCGTACCAGCGGTCGTCGTTGAACGTCGGCTTCGGGCTGGGCGCGGTGATCAGCGGAGTGGTGCTGGCGATCGACACGATCGAGGCGTACCGGGCGATGGTCTGGTTCATCGCGGCGGTGATCCTGGTGACGGCCCTGTTCGTCCGGCGACTGCCTGCGCTGCCGCAGGTCGCCCGGACGGAGGAGCCGATGAGCCGGCTCGCCGTGCTCCGGGACCGGCCGTTCATGGCGGTGTCCCTGCTCTCCGGGCTGCTCACCGCGCACGGGGTGCTGTACCTGACGGTTCTGCCGCTCTGGATCCTCACCCACACCGACGCTCCGAAGACGGTGATCGCCGCCCTGGTGCTGCTCAACACGGTGCTGATCGTGCTGCTCCAGGTACGCGTCAGCCGGGGCGCCGACACCGCCTCGGGCGCGGCGCGGGCCTCCCGCCGTGGTGGCCTGCTGATCGCCCTGTCCTGCCTGGTCCTGCCGATCTCCTCGGTCACCCGGGGCGCGCTCACCGTCGTGGTGCTGGTGGCCGCCGCGATCCTGCTGATCCTCGCCGAGCTGATCCAGTCGGCGGGTGCCTGGGGGTTCACCGCCACCCTTCCGCCCGACGAGCAGCGCGGCGCGTACGTGGGGGCGTTCGACCTCGGCAGACAGGTGCAGTACCTGATCGCCCCGGCCGGGTTGACCGCGCTCGGGGTGAGCACCGGCGGCTGGGGTTGGTTACCGACGGCAGCGATCTTCGTGCTGGTCGCAGCGGCGATCGGGCCCGCCGTGGCCTGGGCCGGAAGGACACCGAGGCTGGGTTCCCAGGCCCCGGAGCCGACGATGACATTGATCCCATAGTCCGGACCAGCCTTTGCAGCCCTCGTTCCATCACGTAGGGTGACCTGGTCATGTGGCGGGCGCTTCTCCTCCTTAGCCGCCGCGACGAGGCCTGACCGGCCGGCACCTCGTCGCGGAGTCGCTTCGCGCCGTCCAGCACATCTGAGTTTCCTCTCGGCACCGCCGCGCATCGTCGCCCGGCAATCCGCCGACACCTTCCGATCTGCTGACGCCACATGTTCCAGGGAGCACTCTGAGATGGCTCAACCTGTCACCGACGCCGAGACCGATCCGATCGCCCGGCAACGCCCGAGCCGGATGCCGTACCACCGCTACCAGCCCTACCAGGAGCAGTTCCGGGTCGACCTGCCGGACCGCACCTGGCCCACCCGCACCGTCGACGCCGCCCCGCGCTGGTGCGCGGTGGACCTGCGCGACGGCAACCAGGCGCTGATCGACCCGATGTCGCCCGAGCGCAAGCGGCGGATGTTCCAGCTGCTGGTGCAGATGGGCTACAAGGAGATCGAGGTCGGCTTCCCGTCGGCCAGCCAGACCGACTTCGACTTCGTCCGGCAGCTCATCGAGCAGGACATGATCCCGGACGACGTCACCATCCAGGTGCTCACGCAGTGCCGGGAGCACCTGATCGACCGGACGTTCGAGTCGCTGCGCGGCGCCAAGCGCGCGATCGTGCACTTCTACAACTCGACCTCGACCCTCCAGCGGCGGGTGGTCTTCGGCCTGGACCGCGACGGCATCGCCGACATCGCCACCACGGGCGCGCGGCTCTGCCAGAAGTACGCGGAGATCCACACCCCGGACACCGAGATCTTCTACGAGTACTCGCCGGAGTCGTACACGGGCACCGAGCTGGAGTACGCGCTGGAGGTGTGCAGCAAGGTCATCGACGTGATCGACCCGACGCCCGACCGTCCGCTGATCATCAACCTGCCGGCCACCGTCGAGATGGCCACCCCGAACGTGTACGCCGACTCGATCGAGTGGATGCACCGGCGCCTGCCGCGCCGCGACAGCGTGGTGCTGAGCCTGCACCCGCACAACGACCGGGGCACCGGGGTGGCCGCCGCCGAGCTGGGTCTGCTGGCCGGTGCGGACCGCATCGAGGGCTGTCTGTTCGGCAACGGCGAGCGCACCGGCAACGTCGACCTGGTGACGCTGGGGCTGAACATCTTCTCGCAGGGCATCGACCCGATGATCGACTTCTCGAACATCGACGAGATCCGCCGGGCCGTCGAGTACTGCAACCAACTGCCGGTGCACGAGCGCCACCCGTACGCGGGCGACCTGGTCTACACCGCCTTCTCCGGCTCCCACCAGGACGCCATCAAGAAGGGCTTCGACGCCCTGGCCGCCGACGCGAAGGCCGCCGGCGTACCGGTGGACGAGCACACCTGGGCGGTGCCGTACCTGCCGATCGACCCGAAGGACCTGGGCCGCACCTACGAGGCGGTCATCCGGGTCAACTCGCAGTCCGGCAAGGGCGGCGTCGCGTACATCATGAAGAGCGAGCACCAGCTCGACCTGCCGCGCCGGCTCCAGATCGAGTTCTCCGGCGTGGTGCAGCAGGTCACCGACCACGACGGCGGCGAGGTCGACCCGGCCGCCATGTGGGAGATCTTCGCGACGCACTACCTGTTGGACCACCAGCCCGACCCGGCGGTCCGGTTCGCCGGCTACACGATCGGCACCGCCGACGGCAAGGTCGAGATCGACGCCCAGGTGGGCGTGGGCGGCGAGCAGCGGTCGCTCACCGCGGTCGGCAACGGCCCCATCGACGCGTACGTCAACGCGCTCCAGTCGATCGGCGTGGGCGTACGGGTGCTCGACTACCACGAGCACGCGCTGTCCTCCGGTGGTGACGCGCAGGCCGCCGCGTACGTGGAGTGCGAGGTGGACGGTCGGACGGTCTGGGGTGTCGGCACCGACGCCAACATCGTGACCGCCTCGATCAAGGCGGTCACCAGCGCGGTCAACCGCGCCCGCCGCTGACCCACGCGTCACGCCCCCGAAGGGCGGTTCTCCTTCGGGGGCGTGGCAGTGGGCATCGAGTGGCAGGGCTGCGACGGCGGTGCCTCGCGGGGTGGCCGGTGCACCAGCACGAGGGCCAGCACCGCGCCGGCCAGCAGCAGCCCCGCGCACCAGGCCAGCGCCCCCCGGAACGCGTCGGTCAGCTCGGCCTTCTGCTCGTAGCCGCCGCCGGACAGCCCCACCAGCAGCGGCAGCGCGGCCACCGCGAGCAGACTGCCGGCCCGGGACGCGGCGTTGTTGAAGCCGCTGGCGACCCCGGAGAACCGGTCCTGCACCGCCGCGAGCACCGACGCGGTCAGCGGCGCCACCACCAGGGTCAGTCCGAGACCGAAGAGCAGCACTCCGGGCAACACGTCGGTCCAGTAGGACGCGCCGGGGCCGACGCCGCGCAGCAGCAGCAGGCCGACGGCGGCGATCACCGGCCCGACGGCCAACGGCAGCCGGGGACCGATCCGGGCCGACATCGCACCGGCCCGGGCCGAGCCGACGAGCAGCAGCACCGTCATCGGCAGCAGCGCGATCCCGGTCCGGAACGCCGACCACTCGACGACGTTCTGCAGGTAGACGGCGAAGAAGAAGGTGAACCCGCCCAGCGCCGCGTAGACCACCACGGTGAAGACGTTCAGAACGGAGAAGAGCCGGCTGCTGAACAGTCCGGTGG
Source organism: Micromonospora sp. bgisy143 (assembly GCF_057708145.1). Taxonomy (NCBI): domain Bacteria; kingdom Bacillati; phylum Actinomycetota; class Actinomycetes; order Micromonosporales; family Micromonosporaceae; genus Micromonospora; species Micromonospora sp. bgisy143. The sequence goes on from NZ_JBYIRN010000004.1 coordinate 243,398, forward strand.
GCAGCATCGCGGTGTCCCCACGCCGCCGTTCGAGCAGCACGAAGGCCACCGTCGCCACCACACCGACAAGCACGGCGATCAGCACCGGCGTCGAGGCGAAACCCCGCGCGGGCGCGTCGATCAGGGCGTACGTGATGCCGGCGAGCGCCAGCGCGCCGAGCACCGCCCCACCCACGTCGAAGTGGCGGCGGGCACGGTCCGGCCCGTGGGTGCGGGAGGCGTTCTCGTCGCGGCTCTCCGGCACCCAGCGCATGGCGGCCAGCACCACCAGTACGGCGATCGGCAGGTTGAGGAAGAAGATCCACCGCCAGGAGAGCGTGTCGATCAACCAGCCGCCGATGAACGGGCCCAACGCCGTGGACACTCCGGACAGTCCGGCCCACGCGCCGATCGCCCGGCCCCGGTCGTCGGGGTGAAAACTGGCCTGGAGCACCGAGAGCGAACCGGGCGTGAGCAGCGCTCCGCCCGCGCCCTGCACGACCCGGGCCACGATGAGGGTGCCGGTGCCCTGGGCCAGCCCGCACAGCACCGACGCGACGGTGAACCAGACCACTCCGATGAGGAACACCCGCCGCCGGCCGAAGCGGTCCCCGAGTGAGCCGCCGAGCAGGACGAACGCCGCGAGCGTCAACAGGTACCCGTTGATGGTCCACTGCAGATCGGCGACGTTGGCCCCGAGATCCTGACCGAGTTTCGGCAGCGCCACGTTGACGACCGTGGTGTCCAGGAAGACCATGCCGGAGGCGAGCACCGCGGCGAGCAGGGTTCCCCGGCCGGCGGCGGTGCCCATCCGCAGTGCGGGTGGCGGTACGGAGACGGTCATCCCACCAATCTTGCTTGCACATAGTGGGAGACGCCACGAAACGCCGAAACCGTGCCCGGGTACTGTGCGCAAGCGCCGGGAGCCCGCAAGCTGGAGAGGTGTCGTCTGTGCGTACCAGATCAGGATCGCGTGCGTCGATCGCCGCGCTCGTCGCGGCGCTGGCGCTCGTCATGGCCGGCTGCGTCCCACCCGAGGAGGCGGAGACCACGCCGGCGCCGGGTGGCGGGGGCGGGAACGCCGTCGAACAGTTGGGCCAGCTGACCGTCGCCACCGCTGGCTCGATGAAGGGCTACAGCCGGGAACGCTTCCCGCACTGGCGGGACACCGGCAAGAACTGCGACGTGCGGGACACGATCCTGCAACGCGACGGTAAGGACGTGAAGCTCTCCGGCTGCAACGTGGTCGGTGGTCGGTGGGAGAGCGTGTACGACGGCCGCAGCGCCACCGACCCCTCCGACGTGGACATCGACCACACGGTGCCGTTGGCCAACGCGTGGCGCTCGGGTGCCGACGAGTGGGACAACGCCAAGCGTGGTGACTTCGCCAACGACACCACACGTCCGCAGCTCATCGCGGTTTCCGCGTCCTCCAATCGGGCAAAGGGTGACCAGGATCCGTCCCAGTGGAAGCCGGCGAACCGGTCGTACTGGTGCCAGTACGCCAAGGACTGGGTGACGGTGAAGCACTACTGGAAGCTGACGGTGACCGCTGCCGAGAAGGCGGCCCTGACCGACATGCTGGAGGGCTGTTGATGAGCGAGGAACCGGCGACAGACGCCAAGGCGGACGCGGAAACTGCCCCGTCCGCCGCCGGGATGACCGCCGACGGCACCGGCGACACGCCGGCCGCGGTGCCGGGCGCCGGCATGGTCGCGGACTCGACCGGCGCGAGCGCCCCGCAGAGCCGGACCGCCGACATCGTGCCCGGCCCGGGTGGGGTGATGACCGACGAGGTCGGCGTGGTCACCGGTGACCTGACCCTGCGCACCGAGTACGCGGACGGCAAGGTCACCCTGCGGGTGCAGTACAAGGACGCGGACGAGTGGTACGCGGTGACCGGCGGATCGGCTGCGCTGGCCGATCCGGCGGGACTGGACGCGGTGCACAGCGTCGCCGTCGGACTGCTGAACCGCCCGGAGGGCTGACCGTCGAGTACGCCCGTCGGGGGCCGTCCGTGACGGACGGCCCCCGACGACGTCACGGGGTGGGGATCAACTCGCCCGGCGGGTCGACCGGGCCGGTGCCGTCGGTCGGGCGGACCAGTTCCACCTCGACCTCGTGCGGCCGGATCCGGCCTTCGGCGATGTCCTCGGCGAAGTGACAGGCCACCCGGTGCCCGCCGACCACGTCCCGCAGCTCCGGTCGCTCGCTCGCGCAGCGGGTCGGCTGCGCCCAGGGGCACCGGGTGTGGAACCGGCAGCCCGACGGCGGGTTGCTGGGCGAGGGCAGGTCGCCCGCGAGCAGGATGCGCTCGCGGCGGTCCTCGACGACCGGGTCGGGCACCGGCACCGCGGACATCAGCGCCTTGGTGTACGGGTGCATCGGCTCGCGGTACAGGTCGTCGCTGGACGCCTCCTCGACCAGACCGCCGAGGTACATCACGCCCACCGTGTCGGCGATGTGCCGGACCACCGCCAGGTCGTGCGCGATGATCAGGTACGTCAGGCCGCGCTCGTTCTGGAGGTCCTCGAGCAGGTTGAGCACCTGGGCCTGGATCGACACGTCGAGCGCGGAGACCGGCTCGTCGGCGACGATCAGGTCCGGGTTGAGCACCAGCGCCCGGGCGATGCCGATCCGCTGGCGCTGACCGCCGGAGAACTCGTGCGGGTACTTGCTGAGGGCGGACGCGGGCAGGCCCACCGCCTCCAGCGTCTCGCGCAGTCGCCGGGAGGTCTCGGCCTTGTCGCCGGCCAACCCGTGCGCCTTCAGACCCTCCACCAGCAGCGACTCCACCGACTGGCGCGGGTCGAGGCTGGACAGCGGGTCCTGGAAGATCATCTGCATCCGGCGGCGGGCCTGCCGCATCGCCTCGCCCTTGAGCGCGCGCACGTCGGTGCCGTCGAACACGATCTCGCCGTCGGTGGGTTCGACGAGCCGGAGCAGCCCTCGGCCCAGCGTCGACTTGCCGCAGCCGGACTCGCCGACCAGCCCGTACGTCTCGCCCTTGCGGATGCTCAGCGACACGCCGTCCACCGCGTACACGTACCCGACGGTCCGGTCGAAGAGGAGGCCGCTCTTGATCGGGAAGTGGACCTTGACGTCGCGCAGCTCGATCAGCGCCGCGGTCTCGTCCAGCGCAGTGGTCTCGTCGGTCATCGGACCGCCACCTCCTCGGAGACGGGGTTGTTGCAGCGCAGGTCGCCGCCGGTGGCGGTGGGTTCGAGCGGCGGGGGCCCCTCCAGGCACGCGTCCACGACGTTGTCGCAGCGCGGCGCGAACGCGCACCCCTCGGCCCACGGGATGTTGTCGGCGACCGACCCGCGGATCGCGTGCAGCCGCTCGCCGCGCGGGGAGTCCAGCCGAGGCACCGAGTTGAGCAGCCCGTGGGTGTACGGGTGCCGGGCCTGCGCGAACAGCTCGTGCCGCCGCGCCCGCTCGATCACCTTGCCGCCGTAGAGCACGTTCACCGTGTCGCAGAGCCCGGCCACCACGCCCAGGTCGTGCGTGATCATGATCAGTGCGGTGCCGGTCTCGTCGACCAACTGCTTGAGCAGGGTGAGGATCTGCGCCTGGATGGTCACGTCGAGCGCGGTGGTCGGCTCGTCGGCGATCAGCAACCGGGGCTTGCAGGCCAGCGCGATGGCGATCAGGGCGCGCTGGCGCATACCGCCGGAGATCTGGTGCGGGTACTCGCTGAGTCGCCGCTGCGGGTCGGGGATGCCGACCGCGTCGAGCAACTCCCGTGCCTCCCGCAGCGCCTGCTTGCGGTCCCGGCCCTGGTGGCGTTCCAGCACCTCGGCCACCTGCACACCGATCGGGATGACCGGGTTCAACGACGACAGCGGGTCCTGGAAGATCATGCCGATCTCCCGGCCGCGCCGGTCCCGCATGTCGCTCGGGCGCAGCTTCAGCAGGTCGGCGCCGTCGAACAGCACCTCGCCGCTGACCTTGTTACCGCGCTTGGGCAGCAGACCCATGATGGCCAGGCTGGTCACGCTCTTGCCGCAGCCGGACTCGCCGACCAGGCCGACGGTCTGCCCCGGCTCCACCGTGAAGCTGACGTTGTCGACGGCGGTGAACGGCCGCTCGCCCCGCCGCTGGAACACGACGCTCAGGTCACGCACGTCGAGCAGGCTCATCGGGTCACTTCCTCACTGCTGTGGTCCTTGCTGATCGGGCCCACCGTGATCACCGCCGGTTCTTCGGGTCGATGGCCTCGCGCATCGCCTCACCGAACAGGGTGAACCCGAGCGCGACCACGATGATCGCCAACGCCGGGTAGTAGGCCAGTTCCGGGCGTACCTCGAAGTAGCGCACGCCGGCGTCGCCGAGCATCGCGCCCCACTCGGCCCGGTCCCGATCGGGGTCACCGAGGCCGAGGAAGGAGAGCGACGCGGCCTCGATGATCGCCACGGAGAGCGTCAGCGTCGCCTGCACGATCACCGCGGTCATGGCATTGGGCAGCATGTGCCGCAGCACGATGCTGCGCTGCTTGACGCCCAGCGCCCGTGCGGCGAGCACGTGGTCGCTCTCCCGCTGGGCGAGCATCGAGCCGCGCAGCAGTCGGGCGAAGATGGGCACGTTGACGATGGCCACCGCCATGATGACCGTCCACTGGCTCGACTTGCTGGCCAGGGCGACCAGGGTGATCGCCAGCAGCAGGGCGGGCAGGGCCAGCATCACGTCGGTGATCCGCATGAGGATGTTGTCCACCCACCCACCGACGGCGCCGGCGATCGCGCCGAGCAGCACGCCGATGGCGAGCCCGATGAGGGTGGCGAGGACGCCGACGAAGAGGGTCTGCCGGCTGCCGTAGACCAGGCGGGACAGCAGGTCCCGGCCCAACTCGTCGGAGCCGAGCGGGAAGCCGTCCATGGGTCCGGCGATGTTGTTGGGCGTGAGGAGGTCGGTCAGCTCGTCGAAGCGCCGCACCGGGTCGTGCGGGGCGATCAGCGGAGCGAAGATCGCCACCAGCACGAAGAGCACGATGATGGCGGCACCCACGATCGCCGCCGGGTTGCGGCGCAGCCGACGGAACGCGTCGCGGAACAGGCTCACGCCGCCGGGGGCGGCGGTGGCCTGGGCCAGTTCGTCCAGGCGAGCCTTCTTACGGTCACCGAGGCGGCTGCGGCCCGCGCCGGTCGTCTGCTCGTCCCCTGTGCGCGGAGCCGGGGTGCCGGACTGCGTGGTTGGTTCGGTCATCGCACACGCACCCTCGGGTCGATGAAGGCGTAGGAGAGGTCCACCAGCAGGTTGACCATCACGAAGACCAGTGCGGACAGCAGGATCAGCGCCTGGAGGATCGGGTAGTCGCGGCTGCCCGTGATCGAGTCGGTGATCAGCGTGCCGAGGCCACCCCAGTTGTAGACCTTCTCGGTGAGGACCGCGCCGGACAGCAGCGCGCCGGTCTGGAGACCGATGGTGGTGACCACCGGCAGGAGCGCGTTGCGCAGGATGTGCCGGCCCCGGACGGTCCGCTGCCGCAGGCCCTTGGCCTCGGCGGTGCGGACGTAGTCCTCGTTGAGCACGTCCAGCACGCTGGCCCGGGTCATCCGGACGATGACCGCCAGCGGGATCGTGGCGAGCGTGAACGCCGGCAGGACCAGGTGCCAGAGCGCGTCGGCGGTGGCGTCGAACTCCCGGGTGAGCAGGCTGTCGAGGACGAAGAAACCGGTGATGTTGGTGTTGTCCAACCCGATGCTGACCCGGCCGGACGGCGGGAACCAGTGGATGTTCTGGGTGAAGACGTCCTTGAGCAGGTAGCCCAGGAAGAAGATCGGGATCGAGATGCCGAGCAGCGTGCCCACCACCGTCAGGTGGTCGAGGAGCCGCCCGCGCCAGCGGGCCGCGAGATAACCCAGGGGGACGCCCAGCCCGACCGCGATGAGCATCGCCGCGAGGGCAAGCTCCACGGTGGCCGGGAAGGCCCGGCCGATGACCTCGGTGACCGGGTCACCGGTACGGATCGAGTTGCCGAAGTCACCGGTGAGGATCCGCTGCATGAACTTGCCGTACTGCACGAGGATCGGCTGGTCGTAACCGAGCGCCTTGGTCAGCAGGGCGCGGGTCTCGGGGGTCGCCCGTTCACCGAGCAGCGCGTCGACCGGGCCACCGGGCAGGTTCCGCAACCAGACGAAGATCAGCGCTGACAGGGCTATCAGCGTCACCACCAGCTGTAGCAGGCGGCGGACTATCACTCGCAACATCTCTCACACACCAGAGTCTCGATGGTCGCGGAATCGGCCCGGGCGGAGGGAAAACCCCCAACCCGGGCCGATTCCGCCTACGGCGTCAGCCGATTGACGTCACTTCTTGAGGCTGACGGTGTTGAACCGCTCGTCAGTCAGCGGGCTGGCCTTCAGGCCCTCGACGTCCTTGGTGACGACGATCGCCGGCGGCGCGTGCCAGACCGGCACGGCCGGCAGCCACTTGGCGGCGATGTCCCGGTTGACCTGCTCCCAGGCGGCCTTCTTGCCGGCGTCGTCGACGGTGCCGTCGGCCTTGGCGATCGCGTCGAACATCTCGGTCATGCCCTGGTCGCCGAACTCGGCCTTGCCCCGGCCGAAGAACGTGCCGACGAAGTTGCCCGGGTCGTTGTAGTCGCCGGTCCAGCCGAGGATGTGCAGGTCGTGCTTGCCGAACGTCTGCACGTCGTCCTTGAAGCCGCCGTTCCACGGGCGGGGAACGCCGTTGACCTTGATACCGACGGCCTGGAGGTCGTTGGCCAGGATCGTGAAGATCTCCTGCGGGTTCGGCATGTACGGCCGGGAGACGTCCGGCGGGTAGTAGAAGTTCAGCGTCAGACCCTCGGCGCCGGCCTCCTTGAGGAGCTGCTTGGCCTTGTCCGGGTTGTACTCGTACTTCTGCACGTCCGGGGCGTAGCCGAGCACGGTGTCCGGCATGAACTCGTCAGCGACCTTGGCGCCGGTCGGGCCCTTGGTCTGGGCGAGCTGCTGGCGGTTGAGCGCGTAGGCGATCGCCTGCCGCACCCGCAGGTCCTTGAGCTTCGGGTTCTTCTGGTTGAGGCCCAGGTAGAGGATGTTGAACGCCGGGCGGGCCACGACCTGGAAGCCCTCGTCGGCGAGCGCCTTGGTGTCGGCGGGGGCCGGAAAGTCGATGCCGTGGACGGTACCGGCACGCAGTTCCTGCTTGCGGGTGTTCTCGTCCTTGATGATCTTGATGATCATCTTGTCGACCTTGGCCTTGTCACCGAAGTAGTCCGGGTTCCGGTTGAGGGTGATCTCGCCCTTGGTCTTGTCCCAGCCACCGAAGGTGAACGGGCCGGTGCCGACCGGGTGCTCGTTGGCGAACGGGCTGTACTCGAACGAGTCGCCGTTCTGCTTCACCGTGTTGGCGTCGTACTTCTTCAGCGCCTCGGGGCTCGCGATCGACAGCGAGGTCAGCGCGAAGGCGCCGGGGAAGGCACCCTTGTACTTCTTGAGCGAGAGAACGGCGGTGCCGTCGTCCTTGGCCTCGCACTTGTCGTAGATCGACTCGCCCGCGCCCTCGGCCTCGTTCTTGGCGAAGCCGCCGAAGACGTCCATGTAATAGATCATGTTCGCCTGGGCCGCGGCGCCCTGCATGTTGTACCAGCGGTCGAAGTTGTAGCAGACCGCCGCCGCGTTGAAGGGGGTGCCGTCGTGGAACTTCACGCCCTGCCGCAGCTTGAAGGTCCAGACCTTACCGGTCGGGTCGTGCTCCCAGCTCTCGGCCAGGCCGCCGGTCAGCTCCGCCGTGCCCGGCTTGTGGCTCACCAGGGTGTCGAACATCTGCCGGACCGGCCGGAACGACTCACCGTCGTCATTGAAGATCGGATCGAAGTTCTTCGGGTCACCGGCACCCGCGAAGATGAAGGTGCCGCCGGTCTTGGCCTCGCCACTGTCGCCGCCACGCTCGCTCTCCGCGCAGCCGGCCGCGCCGACCGCCAGAGCGGCAACGGCCGCGATGGCCACAGCCGATTTGAGCCTTCTCGCCTGCATCTCTCACCTCTGTCATGCGCATGACCACGCCGAGCTGTGGCTCGGTCCGTGTGCGGGAGGCTATGACATGTAACACCGGGAGCGGAACGGCCGTCAGGCAATCGCTACCAAGCCGACACCTTGCGCAGACGTCTGACAGTCGACGCCACGGCGAACACATCGAGCGACACATCGAACACGTTGACCGGGACCCGACGAGAGGGCATCCGGAGGCGTCGATCAGGGTGCGGGTGTCGGGCAGGACTCCAGCCGCTCGACATCCGAACCTGCCCGAGCCGTACCCAGGTCGTGGAAGGTCACCCGGTGGCAGGCGTTCACGTGACTCACTCCGAACACCACGCCGAAAGGGGCAGAACCGTACACGGTCACCACCAGGTCAGGCACCCGGCGGACCTCCCGCACCTCGACCTGGGTGCCCTCCGCGACCGCCGCCAGCCGTTCGTCGGACGGCGTCGCATCACCGGTGGCGACCACCGCCGCGCCGTACGCCTGGGCGTTCCGGGTCACCGCGGCTTCGGCCTCGGCCTCCTCGGCACGGGTGTCCGCGCCGATTCGCCGGCTCCCCACCTCGATCGCCACGAGGACGCCGGCGAAGGCCAGCGCCAGCACGGCCACCAGCACCGCCGGCGCCCAGGACCGCCGTTCCGGCTGCCGCCTCGCCACACGCCACCTCCAGAGGTACGCCGGCAGGTGGGTCCGCGAGTTCGACGCGCGGACCCACCGGATCCACTCAGTTGTATCCCACCGCCGACAGTCGTGACGTCACGGCATTGGAGTACGTCACCGCGCCGGTGTCCTTCGGGTGGAACGAGGCCCGGCTGATGCAGACGTTGAGACCGCCCGTGATCCAGCCGACGCAGGTCGGATAGTCGTCGTTGTCCACCAACCGGAAGTCGCCCTCACCCTCCGGGCCGGCGACCACCCCGTTCATGTCGTCCGGTACGAGAATGTCGTGGCCGGCGTCGTACTTACGGCACGTCCCGTGGTCGAGCATGCCGTCGACCATGTCGGTGAACTGCACCTTCAGCCCCGCCGCACGCGCATTGTCGGCCATGGTCCGCTCCGCGTCCCGCATGTAGAGCGCCAGCCTGTTCATCATCGCCATCTCGCCCGCCGAGTACCTGCCGAAGACACACGAGTCCTGGTGGTAACTGGCGAAGATGCGGGGATAGCCGACCACCATCACCGTGGCGTTCGGCGCCTTCGCGGCCACCGCGTTGACGAGCTGGCGTACCTGGCTCTGTGCGCTGTCGATCCGCTGCTGGACGGTCGCCTCATAGCTCGCGGTGTCACAGCCCTGCATCGCGCACGTGACCATCGTTCGGGGGAATTCGGCGTCATTGCCGCCTGCGGACAGCAGCACCAATGTCGTGTTGCCATCCAGTACGCCGGACTCGATCTGGGACATCTCCCGGAACTGCCCCTCGGCGGCACGCCCGTAGTCGCCGATGGCGCTGGGTGGGCTCTGCCAGTAGAAGGGTGTGCTCGTCTCCATCATCTCCTGTGCCGTCGCTCCGGAGCAGGTGACGTTCTGGAAGTCCAGACTCTGGTCGTGGCTCGACAACCGGCTGGATATCGAACTCGACGAGCCGGGGAGACGGGTCAACAGCGGCCACGACTTCGTGCTGCGGCGGCAGGCGTTCCATGCCCGGTTGCCGTAGTTGTTGTCCGTCTCGTAGTAGTAGCTGCCGACGCCCTCGCCGGAGCCGTACGAGTCACCCATCGCCACCACGAAGTGCCGCGGCTTGGCGCTCAACGGCACGAACGCGAGAGCGTCCCAGGCGACGTCCTCGGTGCCGTTCCCGTCCTCGGAGATGTTGTTCAGTTCCACCGACTGGGCGCCCGAGTTGGAGAACTGGTACGTCCCCAGGGTCACCCAGCGGTGTGCCTCGGTCCGGGTGGGGATGTACCGGGTCTTCTGCCCCGCCCCGGTGTTGATCACGTACTTCGCCTGCTGGGTGTGCGCGCCGTGGTCGGGGATGTGCACCATCACCTTGGCCCAGCCGTTCAGGCGGTTGGTGGGTGTCCAGCGGCCGGTGACCTTCTCCGGCGCCGTATCGGACCGCTGGGTGTGCGCCCACCAGAAGTGACCGCCGAACCCGCCGCCGATCTGGTGGGTGTCCACCTTTCCGGGATAGATGGTCACGTTGTTCGGCCCGACCCGGGACGGGTAGTTGAATGAGAACTTCCCCGCCGGCGTGTAGTCGCGCTGGCAGCCCTGCGGGCCGAGTGGGGTGGCGCTGTCGATGTCGTCGATGATCAGCGCGTTGCTCGGCAGCCCGTTCCGGCTGCACTGCGAGTCGTAGATGCTGGACCCGTACGGGCGGGGCTCGATGCTGGTGTACCGCCGGTTCTCCAGACCGCAGTTGACCGAGCAGTCCGTCCAGGTGACCGGCGAGTGCCACCAGCACTTGAGATCGTCCCGGGTGCACGGCCCCGGAGGATCCGTGGGGTAGTCGCCCGGCACCTCCGACACGTTCGGGTCACAGGCGTTCTGGGCCGGTACGCAGAAGGTGAACCGTTCCGGCTGGGCGACGAGCTTGTTGCGTTCCTGCGCGGTGGCGTACGTCGCGCTGTAGTTGCCCGTCTCGTAGTTGTAGCGGCGCAGCGAGGTGTAGGCGAAGCCGATCACCCGCTCCGGATACGACCAGTGGTTCGGGTGCTTGGCGTTGTCGTAGCCCACCTGGTCGTCGACCGGCGGGTTGGCGGTGGGTACGTCCAACGGCTCGGTCAGGAACATCTTGCGGTCCGCCGGGTAGTTGGGGTTGGACGGGTTGTTGGCCCAGCCCACCCCCCAGGGCTGGGTGGGACTCTGCGGGATCTGGGAGTAGAAGCCGGTGTTGTACGCCCAGATGGCGAACCACCAGTTCTCGATGTACCTCGCGTCTCCGTTGTTGGCGATCAGCCCGGCGTTCCGGGTCTGGTTCCACTTGTCCTGCAGGATGCGCAGGCCGGCCGCCACGTTGACCGCATAGTCCAGCGCCACCGCCTTCTGCTTCGTCGTGTCCCACTGCACGCCCGCGATCCACTGGTCGGTGTCGCTCTTCTTCATCCCGGACGTGACCTGTCCGACGCCGTAGCCGCAGTCGGTCTTCGTCCAGTCGATCTTGGTGTAGTCCGGGCTGGCCAGATCCAGGCCGTAGTAGCCGAGGCTGGTCAGTGGATTGCCGGCCAGCCCGTCGACGACGTGGTAGCTCGCCTGCCACAGGTTCGACTCCTGCGCGAGGATGCCGAGGAACACCTGCGCCGGCACGTCGCCGCCACCGGTGAGCCCCATCGACGGGAACAGCGTCTGCGGCGAGTAGGCGGGCAGGCCGTTGTTCGCCCAGTTGGCCGCGCGCTGGAAGGTCAACTGTCCGCGTACCGCCAGGTCGGCAGCCCACTCCACCTGCTCACGGGTCGGTTGGTAGACCTGGATCGCCGGATCGTTGCGGCGTACCGCGCAGGAGCCGTCGAGGTCGTACGCCACGGTCTCCGGGCTCGGGTCGGCGAAGGTGGTCGCGTTGCCGTTCGCCGACCCGCCTCCCGCCGCCGGGGCCGCCGGACCGGTGCCGCTGTTCGGCACCACCGTGAAGGCGACGTCGCCCCCGGTCCGCAGGCGGGCCTTGATGTCGACCCGGTCCGTACGCCCGTCGCCCGGCGCGCCGCCCAGCGCACCGGCCGCCTCCCGGCCCGTGACGGCCCTGGTCACCACGAGGTCGCCGGTGCGGGAGACGTCACTGTCGGGTGGCGCGTCGATCGTGCCCCAACCGTTCGGCAGGGATCTACCGGCGAGCCGGCCGGCGGCCCGGCCGCCCACGGCGAAGACGCGGCCGTCACCACCGGCGCGCAGCTTCACGGTGCCCGTCGGCACGGTCGCCACCGGCTGTAGTCGACCACCGGCCAGACGCGTGAGGTCGACCTCGTTCCCCCTGGCCACCTGGAGGGCGACGTCCCGGGGACCGTCGGCCATCAGCCGGAACGGCGAACCCGCCGTCCGCACCGTCGACCGGACCGCTCCTTTTCGATCGAGGGTGAGCAGGGCGTGACCCTTGGCCGCGACGATCCCGTCACCGACGGGGATCGCCGAGGTGAGCTGCCCGGGGGCCACCATCGTCCGGGCGGTGGACGGCTTCCGGGTGTCCACGGTGGTCAGCGTGGACCGTGCCGCCGTACCGACCCGCGACGACGCAGGCAGCTCCAGGCGGGACAGCACCGCGCTCTCGCCCGCCCCGCAGCCGGGGTTGTGATAGGCCAGCGAGTAGCGCTCGGGCAGCTTGGAGACCGCGCCGGTGTCCAGGTCGACGACCGCCGCGAAGGCGCCCGCGTTGAGCAGGTTCTCGCGGTTGGTGAACTCGCGCGGCGCGTAGACCGCCACCGCGCGTCGACCCGAGCCGGTCAGGCAGACCTGCCCGATCCACTGATCCGTCGGCAGGCCCGGCTCACCGAGCGTGGCGGCCGTCCGCCAGCGGTACGCCTCCCTGGCGTCCGCCACCAGTACGTGCAGGCCGGTCTCGTCGGACGACGTGGTGACCACCCGGTCGGCGGACCGCTGCCAGGTGGCGCCGAGCCGCCGGTCGGGGTCGAGGATCCGATCCGGGTCGGCCGGCCGGGTCGGTGTCGCCGGCCGGCCGACGGCGGTCTTCCGGCCGGGATCGGGGGGTGCGGCCGAGGCCGCCGGTGCGGGCGGGACCAGCGGTGTCAACACCGCGAGCCCGAGTAGGGGTGCCAGGAACCGGCGCACGGTGACCTCCGTCGCGAGATGCGGAGAGAAGAGCCACCATCGTCACGACGGCGATCACCTGACTGTCATCACCGACTCACCGTTAATTCATCGTCGTCGAAGGGGTCAGACGGCCCGGCGCCCCTCGAAGGCGCGACCGAGGGTGATCTCGTCGGCGTACTCGAGGTCGCCGCCGACCGGCAGGCCGCTGGCCAGCCGGGTCACCGCGATCCCCATCGGCTTCACCATCAGCGCCAGGTAGGTGGCGGTCGCCTCGCCCTCGGTGTTCGGGTCGGTGGCGAGGATCAACTCCCGCACCGCGCCGCCGCTCAACCGGGTCAACAGCTCACGGATGCGCAGATTGTCCGGCCCGATCCCTTCGAGGGGATTGATCGCGCCGCCGAGCACGTGGTAGCGGCCCCGGAACTCGCCGGTCCGCTCGATGGCCACCACGTCCTTGGGCTCCTCCACCACGCACAGCACCTCGTCCGTGCGGCGCGGGTCGCGGCAGATCCGGCACTGCTCGGACTCGGCCACGTTGTAACAGGTCGTGCAGAAGCGCACCAGCTCCTTGACCTTGCGCAGCGCGCCGGCCAGCCGGTTGACGTCGGCCGGATCGGCCGAGAGGACGTGAAACGCGATCCGCTGGGCGCTCTTCGGGCCCACGCCCGGGAGTCGCCCCAGCTCGTCGATCAGGTCCTGGATGGCGCCTTCGTACATCTGCCGGCTCAGAAACCGGGCAGGCCGAGGCCGCCCATGCCGCCGGCGACCGGGCCCATCTTGCGCTCGGTCAACTCACGCGCCGCCTCGGCGGCGTTGTGCACGGCCGCCACCACCAGGTCTTCCAGCGTCTCCACGTCGTCCGGGTCGACGGCCTTCGGGTCGATCTTGATGGCCTTCAGCTCGCCCGCGCCGGACACGGTCGCGGTGACCAGTCCACCGCCGGCCGTGCCGGTCAGCTCGGCCTCGGCCAGCTCGGCCTGAGCGGCGGCGATCTGCTGCTGCATCTTCTGCGCCTGCTTCAGCATCTGCTGCATGTTCGGCTGTCCACCTGGGCGCACGGATGGCTCCTTCTCGCACTCGTCTGCTCGGCCGCCGACCAGCCTAGCCGCTGGGACCGACGCCGCCGTGTCCGGTGCGTCCGCCCACGCCGAGCGACGGAGGTACGGCTACCACCACCCCGAACCGGGCGTCTGGCGGTAGTGCGCCGGTACCCGCCGCACTGGTCTGCTCACGGTATGAGTCTCAACCGCAGTGGCCGCGTCGCCGCGCTGTGCTGGGCGGTGGCCGCACCGGTCTTCCTCGTGGCCAGTCTGGTCACCGGCCTGCGTTGGCGCGAGCCGACCTACAGTTGGGCCACCCACAACATCAGCGACCTCGGCAACGTGCACTGCGGGGTCTGGGACACCACCCGACCCCGTCTCGTCTGCTCGCCCTGGCATCCGCTGATGAACGCCGCGATGCTGGCCACCGCCGTCCTGCTCGCCGCCGGACTGCTGCTGACCTGGCGGCTCCTCGGCCGGGGCGGCGTGGTCCGCTCGGCGCAGATCCTGCTGCTGCTGGCCGCCGGCGGGTACGCCCTGGTCGCCCTTTATCCCGCCGACGTCGACGAGAACCGGCACGTCCTGGGCGCATTCCTGATCATGGTCGTGGGCAACGTCGGTCTGCTGCTCGCCGGGTTCGCGCCCCACTCCACGGTGCTCGGCCGCTGGCGACGACTCTCCCTCGCCGCCGGGCTCACCGCGCTGACCGGGACCGTACTGTTCGTCGCCCAGCAGGGCACCGGCATCGGGGTGGGCGGCATGGAACGCGTCGCCGTACTGCCCTTCCCCCTGTGGGCCTGCTGCCTCGGCGTCCTGCTGGGCGAAGCGCCAGTTACCGCGCGTCCACCTCGTCGATCTTCTCGGCGCCGAAGGTCTCCCGCAGCAGCCGTACCGCCTGCTCCTCGCTCGACTCCCGGGCCGTCTTCTCGTCGATGACCTCGTCCAACGGCTCGTCGCCCGGGTCGAACCCCTCATAGGTGGGCTTCGCCGCCGGCGTCGCCCCGCCCGGCCGCCCGCCCCGCACGGGTCCGTCGTAGTCCGGGTCGTAGGGAGGTTCGCCCGCCCATTCCGCGTCCGCGGTGGGCCGGCTCGCCGATGGGGTACGAGCACCGCGCCCCGCCGCCGCCGCGCGAGCCGCGGCGATGGCGCTGCTGACCGGTGCGCCACCGGCTGACGCCGGCTGCCGGGCACCCGGCGTCGGGTTGCCCCGCCCGCCCGGGTCACCCCCGTTCGGAGTGGCACCGTTCGGAGTGGCACCGTTCGTGGGGGTGCCGTTCGCGCCTGGACCGCCTCCGCTGCCCGTCGCGCCGCCGTTGCGGGCGGATGCGGTAGTCGGGTCCGGCCCGGCCGGGACACCGCCGGGGCGGGCGGCCTCCGGCCACTCCTGGTCATCCGTCGCCTCGGCGGCCGGGGCACCGCCGCCCGGGGCACCGCCGCCCGGGCGCGCTGCCTCCGGCCAGTCGTCCTCCGGGTTGGCGACGGTGGTCGAGGTGGGCGCGGCCGATGGGCTGCTCGGCGAGACGGGAGCAGCTGCCGCAGTCGGCGGAGCGCTCGGACGGGGTGCTGCGGGCGGCGCGCTCGTCGGGCCGGGAGCGGCTGCCGCAGTGGGCGCGACGCTCGGGCCGGGTTCGACGGGTGGTGCGCTCGTCGGACTGGCGGCGGTCGCGTTGGTCGGGGCGGGCCGGGCCGGGGCGGCCGGCTGGGAGCGTGGCGGGCCGGACAGGGATGTGCCGCCCCGCTCGCCGGCCACCTCGCAGCGGATCTGCCAGCGCCCGCCCAACTCCTCGTAGAGCGCGTCGGTGAGCACCGCCGCGTGGTCGGCCATCATCTTGGCCAGCACGGTCGACTTCACGGTCAACACCAGCATGTCGCCGTCGAGTTCGCGGACCACCGCGTCACGCATCAGGGCGGCGATCCGCTTGTTGGTCCGGTTGACCTTGCCCACCACGTCGGGCCAGACCCGGCGTACCGCGACCGCGTCCAGCGCGGGGGCCGGCGTGCCCGGGCGGGGCGGCGCGGGCGTCGCCGGGTCGGGCAGTACGGCCGACGGCGGCACCGCCCGACGCGGGGCCGGCGAGCCGGTACCCGGTCCGGCGGGCGAGACGGGCACGGCTTCGGACGTCGGGGCGGCCGCCGACGCGCCGGGCGACACCGGAATCGGGGAGTCCACCCCCGAAGGTGCGTGCGCCCCTCGGCTGCCCGAATCGGTAGCGGCCGAGCCCGCAACTCCGGCACCCGAGACGGCGGCACCGGCAGCGCCCGAGGCGGCGGCGCGGGCGGCACCCAGTGCGGCAGCGCGGGCGGCACCCGAGCCGGCAGCGGGCGCGGCGGTAGCCCCAGCGCTCGCGGTGTGCGGGGACGCCGTCGGGTCGACGTCCCACGGCGGGGCGGAGGTCGGGGCGGCGGCGGGCGCGGGGCTTGCGGCAGCCGGTACCGGGGGCGCCGACTGTGGGCGTACCCCCGGGGTGGTGGCGGGCGCGAAGCCGGCGGCGGCCGGCGGCGCGTCGGTGCCGGCGAGGGTGAGCCGGCGTTCCATCCGTTCGAGGCGCTGGAGCAGGCCGCCGGTGGAGTCGTCGACGCCGGGCAGCAGCATCCGGGCGCAGATCAGCTCCAGCAGCAGCCGGGGCGCGGTGGTGCCACGCATCTCCACCAGGCCGTCGTGGACGATGTCGGCGCAGCGGGAGAGCGTGCCCGGGCCGAGCTGCGCGGCCTGGGCGGCCATCCGCTCGATCTGGTCGGCGGGGCCGTCGATGAGACCCTTCGCGGCGGCGTCCGGCACCTGCTGGATCACGATCAGGTCGCGCAGCCGTTCCAGCAGGTCGGAGGCGAACCGGCGCGGGTCGTGCCCGGCCTCGGCCACCCGGTCGACGGTCGCGTACGCGGCCGCGCCGTCCCCGGCGGCCAGCGCGTCGCACATCTCGTCGATCAGCGCCGAGTCGGTGACGCCGAGCAGCGCGGCGGCCCGCGCGTAGCTGACCCCCTCCGGGCCGGCGCCGGCGATGAGCTGGTCGAGTACGGAGAGGCTGTCCCGGGCGCTGCCCCCGCCGGCGCGGACCACCAGCGGGAAGACCGCCGGCTCGACGGAGACGCCCTCGGCCTGGGTGAGCTGTTCGAGGTACGGGCGGAGGACCTTCGGCGGGATCAGCCGGAACGGATAGTGGTGGGTCCGCGAGCGGATCGTGCCGAGGACCTTCTCCGGCTCGGTGGTGGCGAAGATGAACTTGACGTACTCCGGGGGCTCCTCGACCAGCTTGAGCAGGGCGTTGAAGCCCTGGGTCGAGACCATGTGCGCCTCGTCGATCACGTAGATCTTGAAGCGGCTGTTGGCCGGCGCGAAGAAGGCGCGCTCGCGCAGCTCACGGGCGTCGTCGACACCACCGTGGCTGGCCGCGTCGATCTCGATCACGTCGATCGAGCCCGCGCCGTCGGTGGCGAGCGAGCGGCACGACTCACACTTGCCGCACGGCTCCGGGGTGGGGCCCTGCTCACAGTTGAGCGAGCGGGCCAGGATCCGGGCGCTGGAGGTCTTGCCGCAGCCGCGCGGGCCGGAGAAGAGGTAGGCGTGGTTGAGCCGGCCGCTGCGCAGCGCCTGCGACAACGGCTCGGTGACGTGCTCCTGCCCGATGACCTCGGCGAAGGTACGTGGCCGGTACTTGCGGTACAGCGCCAGCGTCACTCGTCCCGCCTCCTCTCGACCGAGCCATTCTGCGCCGGTCGGGCGCGGGTGACCACCCACCCCGCCGCGCCGGCTCGGCCTCGCGCCTTGATCGACTCGGCTTCCTGGAAATCGGGGTGTCCGCATGCCCGGGATGCCCCGACATCACCGATGTCGAGTGGATCAAGGCTCGGAGACGAAAAGGCCTCCCGTGCACCCGGCAGAGCTCGCTTATCCTTGCTGCCTTCCGGCCCTGGGGAGGTTCACGAGATACCGCCGCACGGGAGGTGACGCCAACCCTACCCGACGGCTCGTCGATCTTCAGGGGGTGGTGGGGTGTCCCCGTTCACGGCGGCCTGTATCCTGGCTCGCGGAGGATTCGCCTAGAGGCCTAGGGCGCACGCTTGGAAAGCGTGTTGGGTTTACACCCTCACGAGTTCGAATCTCGTATCCTCCGCTCGCTTGAGCAGCACGAACGCGAGGGCCGGTCCACCAGGACCGGCCCTCGCGCCGTCTCCACACCTGACTCCCGTCTCACTTCTCGTCTCAGTTGCCGGCCCCGCGGCGTTGAGGCCACGCATGGTCATGCACAAGCGGACCGGGCATCGAGCCACCAGGGTCAAGCGGCGACCCGGCCCGACGAGACGAGCGGCGTCACAACCATGTTGTCCCTGGGACGCCCCGGGGCTTGAATGTCAAGGTGACCGAAGTCGAAGCAGCAGTCGGTAAGACTGACCCACCCGCCGACCCCCTGAAGACGCAGTTGCACAAATGGCTAACGAGCCAGGGGTATCCGTTAGAATTGCGCACAGCCCAAGCCTTCAGAGAGATCGGCCACGTACGTCAGTCGGATTACTATTATGACAGCGAGTCCGCATCTCACCGCGAGATCGACGTAGTGGTGAGCATGAGGTCGGATACCAAATCACGTACCGAGTGGCTGGACATCCTCTTGCGCATCGAAGCAAAGAGCGGCGCCGACAAACCATGGGTCCTCTTCTGCGGAGAGAGAACTCCCTCGCTCCATCCGGTAGCGCAGGTTGTGCAGAGGTTTGCCTCACCCGCCGCCCGCAGGTGGGTTTCTTTCGCCGCACACAGCCACGCAGTGCGCGCCCTGCCACTACTAACGATCGAGGAACATCCCGGACACAGCCTAATAAAAGCGAACTTCAGCTCAAATCAGGGCGGCAGCGATGTGGCCTACAAAGCGATCAATTCGGCCGTGAAGGCCGCTCACTGGGAGACAACCCGGGAGGACATCTACCCTGGGCTTAACAAGATATCCGTCATCGCATTCCCAGTAATTGCGATCGACGCGCCGCTATTCAAGTGCGATATCGATGAGACGGGAGCGCTTCGGCTCTGGCGAGTCGATATGGGCACTTTAATCTGGCATAATAACGTCGTGCCATCCGCTCCACCTCACACAATTGTCCACGTTGTGACAGAGGCCGGCATCCCGGAGTATGCACGGCAAGCATCCGAGACTGCGCACGGGCTCTCAATGTCTTACAGCAGAATCCGGCGTCGGGAGCTTGCCAGCCAAAGAAAGTCCGAGGAAGAGTAACCGGCTGCCACTCGACGTCTGTCTGCGACGAGCAACAGCCGGTCACATCTCGCTATTTGCATCTGTTCAGCCCCCAGATCAAGCCCCCGAGCTGCTGCGCGATGTCCCGGCGCACCTGATCCGTCATGTGCTGGTAGCGCACCGCCATGGCCGAGTTAGACCAACCCATGATGCCCATCACAGCTCGGCCAGACACGCCGAGGACCAAGAGCACGGTGGCGGCGGTGTGCCGCGCGTCGTGTAGCCGCCCGTCCCGCACTCCGGCGAGCTTGAGCAGCCGTTTCGACTCGTCGTAGTCCGTCGCCTGATGGATCGCCTGGCCGGTTGGTGAGGCGAACACCGATCCTTCGTCGCGCCAGAGCTGGGCGGCGGTTTCGCGCTCGACCTCCTGCTCCTTCCGGTGCTGCCGGAGCAGTTCCACCAACGCATCCGGCAGGCCGATGGAGCGGCGGCCGGCGCGGGATTTGGTGTCCGCCGCTAACCGTCCCTCAAAGGTCGATGCCTTCCGTTCAGCGAAGGCGGATGCAGTAATTACCAGCATGGCCGACATTGCTGGCCTGTTAATCCGGTGAAGACCGCCTATTTGGCGGAGGCCGACACTTACCGCAGCGGAAAGAACCCGTACCTGCCTGAGGTCCGGTGACCCGTAAAGTGGATTACTGTAGACTCATCCGAAAGCGTGTCGGGCGGGCCATCGTTCTCGAAAACAATGGCTTGGCCGTCGAACTGCGTGTCGAAGTATGAGTAAAACCTTTCGGTCAGACTCGTCACATCAGCCTCCGAGGGGGCATCAGCTACACCCGGCTCAGGCTCCCGGTATGGCCTGATGGGAGAGTCAATGACAATGAATCCCGGGTGCTCCAACTCTCTATCAAAGCAGTACTGAGCCAACCCAGTCGTGAAGGCGGCATGAAGCACAGCGCGCATGCCCTTACCATGCGAGCTCCGTTGCTGACCATCAACCATTACGTCGCTCACACTCTTCGAATACCTGACTTCGCCAGCATTCGGCCGTAACCAAGAATTTACTACGCGTTTGATTGTCGCCGAGAACTCATCAACGACGAGTTCATTTACCTCTGCCGGTGGCACAGGCTCACCCTCATCCTCCGGCTCGACAGTTGCCCTGAGCGCGACGAGTCTGGCGATCTGATCGTGAGTGTTCAGCGCCGCCTCGATAGCTGACCTAACCGTCAGCAGTTCCTGCAATGCTTCCCTCTCGGGCTGGAGCGAGGCGTCGAGTGTTCCTATCTGGGCTCTTAGTTCGTCAGCCTCGTGCGCAAAACCTCCGACCGCATCCCGCAGGCGGTCCTCCTGAGACCGCAAGTCACCAATTGTCACATCTAAATCATCGCGCAGGCCGATGGTTTTTTGTATCTCGGACATCACCGATTCGCCGAAGGAGGTCATTTCTCCAACTGTGTGCAGCTCGGCGGCCTGGTGCTCCACTTCCGCCCCGCAGAATACGCAGACACCAGGCTGGAAGTACCCTAATAGAGTCCCCGCTTCCTGCACCATCTCCAACCGACCAAGATCTGAATCGTATTTGGACCTGAGTAGGCCGAAACGAGCGAGAAGCTCGATCACATCGTCAAGGCGAGACTGGTATTTATTTAGGTCTTCCAGTAACGCTGTTTGTTGAGTAAGCAGTGCAGTACGCGCGTCCAGGAACCCATCTATGGACGACGTCTGTTGCTGGATCGAGTTCAAAATGCGACCTTGGCGCTCCTTCAGCTCTTCTACCGAGCCAGTACCCTCAATAGATGCTTGAAGTTCCCCGATGGCTCTTTCAAGAATTTCCGTCTTGCCTTTGCTGACCTTGCGCTTCTCGGCGGCACCCGCTGACCGGGCAAACTTGGAGTCATCCTCGCCCTGCAATAGGAGCTTTAGCAGCGATAGCTCCGCCGTGCGGCTAACGTACTGGCCCGAGACTGGCGGAGGAACCTTGCTTAGCACCTTAGTTTCGTCTATGACGCAGAGCAGGCAGAGATTGCGGAAGCTCAGGGGTGCGGTAACATTTTGTTGGTTTTTCCGCAGCTCCTTGCCGTCAAGCCCTAAAGACTGCAAGAGGTAGCGCGATAAGCTTAGACGACCACCTGATGTATTGCCATGAGCTGCGTTTAGAGTGAAGTCCGCCGGCCTGGTGGGAAGTTCTCGCAAAACCTCCTGGTAGGCCGAAAAGTTTCCGCCCGTAATGCGGCGAACGAGCGTAAGGGGAGTGTCGTCCGGAAGAGTCATGCCCAACATGACATGCGTATACTCGTCGGCTTCAGGTATCGACTTAAGAGACTTCGCGCCAAGCATGAAGTCTAGCGCCTCGAAGATGTAGCTTTTCCCCGTATTCGACGTTCCGTAGATTACTGTCAGGCCAGGACCGAACTCCACTGAGGCGTCGGGTAGACTTCCGCCTGCGACAGTCAAGCGAACAAGCCTTAGGCGACTCATGAAATCCCCCGATTGTCAGGCCCTGAGTAGTAGCCCGTGGTGGAGTTCTCCACTCCCCCGAGGCCAGCGATAAGGCTCCGAAGTGTTGCGGCGTCGATGTGGCCAAAGGCTTCCATCACCCACTCCGCGCGGGTTCTAAGCTCCTGCAGATATTCCGATTCGAGAAGATCTACGAATCCGGGAGCGTTGTCCGTTGCCGCGTAGACGATGCCCTCAGGCTCCATCCGGAGAGTTACCAGTCTGGCCCGAACCATTACTTGGAGCCCATGCTCAAGCAAGTCTCGCTTAACAGTTATCTCACTCCGATGATTTGGCACGTCGGGGTGCAAACTATCGGGTCCACCGAACTCCCGCGAGTGCACTAACGTATAGTCAAGGAATGAGAGGCTTGCAATATCGAACGACTTCGGGAAGGCAGCGGATAACAGTGTCAGCGCACGGAGGCCGACTTCGAGGGGCCCATTTAATGTCGGCGCGGTCATTGGTCACACCAGACCAGGCGGTCATCGTTGGCTAGCTGGTGGCAGATTCCGCGTTTATCTCGGACCTGAGATACGTTCACAAGAGGATTCTTGGGTGAGAGGTTGAGTGCTACGACGGCTTCGAGAACTGCTTGAAGCCGATCCAATCCGCAGTCGAAGTCGCGGAAGTGGGTCTCCACCACTCCTTCGTAAACATCATCCTGGAGGCTCTCGAACGTTCCTGGAAGAACGCTGTCGCGAGCGAATAGGCGGAGCGCTTCGGCGCTGTAAAAGGCTTCTCGTTGTCGGCTAAAGTGCTTCGAGATTTTGGGGTTGACCTCTACATCCGCTAGCGTGGCAATTTGCAGGCCATAACGTTCTGCGTAGACGGTCAATAGCTGATCTACATACCTGCGCTCCTCAGCCTTCAAGTTGCTAGGCGGGGGCTTTACCTCGGGACGGTCAGGTAGGGGGGCGTCGAACCGCTGAACGTGGTATCTGGTCCGCTTATGGATGTCGAACATTTCATGCAGCTCGACGGACCGGAAGATGCTGTAGTCGAGGATTTCCGCCCGCGCTTTTATTCGGGCGACAAGGGTCGGATCTAGACCGGCGCCTAAGGGCTTGTCGCCATCAAACCTTTCGAGAAACTTGATACGGAGCTGGGACGGCGAGCTCAGGAGGCGCGAGAGTGTTGGGCCGCACTTCTTGGGCGCCATGAAGTGGTATCGGCGTGGCAAGGCATAGTATCCCTCAACGACTGCGCGGAGCATCTTGAACATTTCCGGGTAGGCGTCGCTGGGCAAAAGTGCTGCCTCGTAATGCTTACACTGGAAGCAATCCCATTCACCTTCAAATCCGTTAGGGCTCAGGAAGGCTGCAATGTCAGCGCCTCGGTCGCCTGAGCCGCCAATTCGTTTGATCTGGTAATACTGCTCCGCCAGCCCAGTGGCGTACTCCAGTACGAACTCTTCCCACTCAGCGGCATCATAGAAGTAGATCAGCTGATGGGGCTTTGGCGGTTTTGGCAGAGAAAGCCGGCCCACGGTCGCTATGCTGCTCCCAGTCGGCGGCGGTAGATCCGAGAGTCTCGGATTCGACGGAGCATCTTCGGGCACGCCGCACTCCCCTGGTGTAGCTGCTCGGCCACGTGGAGTAGACCCTAGCCGAAGTAGCACGGAAGAGGGAGCCCCGGAAGCTCGTCAGGGCCAACGTCGCGGATCACGTCGTATCGGGCCAGCCGAGACCGTCTCAGTTGTCGTCTCGTTCGGGCACGTACAAGGTTGTCCGGGGGTGACGTGCCACTCTGCGTCAACGTTGCCGCCTGGTACGGCGCTGAGGCTTGGCGAACGCGAGACGACAGACTTGGAAAGCGTGTTGGGTTAACATCCTCACGAGTTCGAATCTCGTATCCTTCGCTCGCGGAGCATGATCAACGCCCGGCAGACCGATAACAGGTCGGCCGGGCGTTGTCGTTGTGGTCTCATCGATGCCGTGGCCGACTCGACGTGGCAGTGGGACGAGACCTTGTACGCCGGCAGCGCCCGGCACTACAGCGTCGGCCGATGGCCGTACGCACCCGCGATCGCCGAGGCCATCCGCACGGCGCTCGGCCTGGACGGCACCGGCCGGCTGTTGGACGTGGGGTGCGGTCCCGGTTCGTTGACGCTGCTGCTCGCGCCCCTGTTCGAGACGGCGGTCGGGGTGGACGCCGACCGGGACATGCTCACCGAGGCGCAGCGTCGAGCCGACGAGGCCGGGGTCACCACCGTCGAGTGGCGGCACCTGCGGGCCGAGGAACTGCCGGCCGACCTGGGTACGTTCCGGGTGGCCACGTTCGCGCAGTCGTACCACTGGATGGATCGACCGCTGGTGGCCCGCCGGGTCCGCGACATGCTCGCGCCCGACGGGGCCTGGGTCCACGTCAGCGCGAACACCCACCAGGGCGTGGCCGGGGACGACCCGCTGCCCTACCCCCGCCCGCCCTGGCTGCGGATCGACGAGTTGGTCGCGCGCTACCTGGGGCCGGT
The DNA here is from genome assembly GCF_057708145.1 of Micromonospora sp. bgisy143. Classification (NCBI taxonomy): domain Bacteria; kingdom Bacillati; phylum Actinomycetota; class Actinomycetes; order Micromonosporales; family Micromonosporaceae; genus Micromonospora; species Micromonospora sp. bgisy143. The sequence continues at coordinate 267,262 of NZ_JBYIRN010000004.1, forward strand.
CCGCCGGGCCGGTCAGGGCTCGCTGCCCACCGGCACGCCCGGGGGCGAAGCGGAGATCATGCTCGCTGCTGGCTTCGCCGGGCCCACCCGGCTGACCGTCGAGCAGGGGACGGTCCTGCAGCGGTCGGTGGACGAGGTGACGTCGGCGGTGTTCTCGCTGTCCAGTTCGGCACCGCACCTGTTCGGCGATCGACTCCCGGCGTTCGAGGCGGACCTGCGCGAGCTGCTGACGTCGGCGGCCCGGGACGGCCTGTTCGCCGAACGGCCACGCGACGTTGGCCTCGTCATCTGGCGACCCTGACTGCGGAGCGTGCTGTGCGGAGTTTGCTTCCCGCGGAAGGTGCTTCCGCGGGGCCTGCTTCCCGCGAGTCGCGTCTTGAGGCTCGGCGCGGGTGGCCCCCGCGCGCCGGAGCGACGAGATCTTGGACAGTTTCCGTCAACTCCGAACGAAAACTGTCCAAGATCTAGAGCCAGACCGGCGGGCCGGAGGGCCGAAGCGGACGGCGGGCCGTAGGGGTCCGCATGCGGCCGGACCGCGCCAGGCTCTCACCCTCGGGCGCGGGTCCAGGAAAGGAAGCGGTCGGTGAGCCGGGCCGGGTCCACGTCCCGAAGTTGTTCGCTGGCCTCGGTCATCAGCGTCGCCAGGTAGACGGTCAGCGCCACTCGGTCGCCCCGGTATTCGCCGAGCAGCCGGAGCTTCGCCGCCGAGCAGGGCCAGGCGATGCCGCAGGCCTGACATCGCCAGGTGGGTCGGGTCGGTAGGTGGTTCCGGTGGCGACGACGCGGCACGGGCGAGCCTCCTTCGCAGGTGGAAGGGGGTCACCCCGCCTCCGCGTCGGGGCGACCCCGCGACTGACGCCGACCGCCGGGCTGCTGCGCCTCCACCGGCCACGCCGTCTTCTGGGGACCACAGTGCGGCGCGTCACCGGGCACCTACAGGGCGTAGCTATATGGTTCTCAGATATTCGAGACATCCGATGGAGGGGACCGTGAACGACGCGTTGCGGGTGGCGCTCAACGACACCGGGCACACCACCGAATCCCTCGCCGAGACCGTCGGCGTCGACCCGAAGACCGTCGCGCGCTGGTTGACCGAGGGCCGCATCCCGCATCCTCGGCACCGCCTGGCGGCAGCGGAAGCCCTCCACAAGGACGTGTCGGACATCTGGCCGGACACTGCGAGACGTCGTGACCCCATTTGGTTTCGTCCCTGGCAGGAAATCGAGCGCGAGGCGGTGTCGCTGCGCTGGTACGAGTCGACGGTTCTGCCAGGGCTGCTACAGACCGAGGCGTACGCCCGCGCGGTCCTCGGCGGCGCGGGCCTGATCCCCCGAAGCGAGGTCGAGCGGCACCTCAGCGTCCGGCTCAACCGGCAGGGCGTGCTCAAGCGCGACGACCCGCCGCAGTTCACCGCGGTCGTCGACGAGGCGATCCTGCGCCGGCCGGTCGGCGGCCGGGCAACCATGCGCGAGCAGATGTTGGCCCTGGTCGCGGCCTGCGCCGAGCCGCACATCCGGGTCCACGTGGTGCCGGCCACCGTCGGCGCGTACGCCGGACTGAACGGGCCGTTCGTGATCGCGCACAGCCACGACCACCGGGTCGCCGGCTACCTGGACAACCAGCTTCAGGGACAAGTGGCTAGCGACCCCGACGACATCGCGGCCATGATGGCGGCATGGGAGAACGTGCGCGGCGAGGCGCTGTCGCACTCGCAGTCGGTCGAGCTGATGACGGAAGTGGCGGAATCATGGAGCTGAACGGTGCGCGGTGGCGCAAGAGCACCCGCAGCAGCGGCAATGGCGGCGCATGTGTCGAGGTCGCCGACAACCTGCCCGGCGTGGTCGGCGTACGGGATTCCAAGAACCCGACCGGTCCAGCGCTCGCCTTCACGCCGACGGCCTGGCGCGCGTTCGTCGCCCAACTCGCCGAACGAGCCTGAGTCCCCCACCACACGCGCCGCTGACGACGAGATCTTGGACAGTTTCCGTTCCGAGCTGACGGGAACTGTCCAAGATCTGCGGCCAGACCGCCGGAGCGCCGGAGCGCCGGGCCGCCGGAGCGCCAGTCCGCCGGGCCGCCGGGGCCGGCGCCGCCGCGTACCGTGCCAGGCACGAGCGGCGGCGAAACCGTCGTACACATGTTCTATCCACAGGCTGTGGACGGCGGAGGATGTGATGGCGTACCAGCTCAGCGCGGTGGTCGCGGACGCGGACCTGCTCCGCGAGCACACCGCCGAGCTGGACCACGCCGTCCTCGGTGAGCTGCGCCAGGACTTCGCGCTGCTACCGGTCACCCCGCAGTTGGTGACCGAGCTGACCGGGTCGCTACCGGACTACGCGGCGGACGACCGCAGCGCCGAGCAGCCGTTCGACCTCGTCCTGTCGCCGCCGCTGGTCGAGCTGCTGGCCGGGTGGTCGCGTACCGGGCCGGTGGCGTACCTGGAGGCGGAGTTCGGCGGCGGCGTCGGTCACCAGTCTGCGGCGGTGTGGCTCGGCGGGGAGCTGTCCTGGGGGCCATGCTTCGACGACGTCCTGGAAACCCCGCGCGAGGAGTGGCCGATCAACGCGGCGCTCAGCCGACTCGGCGTGGAGCGGGGTGCGTGGATCGATCCGTTCGCCGAGTTGGGGTTGCATCTGGAACGCAACACCGCCGGCTGGTTGGCGCACGGGCGGCGTCGACTCAGCGCCGACTACTGGGACGAACTGATCGAACAGTGGGAAAACCAGTAATCCGCCGGCGGGCAGCAACCTGAACGGCCCCGGTCCGTTGGGGACTGGGGGATTCCATGAAATTGCGACAATTTGCTTTTATTGCCATGCTGCTGGCTGCTGCCTCGATCGCGGGCAGCGGTCCGCCACCCGCCGGACCGATGCCGGCGAACCGGCCCGCCGGCAACGTCGAGGTCATCGACCTGCACGGCCTGCGCAACATCGAGTTCGGCGACACCGAGGCCGAGCTGACCCGTCGGGGCATCCTGCGTACCGACCAGGACGCCTGCGGGCCGGTGCTCACCGGCCACGACACGGTCAGCCCCGTCTTCGTCGAGGACAAACTGGTGCTGCTCTGGGTCGGCGATCCGATGCGAACACCGGAGGGGATAACGGCCGGATCACCCGTCGAGGAGGTCTGGGACCGCTACCCGTCGGTCACCCGGCTGCCCGCTCCACAGGGGACGCACCGGCTCGACGGGCTGCTCGCCCGCAGCGGCGACCGCGCGTACCTGTTCCTGCACGACGGGCGCACGGTCCGAAAGACCATCGCCGGGTACGCCGACTGGGCGCGCCGCCTCTTCGACGAGGGCGCCGCCCCCTGCTGACCGGCCCGCTCTGGTTGAGACGGCAACCTGATTGTCCGCGATGGATCGTCGTGAAATTATCCCGTCGCCCGCGCACGTCGCGCGACAGAAACGGGGGAAGACATCGTGCGTCCATCCGCGCTCAGTCCACTGTGGAAACACCTACCCAGATGGGCCGCGGTGGCGGCCTTGAGCCTCACCGGGACGGGCTTGCTGGCCGGACCCGCCAGCGCCGCCCCGACGGCCGAGCAGTCGCCGCGACCGGCGCTGACCACCGAGCAATCGCCCACCGTGACCGCGCCCCCGAAGTCGACGACCACGACTCCGGCCCCGGCCCGAGTCACGTCGGACTCGACGTCCGTCGTCGGCCTCGCCGCCGCCTGCGGCGGCCACCTCCCGACGGGTACGGTCAAGAACTGCGCGTCGATCACCGGGGCCGCCCAGCACAACTGGACGGTCACCTCGACGGTCGACCAGGACACCCTGCTCGTCCGACTCCGCGAGGTCTCCGGTGACGGTGTCAGCGCACAGGTGAAGGGCAGCGACGGCGATACCGTCTGCTACGTCAGCTCGTACCTCAACGAGTGCAAGCTCGGCGCTGCCGGCACCTACACGATCACCGTGAAGCTCTACTACGGAACCGGCAAGGGCGCGTACTCGCTGTCGGCGGAGTCGACGCGTACCCCGTCCGCCTGTGTCAACCTGCCCGCGGGCTTCTTCTCCTTCGCCTCCGCCGGGCGCAGCGGCACGCTGCCCGCCGGCCTTGCCGCCCGCTGCTTCACCTTCACGCAGCCCACCGGCGCGGTCCTGCACCTCGCCGACCCGGGTGGCGCCGGAGACGTCCAGGGCAACATCCTGGACGCCCAGTTCCAGCCGCTCTGTTCGGTGCGGTACCCGACGGAGTGCACCCTCCGCGAGCCCGGACCGTACCGGCTCTTCCTCGAGGAGACGTACGGCAACAAGACCGCCTACACCCTGAAGATGCCCCGGATCTCGCAGTCGACCGGCTGCCCGGCCCTGTCCCTGACCGGGTTCGGCGACCCGGGCACGGCGGTCGGGACCGGCACCGTCGCGTCGTACCAGGGGGTCAGCTGCCAGAAGCTGCGGGTGAACGCGCCGGGCTCTCTCGTCGTCCGGATCAATCAGAACGCAGACCAGCACCTCTACTGGGAGATGTACGACGACGCCGGCCAGAGGGTGTGCCAGGAGTACGAGTCCTGGCGTTCCTGCGCGACGCCGACCGCCGGCTCGTACACCCTGCTGATGCGGAACTCGAACTGGGATCCGGTCACCTACCAGGTGGCGGTGGCGCGACTCGACCGGACCACCGGCTGCGCCGACGCGGCCGGACTCGCTTGGGACCAGCCGACCCTCACGGTGCACCAGACCTCGGCGGTACAGACCAACTGCCAGCCGTTCCAGGGTGAGGCCGGAGAGCGGGTCATGGTCTACCGCGCCCCGGACCGGTACAACGACGTCCTCTCCTGGATCGTCGACGAGCACGGCGTCGTGCTGTGCACCGAGTGGTCGGAGGAGGACGGGTGCGTCCTCCCGTCCACCGGCACCTTCCGGGTCATCTCCTATCTCACGCGATGGGAGGCGGAGGACACCGACCTGACCTACCGACTGCAGGTACGCTCCCTCTCGGACTCCACCGGCTGCCCGACCGTCACTCCGGGCACGTACAACGCCGCTCCGGCCGGCCCGCTGGGCGGCATTCGCTGCCGCGTACTGGACCTCCCCACCGCGGGCGCCTACCGGGTCAAGGCCGTCGACGAGGACAACTACCGGCAGTACGGGACCGTCTACGACAGCACCGGCAAGCGGATCTGCCGCGACGTGTGGTGCGACGTCCCGGCCGCCGGTCGGTACACGCTGGTGCTCAGCGGTAGCGCGCCGGACGGGGTCATCGACAACAGCCTGCGGTACCACCTCGCGGTGCTGCCGTGGCTGCCGTCCGACTGCCGACCGGTGTCCGATGCCGGCTGGCAGGACGCCCCCGTACGAGGGCAGTTGGCCACTCCCGCACAGTTCGACTGCCTCGAACTGAACAGCCCCGCCGGCGCCCTCATCACCGAACTGCTCCCCGGCGACGCCACCGGCGCCGGCTCCCCCACCGTGACGGTGATCGACGCCACCGGAGCCTTCGTGTGCGACTCGTCCTGGGGGCTGCGCCAGTACCACTGCGAGCTGACCGGCCAGGCACCCTTCACCGCCGTGCTCAACTCGGACGACGGGGACCCGGCCGGACCGTACTCGCTCGCCTTCGCCCGCACTGACGGCCCGCCCGCCTGCCCGGCGCTGCCGGCCGGTGCGACGGGCACGACGGTGACGACGGGCGCGGAGCGGTTCGGCGTCTGCCTCTCGATCCCGGCTGACGCACGCGCCGCCACTGAATCGATCACCTGGAAGCGGGTCGGCGGAACCGGCGACGCCCGGCTGTCGGTGTTCGACTCGCAGGGGCGTCGCTACTGCGGGCCCACCGGCTACTCAGTCGAGCGGACCATCTCCTGCTCGCTGCCGGCCGGCCCGGTCACGGTGATTCTGGAGGCGGACGGCGTCGACGCCGCCTACCAACTCACGCACCGCGATGCGAGCCTGCCGGCGAGCTGAGCGAACGGAGACGCCCGGTCGATCCGCACGGATCGACCGGGCGTTGTCGTTTGTGCCGAAACGGCCGGTCACCGCCGAGCGCGGCAGGAAGGTCAGCGCGCCCCGGAGGCGGCGGCGAACCCGGTGAGCGCGATCTCGGCCGTCTGGCGCAACTGCTCACGCGGAACCCCGGCGGCGGCGTGGATCGCCTGCCCCTCGGTGACGCTCATGACGAAGCGGGCGAGCGCGGCCGGGTCGGCGTCGGCCGGCAGGTCTCCTTCGGCGACGGCGCGGGCGAACCGGTCGGCGAGGGCCCGCTCACCGGCCAGCCGACTGGCGGCGAGGAACTCGGCGACCGGGGCGTTCACGCTGGAGCAGGCGGTGCCGCCCTGGATCGACAGGCAGCCGGCGGGACGGTCGGGTCTGGTGACGGCGAGCACGTTCTCCCGCAGCAGGGTGGCGACCACCTCGTACGCGGTGGTTTGGGCGATGGCGTGCCGCGCGTACCCCATGTCCTGGTCTGCGTAGCGGGCCACGGCCTTGCGGAACAACTCCTCCTTGCTGCCGAAGGCGGCGTAGAGGCTCGGCTTGTTGATACCCATGGCGGCGGTGAGGTCGCTCATGGAGGCGCCCTCGTACCCCTGCCGCCAGAACACCTCGAGCGCGCGTTCCAACGCCTCGTCGACGTCGAAGCCGCGTGGCCGCCCTCGTACCGGCATGGTCCTTCACCTCCGGCCACCCATCCTACCCACCGCGAAACCGATCGGTACAGAAATTTGCGGGCAGGCCAGATGGTTGCTACGTTCGTTCCGTACCGCTCGGTACACAATCCTGTGGAGGAGAACGATCGTGGGACAGCTCGACGGCAAGACCGCTCTCGTCACCGGGGGCACCACCGGCATCGGCCTGGCCACCGCCCGCCGCTTCGCCGCCGAAGGCGCGTACGTCTTCGTCACCGGTCGCCGCAAGGGCCCGCTGGACGAGGCGGTGGCCAGCATCGGCGCCAACGCCACCGGCATCGTCAGCGATTCCGGCAAGCTCGACGACCTGGACCGGGTGATGCGGGCGATCGAGGAACGCGGCGCGGGGTTGGACGTCCTGTTCGCCAACGCCGGCGGCGGCGAGTTCCGTCCGCTCGACGCGATCGACGCCGAGCACGTCGCCAACACCTTCGACACCAACATCTACGGCACCATCTTCACGGTGCAGAAGGCCCTGCCCCTGCTCAACGAGGGTGCCTCGGTCGTGCTGACCGGCTCGACCTCGGCCGTCAGCGGCATCCCGGCGTTCAGCGTCTACGCCGCCTCCAAGGCCGCCATCCGCTCGTTCGGACGCAGTTGGGCCGCCGAGCTGATGGACCGCAAGATCCGGGTGAACACCCTCATCCCCGGCTCCACCGAGACTCCCGGGCTCGCGGGCCTGGCACCCAGCGCCGCAGAGTCACCCGCCCTGCTCAAGAACATCGCATCCACCGTGCCGATGGGCCGGCTGGCCCACCCGGACGAGATCGCGAACGCGGCGCTCTTCCTCGCCTCCGACCAGAGCAGCTTCATGACCGGTAGCGAGCTGTTCGTCGACGGCGGCGAAACGCAGCTCTGACGCGAGAACGCCCGGTCGATCCGTAGGGATCGCACCGGGCGTTCTCGCGTTTCACGAGCGGTGGCGGCGGGATTTGAACCCGCGGAGGGCGTAAACCCTCACACGCTTTCGAGGCGTGCTCCTTAGGCCACTCGGACACGCCACCGCCGACGAGGGTACAGGACCGCCGGTTCGGACGCCGAACCGGTATCGCCGGACCCGGCCTGGCAGGATCTTTGCCATGAGTACGCACATCGGCGCGAAGCCGGGCGAGATCGCCGAGCGGGTCCTGATGCCGGGTGACCCCCTGCGGGCCAAGTGGATCGCGGAGACCTACCTCGAGGGCGCGACCTGCTACTCGACGGTCCGGGGCATGCTGGGCTTCACCGGCCGCTGGAACGGCGTCGAGGTCTCCGTCCAGGGCTCCGGCATGGGCATGCCGTCCGCCTCCATCTACGCCCACGAGCTGATCAACGAGTACGGCGTGAAGACGCTGATCCGGGTCGGCTCCTGCGGCGCCCTCAGCACCGACCTGCAACTGCGGGACGTGGTCGCGGCGATCGGTTCGTCCACCGACTCGAACATGAATCGGATGCGCTTCGACGGTCTGATCGACTACGCGCCGGTGGCCGACTTCGGCCTGCTGCGTACCTCGGTCGAGGTGGCCGAGCGGCGCGGCATCGCGATGCACGTCGGACCGATCCTGGCGGCGGACGCCTTCTACACGGACCGGCCGGACCTCTACGACACGCTCGCCGACTACGGCGTGCTGGCGGTGGAGATGGAGTCGGCGGCGCTCTACACGATCGCGGCCCGGTTCAAGGCCCGTGCGCTGACCGTGCTGACCGTCAGCGACCACATCAAGACCGGCGAGAAGACCACGTCGGAGGAGCGGGAGCAGACCTTCAGCCAGATGGTGGAGATCGCGCTCGACACGATCATCGCCTGATCCGTTCCGGGGCGGCGCACCGCGAAGAGCGTGATGACTGACAGGCATCTTGATGCCTCACAGTCATCACGCTCTTTCGCTGAAGCGGGGCTACGCCACGCCAGGCCGCGCGACGGCGGGCCGGACCGACCCGCCGGCCCGGTCAGACGGCGGTGAGCGCCTCCGTCGGGGAGAGCCGGGCGGCGCGGACCGCCGGGTAGAGGCCGGCGAAGCCGCCGATGACCAGGGTCGCGCCCACCCCGCCGAGCATCGCCCAGGCCGGTACCACGGTCGGCCAGCCCTGGGACAACGCGTACCCGGCGGTGACCAGGATGCCCAGCAGCACCCCGCCGACCCCGCCGAGCGCGGAGAGCAGCAGCGACTCGGCGAGGAACTGGGTGCGTACCTGACCTCGGGTGGCTCCCAGCGACCGGCGCAGGCCGATCTCGGCCCGGCGTTCCAGCACCGAGATGACCATGGTGTTGGCCACGCCGACGCCACCGACGAGCAGGGCGACCGCGCCCAGGCCTAGGAGCAGCCCGGTGAAGGCGGCGTCGGTGGCCTCGGCGGCGGCCAGCGCGTCGGAGGGCCGGGACACCTCCACCTCGTTGGGCGCCTCCGGGTTGGCGGTGGCACCGAGCACCGACCGGACGGCCTCGACCTGGGACTCCTCGGCCCGGGTGTAGACGGTGGTCGGGTGGCCGTCGAAGCCCAGGTAGTCGCTCGCCGCGGACCAGCCGACCAGCGCCGACGTGTCCAGCTCCGGGGCGAGCGGCGCGGGAGCGAGGACGCCGACCACGGTGAACCACCGCCCGCCCAGCCACACCTGCACCTGCGGGTTCGCCTTGTCGACCCCGAGCCGGTGGGCGGCGGTCGCGCCGAGGACCACCGCCGGGTAGCGGGCGGTGGCCTCGTTGAGCCACGTTCCGCTGGTCACCTGGGCCCCGACGGTGCCGAGCAGGTCCAGCCGGGCGGCCCGGGTGGCGATCCCGCCCGTCTCGGCGGCCGGAATCCGGTCCGAGCGGTACACCTTGGCGTCGGAGACCTGGCCGGTCGCGGACACCTCGGTCACCGGGCCGATCCGCCCGATCATGGCCACCGACTCCTCGGGTAGCTGGGCGTCCGCGCCGAACAGGGTGTTGCCCGGTTCCACGGTGAGCAGGTTGGTGCCGAGCGCGTCGAGCGCCCGGTCCAGCTCGGCCCGGGACGACGACGAGATGCCGACCACCGCGATCATCGCGGCGATGCCGATCGCGATACCCAGCGCCGAGAGGAACGCCCGCAGTGGTCGGGTCCGCAGGCCCACCCCACCGACGCGCAGGACGTCCCCCGGGCCCATCCGGGCCGGGGTGAGCACCGCCATCAGCCGACCCCGCCCGTGGCGAGGAGCGAGTCGTGGCGTACCGCGCCGTCGCGCATCCGTACCTGCCGGGGCAGGCTGTCGGCGATCTCCCGATCGTGGGTGATCACCACGACGGTGGTGCCGGCCCGGTGCAGTTCGTGCAGCAGGTCCAGCACCCCGGCGCCGGAGGTTGAGTCGAGGTTGCCGGTCGGCTCGTCGGCGAGCAGCACGGCGGGCTCGCCCACCACCGCCCGGGCCACGGCCACCCGCTGCCGCTCCCCGCCGGAGAGCTCGTGCGGCCGGTGCCCGAGCCGGTGGCCCAGGCCGACCCGGACCAGCGCGGCCTCCGCGCGGTCGCGCCGCCTCCGCAGGGGTACGCCGGAGTAGAGCAACCCGTCCGCCACGTTGTCCACCACCGGGACGCCGGGGGCCAGGTGGAACTGCTGGAAGACGAAGCCGATGCGGGTGGCCCGCAGCGCGGACAGCTCCCGGTCGGTGAGCGTCGCCGCGTCGTACCCGTCGATTCGGACGCTGCCCGACGAGGGCCGGTCGAGGGTGCCGATGAGGTGCAGCATCGTCGACTTGCCCGACCCGGACGGGCCGACGATGGCCACCAGCTCGCCATAGCCGATCCGCAACGACACGTCGTCCAACGCGACGACCCCGCCGGGGTAGCGCTTGCTGACCCGGTCCAGCACGATCACGTCGCCGGTCACGCCGGAACCACCACTGTCGTTCCCTCGGCGATCCCCTCGCCGGTGACCTCCACCCGCCCGTCGGCGAAGAGGCCGGTGGTCACCGCCACGATCCGGCTGGTACCGCCGTCGACAACCTCGACGCCGTAGCCGCCCTCGGCGAGTGCCAGCAGCGCCGCCACCGGCACGGTGAGCACGTCCGCGCGTTCCGAGGCGGTGAAGGTGACGTCGACGCTGGCCTGGTCGAAGCCGGCGAGGGCTTTCGGGTCGGCCACCGCGACGGTCACCTCGATCTTCGTCTCCGCCTCCGCCGACTGGCCGTTGGCACCGGCCGAACCGGTCTGGATGACCGTCTCGACCGTGCTGACCGTGCCGTTCACCGCCCGGCCGTCCGGCAGCTTCACCCGGACCTTCGCGTCGCGCTTGGCCAGCCGCTGGTCGTCCACGTCCAACTCGACGGTGACCACCCGGCTGGTGCCGGTGTAGGTGAGCACCGCCTGGCCGGGCTGGGTGACCGCGCCGACGTCGACCTGGTGGCTCTCCACCCGGACCTCACCGTCGGCGTACACGACGCGCCCGGGCTCGACCCGGCCCGTCTCCGCCAGGCCGAGGTCGTCCTGCCACTCGCGGACCGCGTCGGCGGTCGCGCCGGTGTACTCGTCGTCGACCGTGAAGCCGTCGTACCCGAGCGCCGCGAGGTTCCGCTCGAACTGCGCGACGTCGGCGCCCTCCACGCCCGGGGCGAGCGTCCGGTACGCGGGCAGCCCGCCGTAGAGGAGTACCACCTCCGCGTTGTCGACCAGGTAGAGCGGCTTGCCCCGACGTACCGTCGACCCGGTCGCCGGCAGCCCGGTGACCGTGCCGCTCAGCCTCGCCGTGGCGGTACGCGTGGTGCCGTACCCCAACTCGCCGTCGGCGGTCTCGGAGTCGGCGAGCGTCTGCCGGGTGATGGCGGCGGTGGCCGCCGGAGGACCGGCCTGGGCGGCGTCCCCGCCGGTCCCGCCGCCGAAGCCGACCGCGGCGACCACGCCCACGGCCGCGACCAGCAGCACGACCCCACCGGCGAGGGCAGCCCGCAGGCGGGCGCGTCGAGCGGTGCCGGTCACCGGCCACCGCCGAACTGCGGCGCGTACTGCCGGCACTTCTCCATCGCGGCACGCAGCGCCGGGTCACCGATGTCGAGCCCGTTGTCGCCCTTGGTGATCTGGATCCGCCCGTCGGCGTCCGGGTCCGGGAAGTTCGGCACGCCGTTCTCCCGCATGCACTTGGCCATGGTGCGCATCTGCTCGGCCTGCTCCGGGTTGAGCTGTGGGCCCTGCCCGCCGTTGGGCAGGTTGTCGCGGCACTTCTCCATGGCCGCCTCGACCTTCTCCGGGTCGGCGTCCTCGCCGAACCGGAACATCGGCTTCCCGCCCGCCTCCGGGTCGGGCATGTCCACCCCGTTCTCCCGCATGCAGCGGGCGAACGCGAGCCGACGTTCCGAGTCGCCCGGCGGTGTGGCGCTCGCCGTGGTGCCGCCCTTCGCGCCACCGGCGGTCGCGACCCCGCCACCGTCGTCCGCCGGGCCGCACCCGGCCAGTGCCAGGGCGAGCAGGGCGGGGATCGCGAGCATCTGTCGCCGCATGGTGTCCGCCTCCGTCTTCGGGTCCGGCGCGGATCGCCGGACGTTGTCGCCCAGTTCAGGGCAGCGGACGTATCCGGGGCGTAACCGTGCACGGTTATGCCGCCGTTACCCGACGGCGGGGACCATGGACGGGTGAGAGTGCTGGTGGTCGAGGACGAGAACGTGCTGGCGGACGCCATCGCCGAGTGGCTGCGCCGCGAGTCGTTCGCGGTCGACGTGGCGTACGACGGGGACGCCGCGTTGGAACGGCTCGGCGTCAACGAGTACGCGGTGGTGGTCCTGGACCGGGACCTGCCGGTGGTGCACGGCGACGACGTGTGCCGGGCGATCGTGGACGCGGGCGGGGAGACCCGGGTGTTGATGCTGACCGCCGCCGCGGCGGTCCGGGAGCGGGTGGCGGGCCTGGCGATCGGCGCGGACGACTACCTCACCAAGCCGTTCGCGCTGGTGGAGTTGTCGGCGCGGGTGCACGCGTTGACCCGTCGCGCCCGGCCGGCCGCACCGCCGACGTTGCGCCGCGCCGGGATCCAACTCGACCCGGCCCGGCACGAGGTACGCCGCGACGACCGGCACGTGGCGCTGTCCCGCAAGGAGTTCGCGGTGCTGGCCGAGTTGCTGCGCGCCGACGGTGCCGTGGTCTCCGCCGAGGACCTGCTGGAACGTGCCTGGGACGAACACATCGACCCGTTCACCAACGTGGTCCGGGTCACCATGATGAAGCTGCGCCGCAAGCTCGGCGACCCACCGGTGATCGAGACGGTGCCGGGCGCGGGGTACCGGATCCGATGAAACTGCTGACGATCCGGGGCCGCCTCACCCTCATCTACGGTGGGCTCTTCCTGCTGGCCGGCGTGGTCCTGCTCGCCGTCACGTACGTGCTGGTGGACCAACGGATGCCGCAGCCGTTCGGGGTGAAGGTGAGCGACCTGCCAAAGGTCGCCGCGACCTCACCGAAGCCGGGCAACGGGCAGAACATCGAGACGCTGCGCGCCCTGGTCGAGGAGGTGCAGGACGAGGCGAAGCGCAACGCGTTGGAGTCGCTGCTCACCCAGGGCGGCATCGCGTTGATCGTGGTGTCGGCGGTGGCGATCGCGTTCGGCTGGCTGCTCGCCGGCCGGGCCTTGCAGCCGTTGCAGCAGGTCACCGACACCGCGCGGCGGATCGCCGGTGCGGACACCGCCGGTCGCGGTCTGCACGAGCGGATCGCGCTCGTCGGTCCCCGCGACGAGGTACGCGAACTCGCCGACACCTTCGACCAGATGCTGGAACGGTTGGACCGCTCCTTCGACGGGCAGCGCCGGTTCGTGGCGAACGCCTCGCACGAGCTGCGTACGCCGTTGGCGTTGAACCGCGCGCTTGTGGAGTTGGCGGTGACCCGGCCGGACGCGCCGGAGGAGACCCGGCGGTTGGGCGAGTCGCTGCTGGCGGTCAACGAGCGGCACGAACGACTCATCGACGGGTTGCTGACCCTCGCCGACTCGGAGAACGAGCTGACCGAGCGTACGGCCGTCGACCTGGCGGAGGTCTGCGCGCACGTCATCGACCAGGCCGGCAAGCAGGCACCCGACCTGCCCGTACACCGGTCGCTCGCGCCGGCCCCGGCCAACGGCGACCCGGTGCTGTTGGAGCGGCTGACGTTCAACCTGGTGGAGAACGCGCTGCGGCACAACCTGACCGCCGACGGTTGGGTCGAGGTGCGAACCGGGCTCGTCGGCGACCGGCCCACCCTCATGGTGACGAACACCGGCCCGGTGATCGCCGGCTACGACATCGAGACGATGTTCCAGCCGTTCCGGCGGCTGTCCCGGGAGCGGGTGGCCGGTACGCGCGGTTTCGGGCTGGGGTTGTCGATCGTCCGGGCGGTGGCCCGGGCCCACGGCGGCACCGTCGAGGCGTACCCGCGTCCCGGCGGTGGCCTGGTCGTCACGGTCACCCTGCCGGCGGCCTGACCACCCGTCTTCGCCGCGCGGGGCCTCAGCGGAAGAACGCCCGCAGCACGGCGGCGGTCTCGGCTTCCAGCACACCGCCGTACACCTCAGGGCGGTGGTTCAGCCGGCGGTCGCGCAGCACGTCCCAGAGCGAGCCGGCCGCGCCGGTCTTGGGTTCCCACGCGCCGAAGACGACGGTGGAGACCCGGGCCAGCACCAGCGCGCCCGCGCACATGGTGCACGGTTCCAGGGTGACCACAAGCGTGCAGCCGTCCAGCCGCCACTCGCCGGTCCGTTCCGCCCCCCGACGCAGGGCCAGCACCTCGGCGTGGGCGGTGGGGTCGCCGGTCAGTTCCCGCTCGTTGCGCCCGATCGCCAACTCGGCGCCGTCCGGGCCGTACAGCACCGCGCCCACGGGGATGTCGTCGACACCGCCGCCGGGAACAGCCGGGTCGGTGACGGCGACCTCCAGGGCCCGACGCATCCACAGCTCGTGCCGCTGCCGTCGCCCGATCCTCCCGGGTTCGGCCAGGCCCTCGCTCGCGCCCGGTCCCGCGCGCCGCACCGCTCCGGGCGTCGGCTGGCCCGGCCGGATCGTCTCCAACGCGGGGTCGGTGGCGTCGGCCGGCTCAGACCTCACGCAGCTCCTCGACCTCGTCGGCGCAGCCGAGCACCTCGCAGATCTCGGCGGTGACGTCCGCCGGCAGCATTCCCTCGTGGCCGCAGAGCGTCAGCAGCTTCTGCGCGGAGATGCCCAGGTTGGCGAGCAGGTCGGCGTCGCCCACCGGATCGGCCTCCGGGTCGACGGCGGGCTGCTCGCTCTCCTCGTCGCCGCTGGCGGCCGGGCGCGGCTCGTCGTCGCCGTCCAGCCCGGTCACCGACGTCTTCAGGTCACCGACCAGCAGTTGACCCAGCCGGGACTCCTCGGCGTACGCCGAGTCCGAGCCGAAGACCCGCAGGTCCTCGCCCTCGTCGAGCCGCAGGATCACCAGGTACGCGTCGTCGGCCTCGACGAAGAGCAGCGAGACGTCGGCTTCCTGGTCGACGTCGCGCAGGCGGTCGGCGACCTCGTCGATGTCGGTGGCACCCCGTAGGTTGACCTCGGCGGCGGTCCAGCCACTGTCGTCACGCACCACGGCCGCAGCGAAGTACGACACGGTTCCCCCAAAAGCCCTCGGCACAGCGCCGACTCGTCAAGGGTGCACGTTAGCCGGTCGGGTCGGCAGGCGACCGGTCAACGCCCCGAGACGCCGGCCAAACCTGACAAAGTCGAGATCAGCCAGCTACCCGACGGCGGGTGGCGATGAGTTGGCGTAGACGCTCGGTGCGCTGTCGCTGCGGCCGGCTGCGCTGGCGTACCGCCCGTGCGCCCGCCAACTCGGCGAGCAACTGGAGGCGGCGGCGGTTGCGATCCGGGTCCTGCCGCGGGGTGGTCCAGGCCATAGTGCCGAGCGTGCCGAGTCTCGGCGGCCACGTCAAGACGGCGTTCGCTACGCAGCCAACCGGGCACGCGGCGCAGTCAACGAGGCCCTGATCCGGGCCGGTCGGGCGGGCTCACCACAGCGGCCAGTCACCGCTGGTGGCCCAGCGCACCGCCACCACGGCGGCGGCGATGCTCCAGCCGCCGGCGGTCACGATGGCCACGCCGGTGGCCACTCCACGGTCGCCGTACCGCACCAGCACCAGGGCGGTCGCCCAGGCCAGCAGGCCGGCCACCACCGTCCACCACGCGTAGCTGGCCAGGTCGGTGCCGAGGAGCCCGAACAGCAGCAGCCAGGCGGCCGCCGCGCCGCCGCCGGAGGCGACACCGCCGCCGGTCACCGGGTGCGGTTCGCGGTAGGTCGGCCGGGCCGGTGGCCCGGCCGGGAAGAGCCCCGACGGGGTACGCGACACCGGCCGCATCACACCCGGGTCCGGGTCGGGTTGGGCGATGCTCACCGGCTGCCCTCCCTCACGCGCGTCGCTCGTCCCCACGGTACCGGTCTGTCAGGATGACCGAATGCCCTCGCCCACGATCGGCCGCCGCGTGCGTCCGGCGTACCCGATCCTGCTGCTGCTCGCCCCGGTGCTGGCCGCCGGCTGCGCGACCACCCGGCCGGGGGTGCCGCCGGACGCCGCCGCGCCGTCGCCGCCGGCGGTCTGGGCGACCGGTGAGCAGCCCGCGGCCCCGACGGCCGCGCCGACGCCGACCAGCCCGACCAGCCCGACGCCGTCGTCGGCCAAGCCGTCACCGAGCGCCACCCGCGCCGGGCTCCGGCACGTCTTTCCGGTACGCGCCGACAACGTGGACTACCACCCGACGCACGGGGCTTACCCGGCGACGGACCTCTTCGCCAACTGCGGCAAGCCGTTCGTGGCGGTGACCGACGGCACGGTGTTGGAGGTGAGTCGCGTCGACAGGTACTCCAAGAGCGGGCCGCAGGGCCCGGACAACGGCGGGCTGTCGGTGTCGCTGCTCGGTGACGACGGGGTGCGCTACTACGGCTCGCACCTGAGCGTCGTCTCGTCCGGCGTGGAGGCGGGGGTCCGGGTGCGTGCCGGGCAGCAGCTCGGCAAGGTCGGCCGGACCGGCAACGCGAACAACGTCTGCCACGTGCACTTCGGAATCTCGCCGCCGTGCACCGGCAAGGACGGGTGGTGGATCCGGCGTGGGGTGCTCTGGCCGGCGCGCTACCTGGACTCGTGGCGGCGTGGCGGCAATCGGGAACCGGCCGCCGAGGTGACCGCGTGGCAGCGCCAACACGGCTGCCCGAAGGCGCCCTGACATGGCCGCCCGGGACCCGATCGCCGACCTGCGCCGGATCGCCTTCCTGTTGGAGCGGGCGAACGAGGCCACCTACCGCGTACGGGCGTTCCGGTCGGCGGCCACGGCGCTGGCCGGCCTGCCGGCGGCCGAGGTCGCCGACCGGGCCGGCAACGGCACCCTCACCGAGCTGGCCGGCGTCGGCGACGTGACGGCCCGCTGCGTGACGGAGTCGCTGGCCGGTGAGGAACCGGTCTATCTGCGCCGGCTGCTGGCGACCGAGGGCAGTGACCTGGATGCCGAGGCCACGGCGCTGCGCGCCGCCCTGAAGGGCGACTGCCACACCCACTCGGACTGGTCCGACGGCGGCTCGCCCATCGAGGAGATGGCGCTGGCCGCGGTCGAGTTGGGTCACGAGTACATGGTGTTGACCGACCACTCGCCGCGGCTCACCGTTGCCCGGGGGCTGACCGCGGCGCGGCTGCGCCGTCAGCTCGACCACGTGGCGCAGGTCAACGCGGCGCTGCCGGAGGGTTTCCGGATCCTCACCGGCATCGAGGTGGACATCCTCGCCGACGGCTCGCTCGACCAGGACGAGGAGTTGCTGGCCCGACTCGATGTGGTGGTCGGCTCGGTGCACAGCGGCCTGAAGGACGAGCGATCGAAGATGACCCGGCGGATGGTGAAGGCGGTCGCCAACCCGCACCTGGACATCCTCGGCCACGTCACCGGTCGGATGGTGTCGTCCCGTCCGGCGGGGGTGACCGGTCCGGGTGACAAGGGGCACCGGGCCCGGACCCGCCCGGAGAGCGACTTCGACGCGGACGCCGTCTTCGCCGCCTGCGCGGAACACGACACCGCGGTCGAGATCAACTCCCGGCCGGAGCGGCAGGACCCGCCGAAGCGGCTGATCCGCCGCGCCCTGGAGGCGGGTTGCCGCTTCGCGATCGACACGGACGCGCACGCGCCGGGCCAGCTCGACTGGCAGCGGTTCGGCTGCGAGCGGGCCGCTCGCTGCGGCGTCCCGGCCGACCGGGTGATCAACACCTGGTCGGCCGAGCAGCTCGTGGAGTGGACCCGCGACCGGGCCTGAGCAGTGACCCGGGTCGGCGGCGGGCCCCCGGGCCTGAGCGGCGGCGCGACGCGGGTCAGCGGCGGCGCGCCCCCGGGCCTGACCGGCGGCGCGACGCGGGTCAGCGGCGGACGGGCTCGGCGGCGGGTGCCGCGGGCGCACCCACGCCGACGACCGGCCGGGGCGTCCGGCGGCCGAGCACACCCTGCGCGACCGCGACGCCCAGCAGCACGATGAGCGCTCCGACCGGCTGGTGCCAGTTGAGCCGCTCGTCGAGCACCACGGCGCCGATCAACACCGCGAAGATCGGAACCAGGTACGTGACGGTGGAGGCGGTACTCGCGCCGGCCACCCGGATGTTGCGCATGTTGATGACGAAGGCGAGCCCGGTGCCGAGCGCACCGAGGGCCAGGACGCTGGCCACGACCTTCGCCGACAGCTCGGTGGGCAGCGGCGGCACGCCCGCGACGAACGGGGTGACGAGGGCGAGCTGCACGGCGGCGAGCAGCAACTGCGCCGTGGACAGGGACAGCCCGGAGTGCGTGGTGCCGGCGACGAACCGCTTCTGGTACGGGATGGCGACGCCGTAGCAGGCGGCCGCGCCGAAGCACATCAGCTGCCCGACGAAGTGCGCCCCGCCGATGCCCTCCCAGACCCCGAGCACGACGAGCACGCCGACGAAGCCCAGCCCGAGGCCGATCGCCCGGCGTACGGTCAGCCGCTCGGTCCGGAACACCAACACCGCCAGCGGCAGCACGATCAGCGGCGTCGTCGCGTTCCAGATGCCGGCGAGCATCGACTCGACCCGTTGCTCGCCGTAACCGAAGAGGGTGAACGGCACGGCCACGCCGAACAGGGCGACGACGGCCAGGTGCGCCCACACCCGGGGCTCGCGGGGCAGTCGGTCGCGCAGCACCGCGAGGACGACCAGCAGGGTCAGCGCGCCGGCGAGGACGCGGTAGAGGGTCAGCTGCACGGGATGCAGCTCGGCCACGCCGACCTTGATGAACAGGAAGCTGGAACCCCAGATGGCGGCGAGGGCGAAGAAGCCCGGCAACCAGGCGCGCAGCGGGGCCCTGTCAGGAGCGATGTCGGTGTTCACCCCTGACACTCTGCCGGAGGGGTGCGACAAAAGTCGTCCGACTTTCCGCTGCTTGGACACGACAAATGACATCGGCATCCCGACCGGGTGGTCACGTAGTGTCGCAGCGTGGGACGAATTGATGAAATCGCCAATCGCTACGTGGACAAGTGGGCGCCGTTGAGTCCGACCGGCGCGACCTACGTCGGCATCGCCGGCCATGACAACAAGCTCGACGACCTCTCACCGGACGGATACCGGGCGCGCGCCGACCTGACCCGCGAGACGCTCGCCGAGCTGGAGGCGGCCGAACCGGACACCGAGGCGGAGCGCACCGCCAAGGAGGCCATGCAGGAACGACTCGGTCTGGACCTGGCCCGCTACGAGGCCGGCGAGACGACGAGCGAGGTCAGCGTGATCACCAGCGGGCTGCACGAGGTCCGCATGGTGTTCGATCTTATGCCGACCGCGACGGCCGACGAGCAGGCCAACATCGCCACCCGGCTCAACGGGCTGGCCAGCGCGCTGGAGGGTTACAAGACCACGCTGCGCGAAGCGCTCGCCAACGGGCAGGTCAGCTCGAAGGTGCAGCTCATCGAGGTGGCCAAGCAGTGCGACACCTGGACCGATCCGACCGGGGACAACTTCTTCCACGCCCTGGTCGAGCGGCTGGGCGCGGACGGCACCCTCGGCGCCGAACTGCGCCGGGGCGCGGCGGCGGCCACCGCGGCGACCGCCGAGTTCGGCCAGTTCCTGCGGGCCGAGCTGGCCCCGCACGGGCGCGACAAGCAGGCCGCCGGCCGGGAGCGCTACGAACTCGCCTCGCAGTACTTCCTCGGCGCGAAGGTCGACCTGGACGAGACGTACGCCTGGGGTTTCGCGGAGCTGGCCCGCCTGGAGGCGGAGATGCGGGTGGTGGCCGGACGCATCGCCGGCTCGGGTGCCACGGTCGACGAGGCGGTGGCCAAGCTCGACGCCGACCCGGCACGGACCATCCAGGGCAAGGAGGCGTTCCGCGACTGGATGCAGGCGCTCGCCGACAAGGCCATCGCCGAACTGAACGGTACCCACTTCGACATCCCGGAGCAGGTCAGCCGGATCGAGTGCTGCCTCGCGCCGACCAGCGACGGGGCCATCTACTACACCGGGCCGAGCGAGGACTTCTCGCGCCCGGGCCGGATGTGGTGGGCGGTGCCGCAGGGCATCACCGACTTCTCCACCTGGCGGGAGGTGACGACGGTCTACCACGAGGGCGTGCCGGGGCATCACCTTCAGGTGGCCCAGACGGCCGTCCGGGCCGACCTGCTCAACCGCTGGCAGCGGCTGCTCTGCTGGGTCTCCGGGCACGGCGAGGGCTGGGCGCTCTACGCCGAGCGGCTGATGGACGAGCTGGGTTACCTCCAGGACCCGGGCGACAAGCTGGGCATGCTCGACGGCCAGGCGATGCGCGCCGCCCGGGTGATCGTCGACATCGGCATGCACCTGGAGCTGGAGATCCCGAAGGACAACCCGTTCGGCTTCCACCCGGGCGAGCGGTGGACGCCCGAGCTGGGCTGGGAGTTCATGCGGGCGCACTGCCGGGTGCCGGACGAGAACCTGCGCTTCGAGCTGAACCGCTACCTGGGCTGGCCGGGGCAGGCGCCGTCGTACAAGGTGGGTGAGCGGATCTGGTTGCAGGCCCGCGAGGACGCCATGGCCCGCAAGGGCGCCGACTTCGACCTGCGGGAGTTCCACCGGCAGGCGTTGGACCTGGGCGCGCTGGGCCTCGACCCGCTGCGCAAGGCGCTGGCCCGACTCTAGGAACGCTGGCGAGCCTTGACGGCTCTGTCCGCCGGGGATACAACGAACTCCCGGCGGCGGAGCCGTCCTGTCGAGTCAGGGGTGTACGGGGTGAGTCCTCGGCTGCGACGCGTCGCGATGTCGCTGCTCGGTGCGCTGCTGCTGGGCACTGTGGGTCTCAGCCTGGGCTCCTGGTTCGGCGGCCGGGGTGTCACGCCGCCCACCTACGCCGAGGCCCGGGATGTGGCGGGGAAGGTGCTGCCCGACGCGTCGCCGTCCGACTCGGATCGAGTCGTGCGCGGCTCTCGGTGGGGAGTCGGTTTCGCCGCCGACGACGTTGGCTCGGGACGGACAACCTTCTCGTACACCATCTCTGACGACTGCGCGCTCTCCCAACAGGCGGGGCAGAGCATCGCCGCGCAGGGGTGGCACGACGTACGCCGTACGAGGGGATACCTCTGCGACAACTGGTCGGCCACCCGGAACGGGCTGACCGTCACGCTCAAGCATTCGTGGAGCGGGGTGGACCTTGTTGTCGGCCCGGAACCGCCGGCCGGGTACACGGCCCTCACGATCGCCGGCGCTCTTTCCGGTGCCGCGACAGGCGCGATTCTGTTCTGGCTGGTGGCGCGGCGGCGGCCACCCGTCCCCCTGCTGGTCGGCACCCTCGTGACGGTCGGCCTGCTCCCGGGTGTCGCCCTCACCTGGGAGGTGCTGGTTGACGGCCCGGACCTGCGCACCGAGCCGGTCTGGCCCATCTGGCCGGCGCTCGCTCCCCTGCTGGTGCCACTGTGGCTCGTGCTTCTGTGCCTGGGCCTTTACGGCCGCGGAGCGCTCCCGTTCTCCCCTGGCAGCAACCGGACCGTCGTCTCCGTCACCGTGGCGTGGCTTCTGGGCGTCGTCGCGTCGATGGCCGCGCTGATCCTCCTGTTCCTGCTGGCGCAGCCCACCCGTGATGTGTGACCGGGTCGGGCCGTCTGTCCCTCAGCCCAGGGTCAACGCCAGTGCCGGTCGCGCCGTGAGGGTGTTGCTGGTGACGTACGCCAGGTCGATGACCGGGTCGGTGAACGTGATCGGGATGGGCGAGGTGACCGGCAGTCCGTCCGGCAGGGGCAGGTCGGGCGTCAGGGTGACCTTGATGCCGAGCAGCTTGCCGACGAACCGGGTGGCGTAGAAGGCCACGTTCCCGCTGACCGTCAGCCGGTCGGTCGCGTACCGCTGGTTACGCCCCTGAGGGCCGTCGGCCCGCAGCAGGAAGTCGTCGGTCACTGCCTCGCGCATGCTGAACTTCAGGACCTTGAGGGTCCCCTTCTCGGTCTGCAACTCGGTGATCCCGTCGAAGCGCAGCCCGGTCATGCGTACCGACGAGCCGGTGAGCTTGGACGGGGTCTGCGCCACCCGGGGCAGGTTCGGGTCGGCGGCGATACGCGGCAACGGCTTGCCCGGCTCCACCGTGCCGGGTTTCGCCGTGCCCGGCGTAGTCGTACCCGGCTTCGTCGCGCCCGGGCGGTCGGGTCGGCCGGGGCTGGGGCAGGCCGTGGGCTGACCGGGGCGGATTGTCGGCGTGGCGGTCGGCTTCGCGGAGGGCGTGGGGCTGGTCGTGGGTGCCGCGGCGTCGCGGCGGTGGCCGCCGGTGAGCAGGTCACCGATCCCGTCGAGGATGTCGGTGATGATGTTGCCGCCGTGCTGCGGGCTCGCGCTCGGCGTGGGCGTCGACGTGCCGGAGGTGGATGGCGCCGGCCGGGACGGGGTGGGGCAGACGGCCGCGGCGGAACGGACCGGTGCGGCCTGCACGGGCCGGGGCTGGGCGGCCAGGCCGGCGCTGGCGAGGCCGAGCACCGCCAGGACGACACCGAAGGTACGCGGATCGACGGTACGGCCGAGCCGCTCCGGGTCGGTGTCACCCTCGTGGTGCTCGCCACCGGGCTGCTCGACCGCAGCCGACTCGGTCGCGGACAGCTCGGTCGCGGATGACTCGGCAGCGGCCGGCTCGGTAGCGGGTGACTCGACCTCGGCCGGTTCGACCGCGGGCGGCTCGGTCGCGGCCGGCTCGGTCGTAGCCGGCTCGGTCGTGGCCGGCTCGGTCGTGGTGGGTGCCGGGCGGTTCGGCGTCCAGGCGAAGGCGAGCGCGCTACCGACGATGCCGAGCAGCAGGCCGACGAAGAAGCCACCCAGGTTGAGCCCGATCAGCGCGTAGACCGCGGTGACCGCCGCGACGATCGAGTAGAACAGCCGCTGCCCCGGGCTGAACCAGAGCAACAGGCCGCAGGTCACCAGGATGACCGGGATCAGCAGCGAGAGCAGTCCGGTGGCGCCGCTGTGGAAGCTCAGGCCGTTGAGGGTCATCCGGGTGGAGGCAAACATCTCCACGCCGGCCAGGACGGTGAGCAGGCCGCCCCAGAACGGCCGACTCCGTCGCCAGCCACGGAACCTCCGCCACGCCTGGGCCACACTGCTCGGCCGGACATGGGACGGGTTGGCGGTTGTCACGTACTCCTCCTGGCGGAGCGGGGACGGGGGTGGGGTGGGCCCGCGGCGCTCGGTCACCGCGGGCCGCGCTCAGCTCAGAAGCACTCCTTGCCCTTGGCGTCGTCGCCCACGTTCACCTTGAGCCGCAGTCCGACCAGGTTGAAGGTGGCCGCGGTGGTGTACCGCGACACCTGCTTGAGGTCGGTGATGGTGACGTGGTCGGCGTTCTGGCCGAACGAACCCTTCTGCGCCGTCGGGTTCAGGTCGGTGGCGTCTCGACCGATCTTGATGGTGGTGAAGGTCGCGTTGCCGTCGAGCGAGTCCATGGCGATCAGCAGGTCGTCCGCGTGGGCGGGCTGCTTGCCCTCGCCGGCGTTGATGGTGAGCACCACCGGCATGCCGGGCAGGTCGGCCCGGACGGACTGGCAGAGGTTGTAGAGGTCCGCGCTGCGGATCTCGGAGAGGGCGACGGGGTGCACCGCACCGCTCTTGCCGTCCTTGCCCTTCTCCTTCACGATGCCGCCGTACTGTTTGAAGCCGTCGCCCTCCAGGCGGTCCGCGCCGATCTTGAACGTCTGCCCGGAGACGGTGATGTCGGACGCGATCGCCCCGGTCGACATGCCGAAGAGGATGGCGCCGGCAGCGGCCGTGGCGGGCACCATCATGGCGGCGAACCGCCGCCACCGGACCCGACCCTGATTGTCCAAACGATCCTGCACGGGTTCCTCCTGTGGGTGGATGTGCGCGGCGGCCGTTCGAGGCGCGTACGCAGTGCCCGTCATCTATTACCGGCGGGTAACGATCGAGCCTGATCGTGCACCCGGCGCGGCACGGCTCACAACCCCCTGATTACTCGGCGGTAACACACGGTCGACCCAGAGGTAGACCGATGTCACGATGCGTTGGCGCTTGGGTCGTCGCGAAAACCCTTCAATCACCGCACATGCCGCATAAGACGCCCTTTCCACCACTCAGGGTGACTAACGCATCGACGGATTACAATCAGGTAACGGATGTAAAGTTCCCAGGTCACGGGGAGCCGTTCGGACGGCCGTCCCGATCCGAACATCCCCGCCGGCAGGACGCGGGATGCCCTAGGGTTTCGGCGTGAATCTGAACGACGTACGACGCGACTGGACCAAGCTGGGCGCCGAGGATCCGCTCTGGGCCGTGCTCGTTCAGCCCGGTAAGCGGGGCGGCCGGTGGGACGTCGAGGAGTTCCTGGCCACCGGTCGCGCCGACGTCGAGGAGACGACCGGATGGCTCGGCCAGCTCGGACTGCCCACCCGGTGGGAGCGGGTCCTGGACTTCGGCTGCGGCGCCGGCCGACTCTCCCAGGGCCTCGCCCCGTACGCCGACGAGGTCGTCGGCGTCGACATCGCGCCGTCCATGCTGGAGACCGCCCGCCGACTGGACCGAAGCACCGGGAACATCCGGTTCGTCCTCAACGATGCGCCGGACCTGAGCCAGTTCCCCGACGGCCACTTCGACCTGGTCTACAGCGCCCTGGTGTTGCAGCACCTGCCACGGCCGGCCATCGACGGCTACCTCGCCGAGTTCCTGCGCGTCCTGCGGCCGGGCGGGACCGCCGTCGTGGGGCTGCCCACCGAACCGGCCCGTACGGCCAAGGGGCTCATCTGGCAGGTCGCGCCGTTCCGCCTGATCAGCTGGGCACAGCGCCGCCTGCTCAACTATCCGGCGCCGATGAGCATGACCGCCGTACCGGACGCCGACATGGCGCGGCTGGTCGCCACGCACGGTGGACGGATCGTCGGGCAGCGGCCCGACCTGCCGTACACCGAAGACTGGGTGTGCACCCGGTACGCGGTGCGGCGCACGTAGCAACCGCGACCCGGAACGGAGAAGGGCCGGCCGACCCGAAGGTCGGCCGGCCCGAAGGTCGGCGTGCGGTGGTGGTGCGGGTTGTTACGGCTCGCTGCGCTCGGCGGCGTGCCGCCCACCGGCCGGGACCGTGGGCTCCTCGACCGGCTCCGACGAGGCCTGCGACGGCAGGTCGGTCGTCGGACGGTCGTCGGCTGCCACCGGGGGCGTCGCGTCGGGCCGGCGACGAGTCGCGCGGATGATGAGGAACACACCGAGCAGGACCAGGACGAGACCGAGAGCGCCGAGGACGATCGGCACCACAGTGGTCAGCAGGTTGATCTGGTTGCGCGCATCCTTGGCAGCCTTGGCCTGCTGCTTCTGGGTGGCCTCGTCGAAGGCGAGGGTCGCGTCGATCATCTTGACCTTGTCGGCGCCGCCGGCGTCGCGCAGGGTCTGCGCCTGCTTCTCCTGGCCCTTCACGATGACGCCACTGTCGGGCTCCACCCACAGGGTGCGGGTGTTGGTGTAGAAGAGCCCGGCGCTCACCGTGGGCTCCGTCGAGCCGACGAGTCGGCCCGGCACATCGATCTGCTTGATCTGGACCGGTTCGGCCGTCATCTCGAACCGGTAGACGGTCAGGCCCTGCAGCTTCTCGGTGCCCATGTACTTGACCGGGTACGCCTTGCGGGCGGTGTTGTCGAAGTACTTGTAGGTCTTCTTCTCGGTGCCGAACGGGAAGGTGTAGGTCAGGCCCTCGTGCTTGAAGGGCGCGCCGTTGATGTCCTCGGCGCAGCAGGCCACCGCCTCCGCGGTCCGCCGGTCGAGGGCGACCCGGTCCGTGTTGACGGTGATCTCGTTCTTGGCGTCGTCGATGACCCGGACGCCGACGTTGAAGACCGCCCGGTCACTGTTCCCGGCTTCCACGTCGCCCCGTACGGCGCGATGGGCCGTGAGGTTGACCCCGCTCCGCTCGGAGAGTGTCTTGAAGTCGAAGACGGTCGCGTTCTGAGCCGTCGACACCGTCACCGAACTCTGGTCCAGGGGCACCTTGACGAGAGCGGGCGCGACGGTCAGCGGCGTCGCCACCGCCCCGACGATCAGGAACGCGCCCGCCGCCACCAAGATGGCACCCGACGTAGGTCGCATGAAACTCCTCCCCTTGTAAAGCTCGACTGGTCGGCTGACAGTACATGACGGGACCGATTTCGGATATGGTCCGTCGCGTCCTTCAGGGACGTACCGACTCCGGTGGCACGCAGCCGTGGGGTCACCCCGCCAAATAGGATGTAGAGGAACTGTGAGCCGACCCGTCGAACCCGACGCGATCAACGGACGAGTGGGCGAGTCCGCGCCCAATATCGTCCGTTCGGATGGCTGGCTGCCCGCATTGGAAGGACTCCGCGCGGTCGCGGTGCTCGCGGTGGTCGTCCACCACGTCTCATTTCTCAGCGGATTGACCAACTCGTTCGCCCGTCCGGCCGCTGTGCTGGCCAGACTGGACGTCGGGGTGGCGATCTTCTTCGCCCTGTCGGGCTTCCTCCTCTACCGGCCATTCGTGCTCGCCGCCATTCATGGGCAGCCGTCACCCTCAGTTCGGAGATACCTCTGGCATCGCGGACTGCGCATTCTGCCCGGTTACTGGGCAATGGCGGTCGTCGCACTGGCGTGGCTCAACATCGATTACCTGAGGTCGGTCTGGGACTGGGCAATCCCCGTTCTGCTGGCACAGATTTATCAGCCATTGCGACTCCCGGTCGGGATGGAACAGACCTGGAGCCTGGCCACGGAGGCGAGTTTCTACCTGGCGCTGCCGGTGATAGCGGTGATCGCCCGCCGAATGGGCGGTCGGAACCCGCTTCAGCGAGCCCGACGCCACCTGACTCTCGGCGTCGTCCTCGTCCTCGCCGGCCTCACCTGGAACGCGTACGTCCACGGCCCCGACTCGCCACTACCGGGGCTCGCGGTGCTCTGGCTACCCGCCTTCCTCGACTGGTTCGGAGTCGGCATCATGCTGGCCGTGCTCGCCTCCTGGCCCGCGAACCGGACCTCGTCGGCGTTCCTCGGCGGTCTGAACGGCGGCGACGCCGGGCGAGGCGACGAGGATCCGTGGTCCGCCACGCCGCGCGGACTCCGGGTCTTCACGTTCGCGCCGGGCACCTCGTGGCTCATCGCCGGCGCGCTGCTCTGGATCGCCAGTACGCCGATCGCCGGCCCACGCGGGGTCGATCCCGCCACCCCGGTCGAGTCGGTCATCGAGCACCTGGTGTTCCTGCTCATCGCCTGGTGCGTGATCGCCCCGCTCGTCGGCCCGGGTTCGGGCGGGGTGCCCCGCGCGCTGCTCGGTCAGCCGGTGGTCAGGTTCCTCGGTCGGATCTCCTACGGCATCTTCCTCTGGCACCTCCTCGCCCTCGAGGTCTGCTTCCGCCTGCTCGGCTTCACCCGGATGAACAGCTCGTTCTGGGTGCTCCTCGTGCTCACCCTGGCCCTGACCATCCCGGTCGCGACGGCCAGCTACCACCTCATCGAACGGCCGACGCAGCGGCTGCGGCGCTTCCTCGCGGGGCGGCGCGACCGGCACCGGCCCGGGACCGCCGAGACCGACCGCCTCGTCGGGGCGTCGCTGCCCGCGTTGCAGGGCGCGACGTCGGGCCCAACCCCGCAGCCGGCCC
This sequence comes from Micromonospora sp. bgisy143, assembly GCF_057708145.1. Taxonomy (NCBI): domain Bacteria; kingdom Bacillati; phylum Actinomycetota; class Actinomycetes; order Micromonosporales; family Micromonosporaceae; genus Micromonospora; species Micromonospora sp. bgisy143. The sequence goes on from NZ_JBYIRN010000004.1 coordinate 294,881, forward strand.
TCGCGGCGCGCCTCGAACCGTCCGCGCACCCGGCGGGACCGCAGCACGAGGGCGGCGATCGCGATGAGCAGCAGGCCGGTCGGGAGCACCACGAGTAGGTCGGCCAGCCGCTCCGACCCGACCCGGGGCAGCCACCACCGCTGGGTCCCGTACGCGCTCAGGCCCACCGCCGCCGGCACCCAGATCCAGCCCGGAGTGGGCATCCGGCGTCGGTGCAGCACGACGACCACGACCGCGCAGCCGAGCCCGACCAACCCGCCGAGCAGCGCCGGCACCGCCAGCGCGAGTACCGGCGCGGTCGGCATAGTCGTCGGCACCACCGGGTACGCCGGCCGGTGGCGGCGGGCGGGAAGCAGCGCCGCGACGGCCAACAACAGCAGCAGTCCCCCGCCCAGGCGCAGGACGAGGGCGTACTGCTCACCGGGGGTGAAGACCAACTCGACCCGGCCGGCGGCACCGGCCGGTACGAACCACGCCTGTTTCCACCCGTCGAGTCGGGTCGGCACCAGCCGGACACCGTCGAGGGTGGCCCGCCAGCCCGGGTTGGCGTTCTCCGGTACGACCAGGTAGCTGCCGCCACCCGCGCCGATGTCGATCGACCGGTGCTGGTCGTCCCAGCCGAGCACCGTCAGCGCCCGGCGGGGCGGCTCGGACACGGACCGCTGCGGCGGCTCACCGCTGAGGATCACGCTGTCGACCAGGAACCGGTCCGGGGGCGCGGCGACCTCGTTCGGGCCGGCGCGCAGCCCCACCCGGTCGTTCCCCGTCGTCGTCCGCTGTTTCGGGGCGGGAGCGCAGGCCCGGTACCGCAGCGGGCGCAGGTCCCGCAGGTCCCGCAGGCTGCCGGTGGCCGTCGTCGGCACCGTCACCCCGTTGATCACGATCGTCGGGCCGGCACCGCAGGGCAACGTCACCGTACGGTCCAGGTCACGCGGCTGGTTGGCCTCGGGTACGCCGTCGACGTCCACCCCGCTGAGGCCCACGGGCAGCGGCTGTGGCTCGAAGAGCGCCGTCGTACGGTTGACCCGCGGCACCGTCGAGGTCACCGCCACCACGATGCTGCGCCCGCGCAGGGCGGGGAAGCGGGCGACACCGTCCGGGTCGACCGCCACCTCGCGGATGCCGTTGTCGCCGGTGATCCGCACCGTCCTGGGTGGCGCGGCGACGAGGGTCGACGCGAACCGCAGCCGTACCCAGCTCACTTTCCGGATCCCGGCCCAGCGCAGCCGCACGGTGGGCTGCGGGTCGTCCGGGTCGGCCCACCAGGCCGTGCCGTCGTCCCCGTCGGACAGCGACCGGGACGAGGCGACCGGGTCGGCGAACCACGAACTCGACGTCGTGTAGGTCTCCCCGCCCAGCAGGTCGTCGTACACGGCGAGCGCGGTGGCGGGCGTGGCCCGGGCCAGACCGGTGAGCTGCGGGGTGGCGGCGGCCGGCAGGTCGAAGCGGCGGGTCACCAGGCCGGTCTCCTCGCCCTGCCGGATCAGGTCGGGGGCGCACAGGTAGCGACTGCCGACGAGGGCGCAGGCCGTCCGGTCCCCGGCCTTGCGGGCGAGCGCGACGACCTCCGGGGCCCGGGCGGTGTCGGGCGACGCCGGCAGCCGCAGGTAGCGCTGCGGGCTCACCCCGGGCACCCGCAACTCCCGGATGCCCGCGCGCCGTCCGGGCGCGTCGAAGCCCGCGACGCCGTCGATGGTCACCCGCACCCAACTGGTACGCCCCGACGGCAGCGCCAGCCGCAGCGGCTTCCGCCCGGCGTCGGTCACCGAGTGCACGTACGAACCACCAGCCGTGCTGATCTGGACCCGGGTCACCGGGTCACCGACCACCTCGTCGTCGACCACCTGTAGCTCCGCCGACCCGGCCTGAATCTTCTCGGTGAAGCGGACCTCCACCCACTGGCCGACGGGTTTGCGCGCACCGTCGGAGAGCCAGGCGGTGCCGCTGTCCCCGTCCACGGCGGAGAACGGCCCGGCGGAGGGGTCGCGCAGGCCGGCCGGGCCGGTGACGTCCGCCGCGCTGGTGGACGCCCGCACGTCGGCGATTCCGGCGTACCCCGACGAGGTGAGGGACGACCTCCACGCCGGGTCCAGGATGTCCTGGGCCGTGCCGGCGGATTCGGACTGCTCCTCGGCGGTCAGCGTCCGCGACGTGTTGCCCCGGACGAGTCCGAAGTCGACCTTCCGGTTGCGCAGGCTGTCGGCGAGGACGGTGCCTCCGGCGTCGTCCACCGGGGCGTCGCCGTCGAGGATCACCGGCCGTTCACCGAGCACTCCCGCGTCACTGAGGTCCAGCAGCGTCTCCGGAGCGCCGGCCAGGTTGAGCGGCTCCGCCGCGTCGGCCAGCGTGGCTCTGCTGGTCGGCCGGTCCACCTGGTAGATCTCCACCGCCGGGTACGGCTCGTGCAGCCCGTAGTCCCACGCCCCACCGAAGTCCGGCCGTACCCCGCTGTCGGGGCCGAACGCGGCGACCCGGAACAGCCCCGGGGCGCTGTTCAGCGCGCGGTGCACGAGGACCGGCCAGGCGAAGCCGCCGACTGGTTGGCGAAGGTCGTTGCGGACGAGCAGGTACCGCACGCCGAGCCGGCCGAGCACGTCCGCCAGTCCGGGGGAGGCGGTGCCCGCGGCGAGGCGCTCGTCGATCGCGGAAAGCAGTCGGGCGTTGCCCGCCGATCCGGCCGGCACCAGGGACCGCACCGCCCACGGCGAGTCCAGCAGGGGTTGGACGGGCTCGTCCAGCGACCGCCCCCAGTTGTACTCGGCGAAGTTGCTCCCAGGTACGAGCAGCGTGGTGCCCGGGCCCGCGTGCTGGTCGAGCCAGGCGGTCGCCTGCCGCCAGTGTTGGGGCAGCGCCCAGAATCCACCGCCGGCCGCGAGGCCCGCGCTTCCCGCGCCGCTGGCGACGGCGAGGAGCGCGATGGCGGTGACGCCCAGCGCCACCCGCCGGGGCGCCATGTTGGTGGGTCGGGTGAACCGGCGGATGACCGCGATCCGGCCGACGGTGTCCAGCATGTGCGCGGTGGCCAGGGCCAGCGGCAGGCGGAGTACGACGTCGAACTTGTGCAGGTTGCGCAGCGCCGCGAGCGGGCCGTCGAGGGCCTCCCGTACGGTGGCGGCGAAGGCCGCACCGCCGTCCGACATGTTGCCGGCGGTCAGGGTCAACAGGCCGACCAGTGCGCTGACCAGCAGGAACCGTCGCTCCGGCAGGTCCCGGCGGGCCAACCCGGCCAGGCCGAGGCAGGCGATCAGGCCGGTGAGCACGACCATCCAGGACGTCGTGACGAGCACCCAGCCGGAGCGCCACCAGGGCACTCCGTCCACGGCCAGGTAGCCCACCCAGTGCGTGGCGCCCCGTACGGCCGCGGGGAGCGACGTCACGCTCGTGGTGACCGCCGCGGTCTCGGTGTACGGCAGGAACGGGAACCCGTAGCGCTGCATGAGCAGCAGCGGGACCAGCCACCAGAAGGTGGCCGCGACCATCGCCACCATCCACGCGGCCAGCAGCCGGACCCGTCGCCACCCGGGCGCCCGGGTCACTATGTAGAGGAACGCCGGCAGCACGGCGCAGGCGGCGGCGGCGCCGTTCGCCCCGCCCATGCAGACCACGGCCAGTCCGCTGAGTGCCGCCGCCCGCCGCAGCGAGCCACCCGCCGCGCCCTTGACCAGCGGCAGCAGCACCCACGGCGCGACGCAGTACGGCAGCAGCTCCAGCGAGACCGTGCCGACCAGGGTCAGCGCGCGGGGCGAGAGGGCGAACACCGCGCCGGCCACCAGCCGCGACGCCGGACCGCCCAGGTTCAGTGCGCGGGCCAGGCGCACCACCCCGGTGAGGGCCACGCAGAGCAGCGTCGCCATCCAGAGCCGTTGGACGAGCCAGGCCGGTAGGCCCACCGCCTCGCCGAGGAGGAAGAACGGGCCCATCGGGAAGAAGTAGCCGACGGCCTGGTTCTGGAGCGTGCCGAACTGCCAGTCCGCCGTCCACAGGTGGGTCGCCCGGGTCAGGAAGCCGCCCGGGTCCAGAGCCATGTCCAGCTTGGTGTCCGGCACGATGAGCCCGGGCTCCTGGGTGACACAGAGACCGATCAACGCGAGGCAGACCAGCAGCTCACGCAGCCGCCACACCGCCAGCGACACCGTCGCGGACGGTATGCCGGGGGCGCGGCGAGCGGTCGACCAGGCGGTCAGCACTGCCGTACCGGAACTCCGGTGAGCAGTTCGTCACCGCTGGCGTCCCGCTCGCTGATCTGCTCGGGTGCGACGCCCGCGTCGACGAGCACCTGCCGGACCGCCGCCGGATCGGCGGCCGGCACGACGATCCACAGGCCGCGCTCGTCGGCCGCGACGTGCCGGGTGTACGGCAGCAGGGGCGACACCTGGGCGAGGAGGCGCTCCGGCCGGTCCGTCCGGATCAGCAGGGACGCGTTACCCGCCGCCCACGGTACGCGGCGCGGCGCGAGCAGGTCCCCGATGACCGCGCGGACCCGCCGGCCGGTGTCCGCCCAGCGGAAGCTGTCGCTCCACCGGCGACACTCGGCCGCCATCGCCTCGGCCTCGGCCGGTACGGCGAGGTGGTCCAGGGCCCGGTCGAGGCCGTCGGCCAGTCGGCTCGCCGGGTCGTCGCCCTCGTCGACCAGCCACCCGGTCCGGCCCGGCCGCACGGCGTCGCGCAGCCCGTCAACGTCGAAGGCGACGGTGGGCAGCCCGGCGGCGGCGGCCTCCACCACCACCAGACCCCAGCCCTCGCCCCACGAGCCGGAGACGTGCGCCCACGCCTTGGCCAGCAGCGCGTCCCGCTCGGCGGAGGGCAGGTGTCCGTGCACCGTGACGATGTCGTCCAGCCCACGCTCGACGACCTGTTGGCGGATCAGCGCCACGTCCGGCCCACCACCGACCACGTCCAGCCGCAGGCCGGGTCGCCGGGACCGGAGTTGGCCGACGGCGTCCAGCACCAGGTCGACCCGCTTGTGCCGGGTGACCCGGCCGACGCAGACGACCCGGGGGTTGGTGTCGCGGGCGGCCGGGTCGACGACGGGCGACGCCGACGCGTCCGCCCCGTTGGGTACCACCACCACCGGGCCGGTCCAGCGGAGCCGATCGCGGACGGCGGCGGCCGTCGACGGTGAGACGGCGAGCGTCATCCCTCGGCGGTAGACCCCGCGGGCGACCGGGCCCTCCAACCACGCGCCGAACCGACCGACGACCGGGCCGAAGTACAGCCGGAACTGACGGTCGTGCACGTGGTGGATCACGCAGACGACCGGCACGTCCCGGGGCAGGACCGCCGGGCTGAAGAACGGTATGCCGTTCTGGCAGTCCACGACGACGTCGAACTGTCGCCGACGTCGGGCGAGCCAGCCCAGCACCCGGGGGTAGATGGTCCACCGTCCACCCACCCGGACGATGCGGATGCCGTCGCGGGTCTCGTCGCCGGGCTGTCCGTCCGGACGCGCGGTGACGAAGGTGACCTCCGCTCCGGCGGTCACCAGGTCGCGGGCGACCTGCCAGGCGTAGACCTCCGCGCCACCCGCGTCCGGATGCCACGGGTCCTTCCAGTTGAGCACCGCGATCCGCCGCCCCGCCACCACCGGCTCGGTGGTGGACGACGCGGCGACCGGGAAGTGGCCGACACTCACGGCCGCAATCCCACGGTGGCGGCGCCGCCGGCCACGTCGCCGCCGACCTGCCGGGCGACGACCGGCAGCGGCATCGCGGGTACGGTGTCGGCCCGGCGCAGCCGCCAACTGATCTTCGCGACGTCCACGAAGCTCTGCCATCCGTGCCGGGCCGGGGAGAAGCGTGAGCCGGGCACGTCGACCCAGTTGACGGGGATCTCCACCAACCGGGCGCCGGCCCGTTCGGCACGGCCCAGGACCTCGACGTCGAACGCGAACCCGCCGCAGCGCAGCGGCGCGAACGACCGGCGTGCGACATCGTTGCGGAAGAACTTGAACCCGCACTGGGTCTCGCCCACGCCACGCACCACCTGCCGGACGGCGGCCCGGAACGCCACCGCGCCCCAGCGCCGGAGCACGCTGTGCCGCTCCTGCACCACCGACTCGGGGTGCGCCCGCGAACCGACCACCGCGTCGACGCCCTCGGCCAGGAGACTGAGCACCTGCCCGAGGGTGTCCGGCGCGGTGGCCAGGTCCGCGTCGCAGAAGCCGACGTAACGCGCGTCGCTGGCCAGCACACCGGTGCGGACCGCGAAGCCCTTGCCCGGTTCCGCACACCAGAGCAGCCGGACGGGGACCGGGCCGCTCGGCGCGCCCGTCACCACCTCGGCGGTTCCGTCGGTGCTGGCGTTGTCGACCACGGTGACCCGGCAGGGCACCCCGAGGTCGGCCAGCGCCGCCCGGAGCAGGATCAGGGTGTCGGGCAGCCGGAGCGCCTCGTTGTACGCGGGCACCACGACGTCGAGTACGACCACATCTGACGACACGTCAGGAGGTAGGACCTCCATGACGGGCCGTCAGCGATCGCCGTAAACGATGATGGGCTGCTCCACGTTCGCAGGCTTCGTGTTGCTGTTCGTGATGGTCGACGTCCCGACCGACACGGCCAGAATGCCCAGCACGGCACCCACCGTCGCGGCGACGACCGCGATCAGGAGGGGATTGAAGGATGCCTTCATTGACGGTCCCTTCGACAAAAGTGACCGCACAGTAACATGCGTCGACGTCTCACGGCGCGGTGCGAAAGGGTGATCAACACGGTGGCCCCGAGTACCGAATACCCCAACACGGGACCAATGCCGACACTCCCTGGCGAGCCGGCAGGACCGGCACCAGTCAGGCGGAGCAGGATCAGCGTCCCATCCCGACGGACCACGTCGGCCTCCGCGAAACGGCCCTCCACCTCGGCCGCACCGGGTTGATCGGTCTGGATGAGCACGTACCGCACACCCAGGCGACGCAGCTCCGCCACCGGATCGCCCGGCGCCGCCAGCACCCGGGCCACCCGGTCCGCCGCGGGACTCTCGCCGCGGATCCGCTCCCGACCGACCAGCACGTCCTGGTCGGCGATCACCGGTCGGTGAAAGGCGCGTGGGGCCGGGTCGAGAACCGGTACCTGCCCCGCCCAACCGTAGGCGCGGAACGACGCCCAGGGCAGCGAGACCAGCGCGCCACCGGCCGGATCCCGGTTCACCACCGCGCGTACCGCCGACCACTCGGGCGGGTACCGCACCGTCTCCAGTTGGCCGCCGAGCCCCCAGGCCAGGCCGGGCAGCAGCAGCACCGGCGCGACCAGCACCAGCGGGGCCAGCGGTCGGAGGCCCGCCGCCACCAGCCACTCGACCACCATGCCGAGGCCAACGGCCTGCACCAGGGCCAGTGGAGCGAGCAGCCGGGTACCGTCCCGGACCGCGCCGGCCAGCGGAACGTGCTCGACGAGCGCGACCATCGCCTGCGCACCGACCGACCAGGCGGGCAGCAGGGCGATACCGGCGCCCAGGCCCGCACCGACGAGCAGGCCCCACCAGGCGGCCGACGGCCAACGGCGACGGGCCCGGGTGTACCCCCAGACCGCCGCCAGGGCGAGGGCCAGCGCGAGCAACGCGACCGGCCACCGGTCCCGCCCGACCGTGACGGCGTGCCGGCTCCAGACACCGCCGAGGGTGGCGACGCTGCCGAGCACACCGAGTGGCGTGTCCGCGCGGACGGCGAAGGCGGCGACACCCCGCTCGTCCAGATCGACCGCGGCACCCCGGTTCGTCAGCGCCACCAGCCACGGCGCGGTGAGACCGGCGAGCGTCGCCGTTCCCGCCACCAAGGCCCGCCAGCGCCGGGCCAGGGCCAACGCCGGCGCGCAGGAGAGCACCGCCGCCAGCACCAGCGCCGGACCACCCAGCACCACCGCCATCCCACCGGCGACCGCAGCACGCCGGCCCGGCCCGATGCCGCCCGGCGGTCGCAGCACCTGAAGCACCCAGGCGTACGCCCACGGCAGGGCGGCGTACCCGGCGACCACCGCCCACTGACCGAGGTGCAGCCGCCCGTACACCCAGGGGTTCCAGACGTACCCGAGCCCTGCCGCGATCCGGGCCAGCGGGTGGCTGACCGGGGCCAGCCGGGCGGCGCCCACGCTGGCCAGCGCCAGCGCGCCGGCGAGCAGCAGCTTCTCCGCCACGTCGGCGGGCAGCAGGTGCGCGAGGCCCACCGCGAGCAGTTCGCTGGGCACCGCCCGGGGCAGCTCGCCGCCGTTGCCCCAGACCATCGCGCCGAACGGCGGGTCCGGCACGAACACCAGGTCGTACCGCAGGACGTAGCCCCGGCCCAGCACCGGCCCGAGGATCGCGAGGACCACCGCGACGCCGAGCACCGTCTCCGGCCACCACCGACGGAGTACGACCACGGCCCGCGACAGCGCCGGACGGGAACCCGGTGTTCCTCGGCGCACACGGACCCCCACAGACCTGGACGGGAAGCGGGCCCGATGTCGCTCCCGGGGCTCCGGACAGCACTCTAGGCACAGGGGGAGGACGGACGGTAGCTTGCCTTCCACGTCGACGGGCGACTCCGCGCCGACGACGCGACGTCCGGCGCGCACACCGCGCCCCGGCCACACCCCCACGAGGCGCGATGACAGACACGACGGCCGGCCCCGGCGCGGGCCGGCTCTCCGCGGCGGGCGCGGCGGTCGCCGGTGCCGCCATGGTGACGAACGGGCTGGCCTACCTGCTCCCGATGCTCGGCGCCCGACACCTGACGGCGGAGGGTCTGAGCGTCCTGGCGACCGGCGCGGCGCTCGTCGCGATCGCCGGCGTCGCGGGCGTGGGGCTGCAGATGGCGGTCGCGGTGCACCGGGCGCGGCATCCGGGTGCCCCGACGAACCGGGTCACCCTCGTCACCACCGCCGTCTCCGCCGGCGCGGTCGTCGTGGCCGCCCCGCTGATGGTGACCGCCCTCCGGCTGTCGCTGACGGTCGTGGCGCTGGTCGCGGGGACCACCGTCGCGGTCGTCCTGGCCGCCCGATGGCTCGGCGAGCTACAGGGCGAACAGCGCTTCCTCCGTCTCGCCTGGGCGATGGGCGTGGTCGCCGCCGGTCGGTACGGCGGCATGATCGTCGCGCTGGTGCTCGGCGCCGACGTCGTCGACACCCTGGTGGCCGGCATGGTGACCGCGTACCTCGTGCTGCCCGCGCTGATCTGGATCGCCCGGCCGGCCCACCGGGCCACCCCGGGCGCGGACGGCGGCGTCGGCGGCGCGCTGCGGATCCGGCAGGTGGCCAGCGCCGGCACGGCAGCGCTGGCGATGCTCGCCGTGTCGTACGCCGATCTGATCTTCGCCCGGCAGTTGCTGTCCCCGGCGGACTCCGGCGCGTACGCCGTGGGCACCGTGCTCACCAAGGGCGCCCTCTGGGCACCGCAGGTGATCGTGGTACTCGCCCTTCCCCGCCTGGCGGTCGGCGACAACCGTGTCCGCACCACCGTGCTCGCGATCGTCGCCGGCTGCGGCGTGGCGCTGGTCGCCGCCTCGGCCCTGGCCGGTGGCCTCGCGTTCCGGCTGGTGGGCGGCGAGGACTACGCCCCGCTGGGCGAGTACGCCCCGTTCTTCGCCGCCACCGGCGCGCTCTACGCGCTGGTCTTCGCGGCCGTCAACGCCAAGATCGCGGCCGGCGCGCGCTGGCCGTCCGCGCCGCTGTGGGTCGCCGCGGGCGTCCTGGCCGTCCTGACGATGGCCGTCGCCCCGCGCACGTTCCAGGGGATCATGTGGTGCGCCCTGGGCACCGCCGCGGCGACGGCGCTGGTGATGATCCTCAGCCTGCCGTCAACCACGCGGTCAGCAGGTGATGATCGATCGAGTCCACCCGACCCAGCCGGCGACCTGCCGCGACCCGCTCCCGCAGTTCCTCCCGCGTGAACCAGCGCGCCTCCAGCAACTCCACACCGTCCACGCGTACCTCCTCGGAGGTCGCGGTGGCCCGGAAGCCCACCATCAACCCGGCGGGGAACGGCCACGCCTGCGACCCCTGGTACGTCACGTCGGTGACGGTGATCCCGGCCTCCTCGGCCATCTCCCGGCGGACCGCGTCCTCCAGGCTCTCGCCGACCTCCACGAAGCCCGCCAACGTCGAGTAGGAGTCCTCCGCCGCGCCCGCGTGCCGGGCCAACAGGCAGCGTCCGGGCGAGCCGGGTGCCTCCACCAGCACGATGATCGCCGGTTCGATGCGGGGGAACAGCAACCGACCACACTCCGCGCCGGAACAGGTCCGGAGGTGGCCGCCACCACCGGCCACGGCCACCGCACCGCACGCGCCGCAGTGCCGCTGCTGCCGGTGCCAGTGCAGCAACCCCCGGGCGTACGCCTGGGTCGCCGCGCCGGCCGGGTCGAGCCGCCCGACCAGCGCCCGTACGTCGACGGCCCGCGCCGCCCCCGCCATCTCGACGGCGGCGGGCTCAGCGAGCGCGGAGAGGTCCACGGCGAACACCGCGACGTCCCCGTCGAGCCCCAGGAAGACGGTCTCCGCGGCGGCCGACCGGACCAGTGACGCGCGCTCGGCCGTCAACCGGACCGGACCGTCCCCGTCGACGAGGCAACGGTCCCGCCACAGCGGCAGCACCACCGTCGCCGGGTCGGCGAGCAACGCGTCCAGTCGGGCCGGGTCGGTCCGTAACGGGCCCGCGCGGTCCAACCACCCGCCGCCGTACGCCAACACCCGCTCCGCAGCGTCCACCCCGCCACCGTGCCACGCCGGCCGCCCGGCGCGGGCACCGGCCCCACGTTCCCGCGACACGCCGGGCGACACGCGGTAGCAGCACCGGACGGGCGCAGCCCGCGCGGACGGCCGAGCATTGGTTACCGTGGTGTCCTCCGGGAGGGGAGACCTCCCGTGGCACCTGGCGAACGAGGTTGCAGTGACGCTGTACGGCGACAAACGTCCACCCGCCGACGACCGACCCACCGTGCAGGTCACGGCGGTCACCTGGCCGGACGACGAGCCGGAGGTGGTCACACCGACCACGGCGACGACCACGGGCGAGGCGGACAACGGCGGTCGCCGTCCGCGCCGCACCCGGACGCTGCTCGCGGCGGGCGTAGCCGGTGGCGTGCTCGCCGCCGCGGCGGGTGCCGGCGCCTGGGCGTACGCCGGGGACGTGCCCCGGGGCACCAGCGTGCTCGGCGCCGAGCTGGGCGGTCGCAGCCGTGACGCGGCCGACCGGGAGTTGCGGGCGGAGCTGGAACGGCGGGCGGCGACCCTCGCCGCGCCCCTGCGGATCACGGTCGGGGAGCGCACCACCGAGATCGACCCGGCCGACGTGGGGCTCGCGGTCGACGTGGCGGCCACCGTCGCGGCAGCGGCGGAGGCCGACGCGCACCCGGTGAGTCGGCTGGTCGGTTCCCGTACCGTCGAACCGGTCGTCACCGTCGACGCGGCCCGCCTGGACGCAGCCCTGCGCACGGCGCTCGGCGACCAGATCCGTCCGATGACGATGCCGGCCATCACCTACCAGGGCACCACCCCCAAGGTGGTACGCCCCAAGCCCGGCCTCGCCCTCGACCCGCAGCGCTCGGCCGACGCCGTCCGGACCGGCTGGCTGGCCGGCACCCCGGTCACCGTGCCACTGGTCGAGAGCCAGCCGGCGACCTCGGCCGAGGAGGTGGACCGGCTGGTCGCCGAGCTGGCCAAGCCGGCCGTCTCCGCGCCGGTCACCCTGCGCACCGACCGGGGCTCGGTGCGGGTGCCGCCGGCGGTCATCGCGAAGAGCCTCCGGTTCACCGCCGACAAGGCCGGCAAGCTGAGCCCGACGGTGGACGTCAAGCGGCTGCGGGCGGCCCTCGGCGACGACCTGAACGCGATCGAGGTGCCGCCGAAGGACGCGACGGTGACCATCGCCGGCGGCCGTCCCACGGTCACCGACGGGCGGGCCGGGCAGCAGCTCGACACCGCCACCCTGGGCCGTGACCTGCTGGCGGTGCTGCCAAGGTCCGGCGGGCGGGAGGTGACCGGGGAGCTCAAGGAGACGCCACCGGAGCTGACCAGGGAGAAGCTGGCCGGTCTGGGCATCAAGGAACGGGTGTCCACGTTCACCACCCGGTTCACCGGCGGCATGTCGTCACCGCGCAGCCAGAACATCGCCACCATCGCCAAGAAGGTGGACGGCACGGTGGTGCTGCCGGGCAAGACGTTCTCCCTGAACGGGCACACCGGCGAACGGGGTTACGCCCAGGGCTACCGCGACGCCCCGGTCATCCTGGACGGCAAGCTGGTGCCCGGCGTCGGGGGTGGCACGTCGCAGTTCACGACGACCCTCTTCAACGCCACCTACTACGCCGGCCTCGAGGACGTCGAGCACAAGCCGCACTCGTACTGGTTCGACAGGTACCCGGCCGTCATCGAGTCGACCATCTTCTGGCCGAACCTGGACTTCAAGTTCCGCAACAACACCGGGTACGGCCTCCTCATCGACACGTCGTACACGTCGAGTTCGGTGACCGTCTCGATCTGGAGCACGAAGATCTACGACAGCGTCAAGACCGAGTACGGCCCGCGTCGCAACATCACCAAGCCGAAGCTCATCCACCTCGAACCCGGTCCGACGTGCATCCCCAGCAACGGCATCAACGGCTTCACCCAGGACGCCTTCCGGGTCATCAAGAAGGGCGGCGTGGTGGTCAAGCGGGAGAAGTTCAGCTGGCGGTACGACGCCGAGCCGCGCTACGTCTGCGGTCCCAAGCCCTCCTGAGCCCGCCCGTCGGTGTCGTCGGCCGACGACCTCGGCGCCATCCGCTCCTCCTGGACGCGGATCTCCACGCGGTAGCGCGTCGCGGCCGGATGCCACATCTCCTCGAACGGCCCCATGACCTCGCCACCGATACCGCGGCGGCGACCACGCACACCCAGCCACCACAGCACGGCCAACACGCCAGCCACAGCACAGCCGAAGACGAGAAGAATCAGCGCGTCCCCCACACACCGACCCTAGGCCCAAAAACGAACCACCAACACCACCCCGCCGCCCACCGGAACCCCCGTAAAGCCCCCCCGCGTTGCCCTCCCCGCCGGCTCCCCAACGGGTTGAGCATGAAGTTATTGCCACCGCCACCGGCGTGTCACCGCAATAACTCCATGATCACCCGCGGATCACGCTGTGCGAGGCGCGGACGCGGGATGGGGCCGGCGCGGGCAGAAGGACCCGCGGGGTTCGGGT